>JAADHO010000112.1 GCA_013151775.1 Deltaproteobacteria bacterium | reverse complement strand
TGCGGCGGAGGAGGCGGCGCATCCGGCCGAAGCTTCGCGCGTCGAGGAGCTCGAGCGGGCCGAGGTCGAGCTCGAGCGCGCCCTGCGGGAGGCGCGTCACGAGCTCGACAGCGAACGCACGCTCGCGCAGGCCGCACGCGTGTCGGCGGAGGAGGCCGCCGCGAGGGCTGCTCAGGCAGAGGGTCGCGCAGGGACGGCGCGTCAGCGTGGGGACGCGCTCTCACAGGAGCTCGAGCGCACACGAGCCCGAGCGGACGCATCGCGGGCGGCGCTGCAGGAGACGCGCGGGCAGCTGAAGCGCCTCTCGGACATGGAGGGCGCCGAGGGGGCACGAGCCTCGGAGATCACCGCGGTGGGCAGCTCGGCGCCCAGCGAGCTGGACGAGACCTTGATGCGCTCACTGACGGCGCAGCTCGAGGAGCGCAACGATCGCATCCGTGGACTCGAGGCCCGGCTATCGGTCGCCGACGACTCCTCGCGCCTGGCTCTGGAGGAGACGGTGGCGCAGCTGCGCGCCGACCTCGCCAAGGAACGCGCGTCGCGGGCGAGCGCCGCGGCCACGGGTGACGAGGCGACGCGAACGGAGCTCGAGCGGCTGCGTCAGACTCTGCGCGATCGCTACGCGGACATGCTGCGCGCGCGCAGCGAGGTGGAGGGCGTGGAGGCCCAGGTCAGCGCGCTTCGAGGCGCGGTCGCGGAGGCGCGCGCGGGGCTCGAGGGCTTGCTGGGTGACGCCACGGCCACGGGCGACACCACCACGGCGGATCGCGTGGGCGTGCTCTTGAGGCTACTGGGTCGCTTCTGAGCATCGCGTACACGGCGCGTGGCTGAGCTGCGGCCGCCAGAGACGAAGACGCCGGACCGCGTGAAGCGATCCGGCGTCTGCGATCAGTGGGCGTGCAGCCCGCGGGCTCAGAAGTCCATGCCGCCGGGGGCGCCATGGCTATGATCAGCCTCGTCCTTGGGCAGGTCGGCGACCAACGCCTCCGTCGTGAGCATCAAGCCCGCAACCGAAGAGGCGTTCTGCAGCGCCGTGCGCACGACCTTGGTCGGGTCGATCACGCCCGCCGCGAGCAGGTCCTCGTAGGTCTCCGTGGCCGCGTTGAAGCCGAAGGATCCCTTACCCTTGCGGACCGCGTTCACGACGATCGAGCCCTCGAGCCCCGCGTTCGCCGAGATCTGGCGCAGCGGCTCCTCGATGGCACGAGCGAGGATGTTGATGCCGACGCGCTGCTCATCCGTGACCTCGAGCTTGTCGAGGCCCTTCTGAGCGCGCAGCAGAGCCACGCCGCCGCCGGGGACGATGCCCTCCTCGACCGCCGCGCGGGTAGCGTGGAGCGCGTCCTCGACGCGCGCCTTCTTCTCCTTCATCTCGACCTCGGTGGCTGCGCCGACCTTGATCACGGCGACGCCGCCCGCGAGCTTGGCCAGGCGCTCCTGGAGCTTCTCGCCGTCGTAGTCGCTGGTCGTCTCTTCGATCTGACGACGGATGGTCGAGATACGGCCGGCGATCTCAGTCTTCTTGCCGCCGCCGTCGACGATGGTCGTGTCGTCCTTGGTGATGCTGATGCGCTTGGCGCGACCGAGGTCGCTGAGCGTCACGTTCTCGAGCTTGATGCCGAGATCCTCGGTGATCACCTGACCGCCCGTGAGGGTGGCGATGTCCTTGAGCATCTCCTTGCGGCGGTCACCGAAGCCGGGCGCCTTGACGGCGGCGGTGGTGAGGGTGCCGCGCAGCTTGTTCACGACCAAGGTCGCGAGGGCCTCACCGTCGATGTCCTCGGCGATGATCAGGAGGGGCTTCTGCTGGCGCGCGATGGCCTCGAGCACGGGCAGGAGATCCTTCATGTTCGAGATCTTCTTCTCGTAGAGCAGGATGTAGGCGTCCTCGAGCACGGCCTCCATGCGCTCCGAGTCGGAGACGAAGTAGGGCGAGAGGTAGCCGCGATCGAACTGCATGCCCTCGACCACGTCGAGCTCCGTCTCGAGACCCTTGGCCTCTTCGACGGTGATCACGCCCTCCTTGCCGACCTTCTCCATGGCCTCGGCGATGATCGAGCCGATGGTCTCGTCGCCGTTGGCGCTGATCGTGCCAACCTGGGCGATCTCGTTGGGATCGCGGGTCGACTTGGAGAGCTTGGTGAGCCTGGCGAGCAGGAACTCCACGCCGGCGTCGATGCCGCGCTTGATCTCCATGGGGTTGTGACCCGCGGCGACCATCTTGGAGCCTTCGCGGAAGATGGCTTGGGCGAGCACGGTGGCCGTGGTGGTGCCGTCACCGGCCACGTCCGAGGTCTTGCTCGCGACCTCGCGCACCATCTGGGCGCCCATGTTCTCGAACTTGTTCTCGAGCTCGATCTCCTTGGCGACGGTCACGCCGTCCTTGGTGATCGTGGGAGCGCCGAAGCTCTTCTCGATCACCACGTTGCGGCCCTTGGGACCGAGGGTGACCTTCACCGCGTTGGCGAGGGCGTTCACGCCCGCGAGGATGCGGTTGCGTGCGTTGACGTCGAAGATGATTTCTTTTGCAGCCATGGTCTTCTCCTCAGCTGATCACGCCGAGGACATCGTCCTCGCGAATGATGAGGAGCTCGACGCCGTCGACCTTCACCTCGGTGCCGCTGTACTTGCCGAAGAGCACGCGATCGCCCTTCTTGACGTCGAGCTTGCGCAGGCTGCCGTCGTCGAGCAGCTTGCCGTTGCCCACGGAGATCACCTTGGCCTCGAAGGGCTTCTCCTTGGCCGTGTCCGGGATGATGATCCCGCCCTTGGTCGTCTCTTCTTCATCCACGCGCTTGACGAGGATGCGGTCGTGTAGGGGTCGAATAGCCATGATCTGAAACTCCTGATGTGTCTTTGGGTTGTCGATGACGACGCCCAGGGACGCTGGGATCGTCGAAAAAATGCTGGGAGGGGGTGCGCCAAAAGTGCTGTGAGGACCTCGAGAGGAGGCCCCGGAGGCGCTTTCTTAGCACTCGCCCCCAGGGAGTGCTGATGAGCCCGACGAACCTAAGCCGTGTCGCTCAGGAGTCAACGCATGGAATTCTCAGCACGTGAGAACGCTCACTGCTCAATGATTTCAGTGAGTTGCGAGAGAGGCTAGCCCAGAGACGCGCTCCTCAGCACTCTGGGGCGTTGGCTGCTAGGTGAGGCGTGCTCGGCCTCGCCCGCTCGTTTAGCCCTAATTAGGGGCGGAACATTCTTTGGGATGAGTCGTCTCTGCCCTTACCTTTCAAGGGGTAGCGTCCGAATGGAAATCTAGGAGCGAGCATGCACATCGAAGCCCACGCCGACACCCGAGGGTACTTTCACGATCGTCTGGAGCGAGCCCTCTCGCGCCTGCGTCTCGACGTCTCGCCCGAGGCCCGCTTCTATCTACTCGACCTGCTCGCACGACAGCTGACCGTGGCGAGTCTGGATGAGCCCATCGTCACGGGTCTGGCGCGCGCCTACGCGACGGAAGAGCCCCACGAGCGCTTTCGCCGCTTTCGGGCCACGGGAGACGGCGCGCTCCATGGCTGTGGCTTCTTCGCCGAGCATTTCGAGCGCAAGGGCCTGAGCCGAGACTACGTCGTGGGCATGGGAGCGCGGGCCTACCGGCAGGCCGAGCGGGTGGGGCGCAGCGTGCGGCAGCCCTCGGCGGAGATCTTCTGCCAGCTGGCCGAGGGCTTCGACGGCTTCGCCTGCGCGTTGGCCGAGGTGCGCGAGGAGACGGCGCTGCGCACGCCGCAGGATATCGTACGCCTGCTGGATCGCTACCGGGCGACGCGCTCACCCTTGCTCGCCGAGCGCCTCGAGGCGGCCGGCGTGTTCCCTCAGCTCGGCGGGGATCGGACGCTGCATTGAGCCTGAATCGCATCGAGTCGCGGCTGCGGGCGCTCTACGATCTCGACGGTGTGCATCGGGTGGAGGACTTCGTCTGCAACGCGCAGGTCGCGCGTCGAGCGGCCGCGCAGGCGGTGGAACGCGGTGAGGCGCTCTTGGTGCTCGAGGAGCCCGAGGATGTCTCCGTGGGTCTCTACCTCGCGCCCCAGGCCCTCGAGGCTCTGGCCGAGAGTGGAGACTGGCTCGGCGACGGAAGCTTCGAGTCTTTCTGCTTGGTCGCCGAGGGAGTCAGCCACTTCCTCTACCTGATGTTCCGCATCGAACACGAGCACGCGGTCACGCAGCTCGAGCTCGAGGTGCAGGCGGAGGTGGACAAGTACGCGCTCGGCCTGCTCGCCGGCAACGGCGTGGGCCTGCTCAAGGAGAGGAGCCGTGCGCTGCGTCAGCGGCTCTTCACGGGCGTCAGCTATCTCGACGCGCCCGGCACCCTCGAGGGCGCACGCTACCGAGAGGCGACTCGAGCGGCCTCCGGGTATGCAGCTCATCTCGAGCGCCACTTCGTCGACCGCGGCGAGATGCACGCGCTAGCGGCCGAGCTTCGGCGTTTCTATCGACGCGGACCCTCAGACAAGCTGCGCTTCTAGCCGACCCTCTCGGTCAGCTGTGGGGCAGGTCGGCGTTGCGCGTCTCGATGATGAATTCCTCCATCGCCTCGCGCACGGGCCGCGAAAACCGCACCTTCTGGGCGGCGATCTCGCGTAGCGCGGTCACGTTCTCGCGGTTCTTGCTCGCGACGAGCGCGGGGGCGCCCTTCATCAGCTGGCGGGCGCGCCGGGAGGCGAGGATCACCAGCGCGAAGCGGTTCTCTTCATGCTGCAGACAGTCTTCGACGGTAACGCGAGCCATGGATCCTCCAAAGGGGCGCAGAAGCTAGCAGCGGGCGCGTCTCGGAGCAAGTGCCCGAGGCGCGAAAGATTTTGGCTCGATCTGCGAGCACTTCCCATGCCGCTTCGTCTTTACTCGTCTCCGAGCACTCGATAGCATGTCCCCAACCGGAGTGCTCCGGCCGACTTTCATCATGGCGCGCATCATCATCATCGGGCCCGAGGGGCGTGTGGAGAGGGAGCTCGTCCCTCACAATACCCTGGGCAGGCACCCTGAGAACACGCATCAGGTGCTCGATCGCATCGTGTCGAAGGAGCACTGCCACATCGACGAGCGCGACGGACGCTACGTCTTGCGCGACCTCGGCTCGCTCAACGGCACCTTCATCAACGGCGAGCGCGTGGACGAGCGCGTGCTCAACACAGGCGACGAGATCACCCTCGGCTCCACACGCATCATCTATCAGGGCGACGAAGCCCCCTCTTTCTCGCCGTCTCCCGCGTCCCAGACCGCTGCCGGCATCGGCGCGCAGCCCGGGGGCGGTCCGCGGGTAGCCACCTTCGGAGGCGCCGCCGGTCCTCCCCGATCGTCCGGCGCCTTCGTGCCTCCGCAGGCGCCCGTCGGTCCCGCGGCGCCGCGCGCCCCGCAGGGACCTCACGCCTCCAAGGTCACCATCGCGCCGGGCATGGTCGAGAGCCATATCCGCAGCAAGCTCTCGCCCCTCCAAGATCACAACTTCCTGCCGGAGAAGCTGCTCACGGACGTCGACTCCCTGCGCCGCGACTACGAGAAGCTGCGGGCAAGCTACGAGGTCACGCGCGCCATCGGCGTCGACCTCGACGTAGACGCCCTGCTGGCCAAGGTGATCGACGCCACCTTCCAGCTCCTGCCCGCGGATCGCGGCGTGATCTTGCTCTACGAGGACAACGAGGACTCGGACGAGCGCACGCTCGAGCCCCGCTGCGTGCGCACGCGCAAGGTGCAGGCGCAGGGTGAGGAGCTCGTGCTCTCCACCACGATCATCGAGGAGGTGCTCAAGGACAAGGCCGCCGTGCTCTCGAGCGACGCCTCGGTGGACTCGCGCTTCCAGGGCGCCCACTCGATCATCATGCAGGGGATCCGCTCGAGCATGGCCGTGCCCTTGCTGCACGGCGGCGAGGTCTTCGGCATCATGATGCTGGACTCGCAGATCGCTGCCAACGCCTTCACCGAGAAGGATCTGCAGCTCTGCCAGACCATCGCCAATCAGGCCGCCATCGCGATTCAAAACAGCCTGTACGCGTTGAAGCTCGAGAAAGAGGCGATCACGCGCGAGCGCTTCCAACGTCTGCTCTCGCCCGCCATCGCGGAGCAGGTGATCGCCGGCAAGGTCGAGGTCGAGAAGGGCGGCCAGGTTCGCGAGACCACCGTGCTCTTCAGTGACATCCGCGGGTTTACGGCCATGAGTGAGATCATGGATCCTCGTGAGGTCGTCGAGATGCTCAATGACTATTTCGAGCGCATGGTGGAGATCATCTTCGAGAACGAGGGCACGCTCGACAAGTTCGTAGGCGACGAGATCATGGCGCTCTATGGAGCGCCGATTCAGCACCCCGATGATCCCGTGCGAGCGGTGCGCACGGCTCTCTCCATGTGCAGCGCGTTGGCCGAGTTCAATCAAGAACGCGTAGCCGCTGGCAAGCCCGAGGTGAAGGTCGGCATCGGCATCAACACGGGGGAGGTCGTGGCGGGCTACCTCGGTTCGAGCCGAGCGCTCGAGTACACGGTGATCGGCGATACGGTGAACACGGGCGCGCGCCTGTGCTCGGTGGCCAAGGCGGGTGAGGTGATCATCAGCGAGGCGACCCACGCCCGAGTTCAGGGGCACTTCGAGATCGTGGAACTGCCGCCGGCGAAGGTGAAGGGGAAGGCCAAGGCGCTGCGTATCTTCAACGTCGTCGGCCTAAAGGGGCCGGGCGACGACATGTGGGACGATCACACGGTGCCCCGATGACGGTGCCTCGTTTGACGGTGCCTCGTTTGACGTCGGTCTAGAGGAGAGTCATGGCGCATTTGGACTTCGAGCGGCCACTGGTCGAGCTGGAGCAGCGCATCGGTGAACTCGAGGCGCTTGCGGAGGGAGAAGGGCTCGCCATGGATGGTCAGCTCGCAGATCTGCGCGCGCGCGCGGTCGAGCTGCGACAGGACCTCTATCAGGGGCTCTCCATTTGGCAGAAGGTCCAACTCAGTCGACATCCGGATCGCCCTTATTTCAACGACTACCTCGAACGTATCTTCGAGGACTTCGTCGAGCTTCACGGAGACCGCCTGTATCGCGACGACCCCTCGATCGTCGCTGGCTTCGCGCGGCTCGACGGCGAGACCGTGGCCGTGATTGGGCAACAGAAAGGTCGCACCACGCGTCAGAAGGTGATGAGGAACTTCGGGATGGCGCACCCCGAGGGCTATCGGAAGGCCATGCGCGTGATGGAGCTCGCCGATCGCTATCGCCGGCCCATCTTCACCTTCATCGACACTCCGGGCGCATATCCTGGCATCGGCGCGGAGGAGCGCGGGCAGGCCGAGGCCATCGGCCGCTCTCTGTTGGTGATGTCGCAGCTCGGTGTGCCGGTCGTGGCTACGGTGCTCGGAGAGGGCGGCTCAGGTGGCGCGCTGGCGCTGGGGGTCGCCAACCGGGTGTTGATGTTCGAGTTCTCGACCTATTCGGTGATTACTCCCGAGGGTTGCGCCTCGATCCTGTGGCGCGATGGCGCGCGCGGCGCAGAGGCGGCGGCCCAGCTAGGGCTGCTCTCGAGCAAGGCGAGGGAGCTCGAGATCGTCGACCGCGTGCTGCCCGAGCCCCTCGGAGGCGCACAGCGAGACGCGCAGGCGGCGGCGGACATTCTGGGGGCGGCCCTGCGGGAGGAGCTTCGCGAGCTCTCGAAGCTCGACGCGGCCGCCCTGCGCGAGCACCGCTACGCCCGCTTCCGCAGGCTAGGCCGCTTCCTCGAGGCCTAGTGCCACGCTCGCTCGCGGCCCCGCTGGCGTCCCGGTTTTTTGACGACGCCGACCGTGGCTCCTTACGATGGCGTACGGTCACTCGGGCCGCTGCATTCCATGAGACGCCTGATCATTCCATTGCTCCTCTGCTCTTCGGGCGCCTTCGGCTGCGCCGCCGGGGCGGCCAACGGCCACGGGAGCCTCGAACAAGTGCGCAGGCTGCGGGCGAGCCTCGAGCAGCGCGACGCACGCCTCGAGCGCCTAGAGCACGAGCGTAGCGAGCTGCGGGGACGCGACCGGCGGCTTCGAGCCGAGCTTGCCCTGGCCCGCGCGGACGCCCGCGAGCTGCGCTCCGACCTCGAGATGCGCCGGCGAACCCATCGCATCGGCGTGAGGGAGTCGGCGTCTTCCGGCGGGTGGATCGACGAGGACGGCCTCGCGGCGAGTGCCCACGGTGGATCTCGCGCGTCGCATGCTACTGAAGAGCAGCCCGAGGAGTCGCCCGCGGAGCCCGAGGCGGACGACGGTAGGCCTCGGCCGGTACTGCGGCTCTACGGCACGCCTGCTCCCGGGCCAGGTCAGCTTTCGCTGCCCACGGCGACCATGCCCCTCGGCGCGGCGCCTTTCGGTGTGCGCGCAGCGTCCAGCTCTACGCCTAGTGTCGCGCCGCCGACGGTGCCCAGTCCGGACTCGCCACGGGCGTCGCCGGACGACGCGGCCGTGCGCGAATACCGTGAGGCCCTCGCCATGGTGCGTGATCGGCGCCTCGACCAAGCGCTGCCGGCCCTCGAGCGATTCGTCGCTGCGCATCCCAACCACCCCTATGCCGACAACGCGCTGTATTGGCGTGGCGAGGTATTCTTCATGCGCCATCAGTTCCCACAGGCGTTGCGGGAATACGCGCGTGTTCTATCGACCTATCCGCGGGGAAACAAAGTGGCGGACGCTCTTCTTCGCACAGGACTCTGTCATCTCAGGATGGGGGATGCCGCCCGGGCGCGCGCGAGCTTTCGCCGCCTGCGAGAGAGCTACCCGCAAAGCGTCGCGGCGCGCAGGGCGTCGCGGGAGGACGCCTCATGAAGAAGTGGTTGAAGCTCGCCTTGCTGCTCGGTCTCACGGCCTCGATGCTCTCGATCGCCGAGGCTCAAGAGGCGGATGAGGGACAGAACCAGGGGAGTCGCTCCATGGACGAGGCGCGCGTCACGGGCATGGGCATTCGCATCCGTGGATCCCGTGGTCCGAGCGTCGTGCCCGAGTTCTACGCCGTGCGACGCGGGGACACGCTCTGGGATGTGACGGGGCGATACTATGGAAATCCGTGGCAGTGGCCACGCGTGTGGTCCTACAATCCAGAGGTCACTAATCCCCATTGGATCTACCCGCAAGAGCGACTCCGGTTGCGCCCTGGCGGACCGATAGTCGCGCACCTTCCGACCGCTGATCCTGGATTGAGCATCCGGCATGCGGCCCACGGCACGATCTGGCTGCGGGAGGAGGGCTACCTCGACGCGGAGGCGCTCGAGAACTCCGGCGAGATCGTGGGTTCGCCCGAGGAGCAGATGCTGCTCTCGACCTTCGACGAGGTCTACGTGCGCTTCGAGAACGACGCTGCGGCGCGTCCGGGGACGGACTACACCATTTTCCGGCGCGTGCGCCCGGAGGAGCGACGACCCGGGGAGCGTGGGCAGCTGGTGCGCATCATGGGCACCATCCGCCTGCGCAGCTACGACGCACAGCGCCACATCGGGCGCGGTCTGATCCGCGAAGCTCTCGACCCGATCGAGCGTGGCTTCCGAATCGCGCCCGTGCCTCGGCGCTTCGACGTCGTCGCTCCCGTCACCAACGATCGGGATCTACACGGTGAGGTGGTCGCGAGTCTGCGCCCGCTGCAGCTCAACGCGGAGCAGCAGATTGTGTTCGTGGACCTCGGCTCGGATCAGGGCGTGCGCGCGGGCAATCGACTCTTCGTGGTGCGCGAGGGAGATCAGTGGAGGGAGAACCTCACCTCGGGCTTGGAGTACGGCCAGACCGTGGCGGGCGCGGGGCGCGAGGATGCCGAGGAGTATCCGCCGGAGATCATCGCCGAGGGGCGCGCCGTGGACGTGCGCCCGCACACCACCGGGCTGTTGATCACGCGCTCGGTGCGAGAGGTCGATGTGGGCGATCGCGTGGAGATGCGCCGCGGTTTCTGAGCCTCTTCGCTGCCCGGCGCCGGAGGCTGGCCCGAGCGCGGGAGCGGATGTGCGTTGAAATGCGCCCTCGCTTCGGGTGAGACTCGGCCCGTGGACACCCTGACGACGCTAGCCGAGCGGGTTGCAGAGCTCGAAGGCGCGCTCGCGCGCGAGCGCGAGAGGGTGCACGCCCTCGAGGACATCGGCGCCGCCCTGGGATCGACCCTCGATCCCAGCGAGCTGCTCACGCTGGTGCTCGAGCGAGTCAGCCGTGTGATGGACGCGGAGCGCTCGACCCTCTACCTGCTCAACGACGCGGGAGACGAGCTGCGCGCCGAGGTCGCACAAGGCGAGGATGTGCAGGAGATCCGTCTGCCCGTCGGCGAGGGTTTGGCGGGCACGGTCGCCAAGTCGGGGCGCAGCCTGAACATCAAGGACGCGTACAAGGATCCGCGCTTCGATGGCGCCTGGGACAAGCGCACGGGCTTCCGCACGCGCTCCACCCTGTGCGTCCCGCTGAAGAATCAGCACGGGCGCACCATCGGGGTGGTGCAGGTCCTGAACAAGCGCAGCGGCTACTTCTCCCAAGAGGACGAGGCGTTGCTCTCGGCCTTGGGCGCTCAGGCGGCGGTCTTCATCGAGAACTCCAAGCTCTTCCACTCCGTGCTGACGAAGAACATGGCGTTGGTGCAGGCGCAGGAGGATCTGGAGGCCAAGGTCCGCGAGCTCGACGTGCTCTTCGAGATCGCGCAGGTCGCCGCGGGGGCGACGGAGCTCGACGAGCTGCTCGAGGGCGTGCTGGCGCGGACCATGCGCGCGGTGGGTGCGGAGGCGGCCTCGATCCTGCTCACGGACGACGAGACCGGCGAGCTGCGCTTTCGCGCCGCGGTGGGCGGAGAGCCCGAGGCCGTTCGGCGCGTGCGCATCGCCCTCGGTCAGGGAATCTGTGGCTGGGTCGCGCAACATGGCGTGCCTCAGGTCGTGAACCAGGTGGATCAGGATGAGCGCCACTCCGTGCGCTTGGCGGAGAGCATCGGCTACAACCCGAATTCGGTGCTCTGCGTGCCCCTCACCTTGCCCCACGGCGCCGGCGCCATGGAGCTGTTGAACAAGGCACATGGCGTTCAGGACTTCACCCGAGACGATCTCAAGCTCGCCACGGTGATCGCAGGTCACGTCTCGACGGCCATCACGGACTCGCGCCTACGTGAGCATCAGGCGCGGCGAGAGCGTCTGTCGAGCATCGGACAATTCCTGTCGAGCGTGCTGCACGACCTCAAGACCCCGCTGACGGTGATCTCGGGTTACGCGCGCCTGCTAGCAGACGAGCAGGAGCCCGAGAAGCGCGGGGCGTATAGCGAGATCGTGCTGCGGCAAGTACATCTGATGACCGCCATGACACGTGAGACCTTGGCCTTCGCGCGGGGCGAGCGGAAGCTGTGGGTGCGTAAGGTCTATCTGTACAAGTTCTTCGAGGAGCTCTCGGAGCAGCTCGAGCGGGACTTCGAGGGGCGAGGCATCACGGTCGACTTGCAGCTCAACGATCGCGGCACGGCACGCTTCGACGAGGAGAAGCTGCGTCGCGCCATCGTGAACCTCGCGCGCAACGCGGCGGAGGCGCTCGGGGAGGGAGGGGGCACCTTCTCCATGGAGGTCGATCGCGACGCGGCGGGAGGCCTCGTGCTGCGCTTCTCGGACGACGGTCCCGGCGTGCCCGAGTCCATCCGCGACCGCCTCTTCGAGGCCTTCACCACCGCCGGCAAGGCCCACGGCACGGGCCTCGGCCTCGCCATCGTGCGCTCGATCGTCGAGGAGCACGGAGGAGAGATCCAGCTCGACGTGTCCGGTGGGCGCACGACCTTCGTGCTGCGGATCCCCCAGACCGAAGAAGCCGACGGAGACCAAGAATCCGGCCGCAGCGCGGCTTAGAGGCAGCGGCCTTTGGCCCGCTCTAGGGGTCCAGACACGCCACAGCGCGTCCGACGGTCTGTCAGGAGACGCTTTCTCCGAATCAGTCCGCGAAGTCCTTCTCGGCGCGTTCTTGGTCCTCCTTGCAGCGGATGCACAGCTCCGCTTCGGGGCGAGCCTCGAGGCGCTTGGCGGAGATGGGCTCATCGCATTCGACGCAGGTGCCGAATTCACCATCCTCGATCTTCTTCAAGGCCTTCTCGATCTTCTTCAAGAAGGTGCGATCCCTGCCGCGCAGGCGGAAGGTGAAGGACTGCATGTACTCGGTGGAGGCCAGATCCATTTCGTCCGGCAGCTCGTTGGAATCGAGCGTCATGTCCTCCTCGATGGTCTCTTTGGCCCGCTGCAAGACGTCTTCGCGCTTTGCCTCGAGGGTCTTCTTGAAGCGCTTCAAATCGCTCTTCTTCATGGCTTCTCCGGGCTGGTTCCCTGGTCGGGAGCGCAGGAGGATAGCCAGGGCTCGCCCCGAGTCAAGGCAGCATGCGTCGGCCCTCGATTCGCCCGAGCCTGAGCCTGCGCGAGAGCAGGTCCAGGAGGAAGAGCAGCAGCGCGAGCGCGAGCAGCGGCGGCCACAGGGCATGGGCGCCGCGCAGGGAGTGTCCGCGCGGATCGAGCAGCCACGCGAGGCTGGGATCGGCTCGCCCACTCGCCTCGGAGGCCACGCGCACCAGGGCGTCCTCTCCGCCTTCGCTGAGGGCGTACTCGCGCGGATAGGGTCGATCCACGCGCGCGCGCGACTGACCATAGGGTCGTCCGTCCCGAGAGAGTTCTGCCCGGACCCGGAAGGAGCCGTAGCCCGTCAGGGGCAGGCGCGCCTCGTAGCGTCCCGGGGCGATGGCCTCGAGGGGCGCGCTCACCTGCGGCGCGTCGTCTCCTCGAACCAGAGGGCCCTCGAGCACCACCTCCGCCTCGAGGTCGTCCACCAAGGCGTCCGCGGCGTCGATGGCGTCGATCCGGACCCGCACCTCGTCGTCCTCGATCTGCGCCTCCATGGGCACGCTGCGGCTGTGGCGTTGGCGCATGTGCTCTCGGACCAGCTGAGCGAAGAAGCGCGACGCGCCAGGCCAGCGCAGCCAATCCGCCGCCCAGCGGTTGGTGAGGTCCGAGGTCCAGGCCAGAGACCAGCCCAGGCCCACACGCCAGCGCGCGAGGATGGGCTCGCCCAGATCACTCGCGAGGATCACCTGGCTCGGGCGGCCGCGCGGCTGAGTGGCGACATAGCCTCGCAGGTAGGGGGCGTGGGCGAGGTCCACCCCGCGCAGGAAGTCCGCCGGCTCCACGCGGTGCGGCACGAAGTAGTCCTCCACCGCGGCTCCGCGTGACACGGTCGTGGTCTCGCGCATGAAGATGCGCGGGATGTTGTGCGGATCGGCCGTGAAGTAGCTGCGCCCGCCCCCTTCGCTCGCGATCTGAGAGAGCAGCGCGCGGTTCACGTCGGCCCCGAGGCCCACCGTCGAGAGGGTCATGCCCTCGGCGCGCATCACCTGCACCAGCTCCGAGATCCCGCGCTCCGGAGACTGCCCATCCGTCAGCAGGATCACGTGCTTGAAGCGCGCGCGGATGCTCGACAGATCTTGATAGGCCATGTCCAGAGCTGGGAAGATCGCGGTGCCGCCGCGGGGCGCGAGGCGTCCGATGTCGCGCAGGATACCCACGCGGTTGCCCGCGCTCTGCATGCGCACCACGTGCTCGGGTTGGGAGTCGAAGCCGATCACGCCGAGGTAGTCGCTGGCCGAGAGCATGCGCGCCGTGGCCTTGGCCGCCTGCTTGGCGAGCTCGAGCTTCTGGCCGTTCATGGAGCCGCTCTTGTCGATCACCAAGGCCAGCGCCAGGGAGGGCTCGTCGCGCCTGCGCTGGCTGTCCATGAGGACGGGAGAGAGGCGCGCGAGGCGCGTGCCCTGCCAGCCCCCGAGGCCGAAGCCGCGGTCACCTCCGGCCATCAGGAAGCCGCCCCCCTGGTCGCGCACGAAGCGCTCGATGGCCACCTGCTGGGTCGCGCTCACGGCCTCCGCGGCGACGTTGGAGAGCACGAAGAAGTCGAAGCGTCCGAGCTCGGCCGCGCTGCGCGGGATGCCCGATGGGCCGCGCACGTCGACCTCCAGCTCCGCCGCCTCGAGGGCGCGCACGAAGTGCGTCGCGTGGGCCCGGTCGCCCTCCACATAGAGCACCGAAGGGCGCCCCGGGATGGTCGGTGTGGTCTCGAAGCGGTCGTTCTCTGCGAAGCCATCGGGGGCGTCTCCGCGCAGCGTGGCGACGTAGGTGACCGGACCCGCGCGATGCACCACCGAGCGCAGCGTCAGCTCCTGGCGTCCAGGCGTGAGCGTGATCTCGCGACCGGGATCCAGACCGTTGGGTCGTCCGTCCTGGCTCAGGCTGAGGTGCGCGCTCCCCGCCTCGGTGGAGAAGACCTCCACGCGCAGGTTGAAGGGCTGACCCACGTCGATCTCCTCAGGCAGGTCGACACCGAGGATGGCGTGCTCCGGTGGGCGGCCGTGGCGGTCGATGGCGTAGGAGATCTCGACGCCACGCCGGGCCGCCGCGCGGGCCGCAGCGAGCTCGTCTCCGCGGGTCTGCACGCCGTCGCTGAGAATCAGCAGCCTCCGCAGGCGCCCGGGAGGGAAGAGCGCCTCGGCCAAGCCGAGGGCCTGCCCCAGATCCGTCGCGTCGCGCTCCTGGGCCTCCCGCGGCCGGACGATGGCCGCGGCGAGGTCTCCGGAGTCGGCGCGCAGACGCCGGGCGTGACGCGCGTAGCTGACGACGAAGAGCGTGGCCTCACCGCGGCCCGCGTCGAGTTCGCGGACGCGCTCGCGGGCGTCGTCCAGGGCCGCGTCCGTGATCGAGTCCGACACGTCGACCAGCACGCCGAGGGCGACCTTGGTCTCGTCCCGCTCACGACTGGGCGCGCTCAGGGCGAGCGCCAGCAGCGCCAGCCCGAGGGCCCGCAGGCCCGTGGCGAGGCTGAGCTGCAGGCGCGACAACCCGGCTAAGGAGAGCGTGGCGGCGTAGACCACCAAGGGCACGAGGCCGAGGGCCACCAGGGCGTGGGGGCGCGCGAGCTGCAGTGCCTCGGAGCCGAGGGAGAAGCTCAGTCCCTCCGCGGGCAGCTCGAGGGCCAGGGCCACGATGGCGAGGGCTGCCCCGAGGGCCAGAAGAAGTCCGAGGAGACCGCGCCTCATAGGCTCCACCGTCGGTGCCAGGCGAAGCTCTCGATCAGCAGCCAGAGGAGCGCGAAGACGACCAGCATGGGCCAGAGTTCGCGGCGCAGCCCAGGCTGTCCATGGCTCGGCGTGTCCAGGGGCTCACCCCATAGGCTGCTGGCCGCCGAGGGCTCTGCCAAGGTCTCGTCGGCGCGCCCGAGGTTCGCCGCCAGCTCGGCCGTGCCGCCCGGAAACTCCAGCCGGTGGATCCCGACCTGCTCCGCCACGACCCGGACGACGCCGTCCTGCACCGGCAGCGTGAGGCGCTCTCCGTCAGGCTCGATCAGGGTCGCTTCGAGCGTGCCCTCGGGCAGCCGTGTCTGCTGTGTCGTCCCCGTGCGTCCACTCGAGAGCCGGGCGTGGGCCTGCTCGCCGAAGCCCTCGATGGCGTCGAGCAGCAGGATGGGCCAGGCCACGCGCAGCACCAGGTCGCTCTCGCGAGGCGAGAAGGTGAAGGCGAGGAAGGGCTGGCCCTCGCGCTGACCCTCGATCAGCAGCGGGCCCTCGGGGGAGGCGCCGAGGACGTGATCCCCCGGCCGTGTGCGCACCGAGAGTGCGCGTCCGATGTTGACGTCGTCGAGGGCCGTGAAGCGCAAGAGCGGAGCGTGCCGGTCGAGCCGGGAGAAGTAGGGCGAGGTCAGCTCTCCCAGGATCTCGAAGGGTGCATAGGCGCCCTGCGCTCCCTCGGGGTGCAGGTAGATGGCGGGCACGCGAGGCGCCGTCGGGGGCAGCCAGTCGTCGAAGATCACCACATCGTAGGCCCGCTCCTCAGCCCGCGCCGGGTACTCCTCGGGGGTCGACTCCGTGACGTCGAGCACCTCGTCGAGCAGCAGCGCCGCGGAGAGGTAGAGGTCTCCTCGGCTCACGGCGAGCACGCGTGAGCGCCGGCGCGCGGGCAACAGGGCGTAGGCGTGGTTGTCGAGGGCGAGTCCGTCCCCCAGCGCATCCACGGGGCGCAGCTCGGCCTCGAGGGAGTGATCCGCGCCGCTCAGCACGGGCAGATCGGGCCTGAGCCGGGTGCCTCCGGGGATCTCCAGACGGCGCGCGTAGATCACGTGGCCCGCGTCCGAGAGGCTGAGTTCGACCTGACGCGCCTCTCCCTCGGTGGCCGCGAGCTCGATGGAGACGGCCGTGCGGCTGCGATCGAGGGGCAGCCTGCGGGCGGCGAAGGAGAGGATGCCAACGTTGGGGGTAGGGCGGCCCACGGAGATGGCCGAGAGCCGGACGTGTGCGCGGTTCAGCGCGTCGCGCAGCTCAGCGCGCGCCGTCCACTGCCCGTCCCCGATCAGCACGACCTCCGGATGCGGCTCGGCCTCGAGCACGTCGAGGGCGAGCTCGAGGCCGGCGTCGAGCCGTGCGCCGGCCTGTTCGACCTCCAGCGCGTCTGCTGCGCGTCCGAGGGCGCCGATGTCGTCCGTGAGCCCGGTGCGTGCCGTGGTGCGTTCGCCCAGAGTCGCGACCAGCATGCGGTCACCGGGTCCGAGATCTGCGATCAGCGCGTGGAGCTTTTGCTTCGCCTGCTCGAGCCGCGTGGGCGCGCCCGGGTTCGCATCCGGGGCGGCTCCGGGCGCGCGGCTCGCCATGGACGCGCTCACGTCGACCAACACCACCAGGGCCCGACCGGCGTCGCCGTCCCCGCCCCGCCGTGGATCGCCCAGGGCCAGCGCCAAGGCGGCGCAGAAGAGCAGCGCGAACAAGAGCGAGAGCAGCCAGCGCAGGCGTCCGAAGAGTCGCTCCCGCTGCTGCTCCATCAGCAACTCCTCGAAGAGGGGCGCGAAGGGCACGAGGATCTCGCGTCGGCGGACGCGCAGGAAGTAGAGGCCCAACACCACCGCGCCGACGCCCGCGAAGACGCCCGCGATCTGGAGCAGGGAGAGACCAAGCAGCTGCATCCCTCAGCCCAAGACCCCACCGCGGCGGAGCACCGAGAGCACGGCGTCGTCGAAGGCCAGAGAGACGTCGAGGCGCTGGTAGACGACGCGCTTGTCGCGGCAGGTCGCCTGAAGTCGCCTCATGCGCTCGTCGTAGAGCTGACGGTAGCGCTCGAGCAGCTTGGGCGTCAGGGTCACGTCGCGTGTGCGACCCGTCTCCGCGTCCACCAGGCGCAGGTCGCCGTGCAGCGGCGGGCTGGCCTCGCGCTGGTCCGTGATGTGCAGGACCTTCAGCTCGAAGCCCGCGTGTCGCAGCACGTTCAAGGCGCCCTCGACGCCGTGGGGATCGTAGAGATCGCTGAGCAGGATGGCCACTCCGCGGCGGCGCTGCCGGGCCACGAAGGCCCGGGCCGCGGCCGCTAGATCCGTGGGCTGCTGTGCTTGGAGTGGAGTCAGGAAGGAGAAGACGCGGAAGATGCGTCGCTTGCCGCGCGTCGGCGGCAGGGAGTGGCGCAGCTCGCTGTCGAGGGCGCTGAGCCCGACGCGGTCTAGGTTCGCCAGGGCGACGTAGGCCAGGGCGGCGGCCACGCGTTTGGCGTAGTCGAGCTTGTCGCTCGCGGCCATGGAGCGTGAGCTGTCGAGCAGGAGATGGACCTGGAGGTCTTCTTCTTCCTCGAAGAGACGCACGAGCAGCCGGCCCGTGCGTTGATAGACGTTCCAGTCGATGGCGCGAAAATCGTCGCCGGGGGCGTACTCCCGGTGGTCCGCGAATTCGACGCCCGAGCCCACCTTCTTGGAGCGTCGGTCGGCCCGGCTCCGGCCCGCATAGACCCTCCGTGACACCAGGGCCAGCACCTCGAGGCGGCGCTGAAAGTCCTCGTCGAAGAGCGCGTCCTGCGCCGCCCTCTGTGCCTCCGCGGCGCTCAATCCGCACGCTCCGGCACGGCCTTCATCACCGCCTCGAGCAGGCTGTCCGGTGCCACACCCTCGGCCTCTCCTTCGAAATTGAGGATCAGGCGATGCCGTAGCGCGGGCTTCAGCACCTCGCGCAGATCCTCGGCGGCCACGGCGAAGCGCCGCGCGAGCAGGGCGCGAACACGCGCCGCCAGCAGACAGGCTTGGGCGCCCCGCGGGCTCGCGCCAAAGCGTACGAAGCGTCGCACTGGCTCGGGGGCGCTCGGGTCTTCGGGGTGCGTGGCCGTGAGCAGCCGGATGGCGTAGTCGCGCACGTGGCGAGCGACCGCCACCTCGCGCACGACCCGGCGCATGGCCAAGATGCGCGGCGCGTCGAGCACGGCGCGGAGATCATCCGTGGCGCTGCCCGTCGTGCGCTCGAGGATCCCGTGCAGGTCCTCTCGCGAGGGGAAGCGGACCTCTAGCTTGAGCAGGAAGCGGTCGAGTTGGGCCTCCGGCAGGGGGTAGGTGCCCTCCATCTCGAGGGGGTTCTGGGTGGCCAGCACGAGGTAGGGCTCCGCGAGCTGGCGGGTCTTTCCCGAGACCGTCACGGAGTGCTCTTGCATCACCTCGAGCAGCGCGCTCTGGGTCTTGGGAGTCGCGCGGTTCACCTCGTCCGCGAGCACCACGTTGGCGAACACGGGTCCCTCCCGAAACTCGACTCGATGGGCGCCGTCGACGGACTCGGTGAGCACGTTGGTCCCGACGATGTCCGCGGGCATCAGGTCGGGGGTGAATTGGATGCGGTTGAAGCGCAGATCCAGGACGTCCGCGAGGGTGCGCACCATCAGGGTCTTGCCCAGGCCGGGCACGCCCTCGAGCAGCGCGTGGCCTCCGGCCAAGAGGCACGTGATCACGCCGCGCAGGGTCTCGTCCTGCCCCACGATGCGCTTGTGCATCTCCCGCTCCACGCGCGCGACATCGGCGCAGAAGGCCTCCACCAGAGCCTCGGGAGAGTCCTCTGCCTCGGGGGTCGTCGCCTCGATCGCTGTCTTCATGGCTGCTCCTCTCGGGGGCGGATGAGTTGGAAATAGCGTCGCACGTAGAAGCGATATCCGGGGGGCACGCGATCGCGCTCGAGCACCTCCTCCGAGTGTCCGCGGTAGTCCCCGTAGACCTGCTGGTAGCCTTGGCCGACGAAGCCACGGGCGGCGGCGCCGCCGATCACCTCGCTGCGGCTCGGGCCCTCGGCGGCTTGGCCTCGCACGCGCGAGTTGTTCAGACGATGGGCCAAGCTCGAGGGATCCTCGAGCCGGGTCGGGTCGTGGCCTTCGCCGACGCCGGGTCCAGGCTCGCGGCCCGA
>JAADHO010000188.1 GCA_013151775.1 Deltaproteobacteria bacterium | reverse complement strand
TTCGCGACCAAGGCCGCCGCTGCATGATAGGCCGGCCCGTGTACGGGACGCGTCAGGGGGCGTGCCCCGAGCGCGAGGGCCAGCTCTCGGGCGGCGCGCACGGCCGCCGCGTCTCCCGCGATCACGAAGGTGGTGTCCGTCAGCGTGGGAGGTCGCCGGGGGTCGGCGAAGGAGACCAGGGGGTGCATGGCGCCCACGGGCCGACCTCCGGCCGCGGCCTTGGCGAGATCCGCAGGTTGGGCGCCCGCGCAATGGAGCAGCGGGCTGCGCTTCGGCAGCTGCGGTGCGACGCGCAGGGTGGTGTCGACGATGGCGTGGTCCGGCACCGCGAGCACCACTAGGCGCGCGCGACTGATGTCGGCTCGACGGGGACGTCGCGCGCTCCTCAGCAGGCTGTCCACGCCAGCGGCCATCAGCGCGCCCGTGAGCCCACGCCCGACCTTCCCGCGTCCGAGGATCAGCACGGTCCCCGAGCTCCTCGGCCCGCTCATGCTGACGCTCTGTAGGGGTTGTCCCGTGCCAAGATCGCGAGCACGTCACGATGCACGAGGCCCTCCACCGACTCGCCCGAGGCGAGGCGCCTGCGGATCTCCCGTGAGCTGACGTCGGGTATCTGCAGCGTGCCGTCCTGCTCTGCCGACGCGCCGCGGCGTCCGATGACCCATGGTGGAGCCAGGCGCGTCACCTGCTCCCAGGCGTGCCAGCGCTCGACTTGATTCAGGATGTCTTGGCCCACGATCAAGCGCAGCGCTCGTCCGGGCTGTCGGCGCCTCAGCTCCTCGAGCAGCGTCAGCGTGTAGCCCTCGCCGCCGAGCTCCGCCTCGAGCGTGTCGACCTCGGCCCGGCGCAGATCGGAGAAGGTCGCGCGACACATGGCCACGCGCTGATCGAAGCTCGCGCGCGGCGCCTTGCCCAGCGGGTGGTGTGCGCTGGGCAGGATCAGCAGGCCGTCGATGGGCGCGCAGGCGAGGGCGCAGCTCGCCGCCAAGAGGTGCCCGAGGTGAGGCGGATCGAAGCTCCCTCCATACACGCCGATGCAGCCCGTCTTCATCCCGAGACCGTGATCTTGGTGGTGTGCCCAGCGACCAACTCGCGCAGCACGGGTTCGCCCGAGAGGGCGTAGGCCGAGAGCACGATGCGCCCGTCACCCTCCACCTCGAGCACGCCGACGCGGCGCCCCGCGAGCTCGCCCGGTGTGAAGAAGGAGCGGGTCCCGAAGCGGGCGTGGGCCATCTCCTTGGCGTGGCCGTAGATGATCACGTGGGCGTTGGCGATGTCCTCCTCGCTCAGGGTGGCCTTGTCAGCCACGAAGAGCACGATGCTCCCCTCGAGCAGCTCGATGGCGCGATTCGGAGCCTTGGGGACGCGGCGCACCTCGGCCAAATGTTGCAGCTCCAGATCCACCTCGAGCAGCTCCTCGAGGGCCGGCGGGTCTCCGCACACGGCCAGCTCCGCGGCGCGATCGAGGAAGGCCGTCGCCAGCGACTCGGGATCGCCCAGGTGTTTGGCGTGCGCCCAGGCGGCGTCCTCCACGGCCGCGTCTTCGCCGAGGTAGATCACGCGGTCGACCGAGAGGTCCCCCGCCAAGAGCTCCACGGCGTCGAGCACGAGCTCGGCCCCGGCGCCCTTGGCGCTGCCGAGGATACCCAACCTCATGCGTATCTCCGCATCGGAGCGCCGCTACCGGCGGTCCGCACCGACGCGATGGCGTGCGTCGAAGTAGGCGTCCGAGATGGCGAAGGAGAGCAGTGAGAAGGCCTCCTCACTCTGGCGCAAGGCCCGCAGGCGGGCCTGAGTTCCGTCGCTCTCGTTCAGGTGGATACCGGCCAGGGAGAGCAACGCCCGGAAGGCCGCGGGCGTGTCCCCCGTCGCGACCAAGGCGACGCGATCGCCTAGCTCTGCGGCTGCGACGCCCACGCGTGTGGGGTCGTAGCCTTGGGTGCCGTTCATCTCCAGGGCCAGAGGCATCAGGTCGTCGCGACCGCGTCGTCCGATGGCCTTGTGGACGCGGCGCGCCATGTCGTCGAGCCTCGCCGAGTCGATCTCGACGCCCTGCGGTTCGTACTCGGGATCGTATCCACGCAGCAGCCCGCCGAGCAGCAGCGCCAGCTCGGAGGGGCTCGTGCGCACGGCCAGCGCCAGGTGGTCGCTCGCGATCTTCAGAGCCCTGGCGAAGAGGAAGACCCGGCCTTCGGGCGTCGTATGCTGCGCGAGCTGATGGCCCAGCACGAGGGTGATGGGGCTGCCCGAGATGGGCAGGCAGGTGGTGGGCAGGCGCTCGCTGATCAGCAGCTGCACGTCACTCAGGCCGAAGAGGGCCGCCACGCGCTGAACCTCTGCGCGCAGCGGATCTCGGCCCGACGCCTTGCTCGCGCCGAGGGCGCGTGTGTCCACCGGGAGCGCCTTGTCAAAGGCGGACCCCGCCACGCGGAACACCTGCCTCAGGGCATTGGAGAGCCGCGGGGGGCTGAGGACGGGGTCGAGGTCTGGGTGCGCCGCGGCCTGCCCCGCGCCAGGGATCGCGCCTCGCGCATCGACCAAGGGCGACATCATCACGTCCGTGATGCCCAAGGCTGTGGCGGCCGAGGCGACGCAGCGCGCGGCGTCCTCCCGGCCGCGAGACTTCAGCACCTGCGCCAGCCCGGGCCAGGCGTGGACGTCGCTCGGATCCTCGCCGATCACCCGGCGGAAGTCGTCGATGGCCCGGTTCAAGTGCATGGACAGGGCCGAGGCGGCGCCTTGCCGCTGGTAGAAATCAGCCTGCGCCACCAACACCTCGATCTCCGTCGGGGCGTTGCGTCGGGTCTGTTCGAGCACGGCCTCCGCGCGCCGCAGATCGCCCATCTCCTCGAAGATGCTGGCGAGCACGAGCCGGTGGCGGCGGCTCTCGTCGGGGTCGAGCTCCCGCTTGATCAGCCGCGTGAGCACCTCGATGGCGCCGGGCAGATGGCCGGAACTGCGATGAATGCCGGCGAGCCTCTCCATGGCCTCGAGGTCGTCCGGGGAGAGCTTCAGGACTCGCTCGAAGGCCGCCCGGGCGCGCTTTGGATCGGGCGTGTGGCGATCGTAGATGTCGCCCAGAGTGAAGAAGATGAAGCGCAGCTCTTCGCGATCTTGGCGCAAGCGCGCTAGGCGAATCAGGGCCTCGGCGGCTCGCGGCCACTCCTCCGCCTCGAGGCAGAGCTGCCCCAAGCGCTTCAGGGCGTCAGCGTGATCGGGGGTCAGGGCCAGGGCGCTGCGCAGCGCCTCGCGGGCGGCCTCCCCGTCGCCGAGCTGCTCGGCCAACTCGGCCCGCGCCAGATAGAGCTCCACCAGCACCGGGGTCTCGCCACCATGGGCCAGACGCCGGTCGAGCAGGCGCGAGAGCTCGGCCGTGTCCCCCGAGGCCGTCAGCAGCCGCCGGCAGCGTTCGAAGAGGTCGCGATAGCCGATCTGAAGCTCGCTGGCCGAGAGGTAGGCCTCGAGGGCGCGTTCGGGTGCATCGAGGGGTTCCTCGAACAAGAGCCCCGCTTGGTAAAGCACGCGCGTGCGGTGCGTGTGGTCTCGCGCGGTCTGGGCGGCGGCTAGCAGATCCGAGGCGGCCCCCTCGGTGTCGCCGGCCTGCGCGCGGTAGCCGGCCCGCTGCTCGAGCAGGCGCGGGTGGCTCTCGTCGGCGTTCATCAACAGAGCCGCAGCGTCTGCGGGGCCCGTGGCTCGCGCCTGCGCCTCGGCGGCGCGCAGCGAGAGGGCGGTCCGCTGCAGCCCGGTCGCCG
>JAADHO010000438.1 GCA_013151775.1 Deltaproteobacteria bacterium | reverse complement strand
TGTCCCACGTCGAGGTGAAGGCGCAGGTCGGCGAGGCGGACTTCGCCCGGCTCTCGGTTGGCGACCCGGTCCACGCGCACCTCCCGAGCCTCGACCTCGACGTGGAGGGGCAGGTGGCGCGCCTGGGACTCGAGCTGAACCCCACGACGCGCTCGGGCGAGGTCGTCGTGCGCATCCCCAACGAGGAGCGACATCTCCGGGGCGGGCTCTTCGCCGAGCTGCGCGCCGAGCCATCACGCACGCGCGAGGCCGTGCTCTTGCCACGAGAGGCGGTTAGCACGGGCGAGGGTTCGGCCACCGTCTACGTGATCGAAGACGGCGTCGCTCACGCGCGCGAGATCCAAGTGCGGCGCTTCGACGACGACCGCGTCGAGCTAGTGTCTGGCCTCGAGCCCGGGCAGCTGGTCGCGGCGGGCTCGCTCACCGAGCTCACGGACGGACGCGCCGTCACGACCCAAGCCGGCGCAGCCGAAGCGACCGAGGCCAGGCCGTGAAGCTCGCGGACATCTCGATCAAGAGACCGGTCTTCGCGACCATGGTCATCTCGGCCATCGTGGTCGTGGGCGTGGTGCTCTACACGCGCCTCAGCGTCGACCTCTTCCCCGACGTGAACTTCCCCATGGTCACCGTGACCACTGTCTATCCGGGCGCAGCGCCCGAGACCATGGAGACGCAGGTCTCGGACACGCTCGAGGAGGCCATCAACTCCATCAGCGGCATCCGCGAGCTGCGCTCGACCAGCATCGAGGGCGTGAGCCAGGTCGTGATCATGTTCGCCCTCGATCGCGATCTCGACGTGGCCGCGCAGGAGGTCCGCGATCAGGTGGCGACCGTGCGCGGCGAGCTGCCGAACGACGTGCGCGATCCCATCGTGCAGAAGCTCGACCTAGGGGCGGCGCCGATCCTGCGCCTCGCCCTACACGGGGACGTGGACCAGGCGACTCTGCTGCGCCACGCGGAGGACGATCTCAAGCCAGCCCTCGAGCGTCTCAGCGGCGTCGGACAGGTGGACGTGCTCGGCGGACGCGAGCGCGAGCTGCACGTGTGGATCGATCCCTCGGCGCTGCGTGAGAAGGGCCTCGTCGTCACCGATGTGGTGGGCATCCTCGGCACGCAGAACCTCGATCTTCCCGGCGGACGCGTGCGACGCGGTGAGCAGGAGTTGGTGGTCCGCACCGACGCCCGCGTGCGTACGCCCGAGGAGCTCGGCGCCATCGTGCTCTTGAATCGTGGTGGCGCCATCGTGCGCCTGCGCGACGTGGCGCGCATCGAAGACGGCTTCGAGGAGGCGCGCTCGTCGGCGGAGCTCGACGGAGAGAACGCCGTCGCCTTGGTGATCCGCAAGCAGAGCGACGCCAACACGGTGGTGGTGGCAGAGGCTGTGGTCGCGGCGCTGCCCGAGCTGCGCGCGTCTGCGCCCGCGGGAGCGGATCTCGTGGTGGTCACGGACGAGTCCGTGAAGATCCGCGCGTCCATCGAGACGGTTCAGCTCGATCTCGTGCTCGGCGCCGTGCTCGCCGTGGTGATCATCTTCGTCTTCCTGCGCGATCCGCGGGCGACGCTGATCAGCGCCCTGGCTCTGCCCACGTCGGTGATCGGCACCTTCGCCTTCATCCAGGCCATGGGCTTCACGCTGAACCTGATCACGACGCTGGCCCTCTCGCTCTCCATCGGCATCTTGATCGACGACGCCATCGTGGTGATCGAGAACATCGTCCGGCACCGCGCCGAGCTGCACGAGAAGCCCATGGTCGCCGCGCAGCGTGGCACGGCGGAGATCGGCCTGGCCGTGCTCGCCACGACCTTCTCCTTGGTCGCTGTCTTCGTGCCCGTGGCCTTCATGGAAGGTCTGATCGGGCAGTTCTTCTATCAGTTCGGGCTGACCGTCACCTTCGCCGTGCTGATCAGCCTCTTCGTCTCCTTCACGCTCACGCCCATGCTCTCGTCGCGCTTCCTCGGCGAGCACTCGGGCGAAGCGGGGCGCGTCTCCGCCTTCATCGAGCGGCGTCTCTCGGCCCTCGATCGCGGCTATCGCGGCGTGGTCGCGTGGGCACTTCGACACCGCAAGTCGACCATGTTCATCGCGTCCCTCTCCTTGGTCGCCGCCTTCGCCCTCGCGCCGCTGCTCGGCTTCGAGTTTCTCACCCCCGAGGACACGGCGCAGTTCGAGGTGAAGCTCGAGCTCCCCAGCGGCACCAACCTCGAGGAAACTCGCGCTCGTGCGCGTGACGTGGCGCGGCGCTTGCGCGGCGTCCCCGGCGTGCGCTCTACCTTCACGACCGTGGGTGGCGGCGTGCAGGAGAAGGTGAACACCTCGGTCATCGTGGTCGGCATGATCCCCCACGAGGAGCGCAGCTTTCATCAAACGCGGGCCATGGCCTACGCGCGCGAGCTGCTCGCCCACGAGGCGAATATGCAGGTGGTGGTGGAGGTGCCGAGCCCCGTGGCGGGAGGCGCACGCAACGCACCGATTCAGCTCGATCTGATGGGCGACGATCTCACCGCGCTGAGCGCGACCGCCGAGCGCATCGCCGCGGCCCTGCGCGAGCGACCGGGCTTCGTCGACGTGGACACCTCGAGTCGCGGAGGCAAGCCCGAGCTGCGCGTGGTGGTGGACAGGCAGCGCGCGGGCGACCTGGGGATCGCGAGCGCGTCCATCGCACAGGCCGTGCGCTTCATGGTCGCCGGGCAAGTGGCGACGCGCATCGATCACGACGGCGACCGCTACGATGTGCGCGTTCAGCTGCCCGAGAATCTGCGCCGGACGCGAGACCTCGCGCGCGTGGCGCCTCAGCTGCGCACGGCGAGCGGACAGCTCGTGGACTTCGCGAGCGTCGCGCGTTTCGAGGAGGCGAGCGGCCCGAGTCAGATCGATCGCTACCAGCGCCATCGCCTGGTGACGGTCTACGCGAACCTCGAGGATCTGCCTCTGGGTGACGCCATGAACCAGGTGCGCGCGATCACCGAGAGCGCCCTGGCGCCAGGCGTGAGCTTCGACTTCGGCGGCAACGGCAAGATGCTCGCGGAGTCGATCACGAGCATGGGCGTCGCGCTCTTCCTCGCCATCATCTTCGTCTACATGATCCTCGCGTCGCAGTTCGAGAGCTTCATCCACCCCTTCACGATCATGGTCTCCTTGCCCTTCGCCGTGGTGGGCGCGCTCTTCGCCGTGTGGATCATGGGTATGAGCATCAGCCTCTTCGCCATGATCGGCTTCATCATGTTGATGGGACTCGTCACCAAGAACGCGATCTTGCTCGTGGACTTCGCGATTCAAAAAATGGATGCGGGGCTGCCGATGCTCGAGGCGCTCGAGCAGGCGGGCGCGACTCGCTTGAGGCCGATCCTGATGACCACCCTCGCCATGGTCTTCGGCATGTTGCCCGCTGCCATGGGTCACGGTCAGGGTGGTGAGGTGCGCGCGCCCATGGGCGTGATCGTGATCGGCGGGCTGATCACCTCCACCATGCTCACGCTGGTCGTCGTGCCCGTGGTGTTCACTTACATGGAGTCGCTGCGCCGGATTCCCGCACGCATCGCGAGGCTCTTCGGACGCGGCGAGGCGGCGCCCGAGGCCGCGGAGTAGCGCGCGCCGTCACCCCACGCTTTAGAGCGCAGACGTCTCTTCGAGCTCGCGCAGTCGGGTCTCGGGTAGCAGAAACCACACGAGGGCGGCCGCGATGATCGGGAAGATGGCGGTCATGGAAACGACCGGCCCGAAGGCTCCCACCTGCTGCGCGATCTGGCCCACGATCAGCGGAGAGACGACGTAGCCGATGCGACCCAAGAGGTTGTTCGACCACGCGAAGGCGTCGGCGCGCAGCTCCGTCGGGAAGAGCTCGGAGGTGTAGGCGTCGAGGATCGGCAAGAACCCACTCGCCCCGAAGATGCCCAAGACGAGGGCCGCGGTCAGCCAGAGTGGATCGTGCAAGGCGTAGCAGCCATACACGCCAACGGACGAGACGGCGAAGACGACGAGGGCACCCCGGCGCCTGCCGATCACGTCGATCAGCTTGCCCGAGAGGAAGACGAGCGGCATCGCGAGCACCGCGGCCACGCTGATGGCTATGCCCACCTCGCTGTCGGTCATGCCGCGCTCACCCATGGCGAACTCTTTCCAAAAGGCGACGGCGTTCTGGGAGGCGATGTAGGCGAAGAACCAGACGCTCGCCAAAGCGATCACGCGCTTCCGGTAGGGCGTCCGCCAGATGCGAAACAGGCTGTGACGCTTGCGATCTTTCATCTCCTCGAAGCGCTTCGTCTCCTTCAGTCCGCGACGCGCGAAGGCCAGCAGGATCAAGGGAATGACGCCGACGAAATACACGGAACGCCAGCCGTAGGAGGTCTTCAAGAGCAGGGGCACGACGCCCGCACAGAAGATGGCGCCGAGCGTGCTGAAGCCTTGGATCACGCCGATCACCATGCCTCGGCGATGGGCGGGAAACTCCTCCGCCGCGATCACCATGCTGGTGGCCCACTCGGCGATCAGGAAGACCCGCGCGAAGAGCTGCAGCAACGCGAAGCTGACGACATCGGGCGCGAACCCGGTGGCGAATGTGAAGAGCGTGTAGCCCGCGATGGTCAAGGTGAGGACGCGCCGGCGGCCCCAACGGTCGGCCCGACGAATCAGAAAATACGCCAGCACGGTGCCGCTGTTGATGATCGCGACGAGGTAGCCGGACCAGGCCATGGACAGCTGCATGTCGGCGCGCAGGTTGGGCAGGATCTGAGTGAGCGCGAGGAAATCGTAACCCTCGAAGAAGGTCGCGACTCCGAGGAAGAGGAAGAGCTTCCGCTGGTAAGGCGTGAGTTGGCTGGTCGAGATCGGCTTGCCCGCGTGCACGCGCTGACCCTACACGAGGGGCTGCGTCGACGTCAGCGACCCGCCAGACCGAGCCCAACTTGCAGCTGCGCGTCGGGCCATTGCAGCAGATCGACCAGCGCGCCCACATGCACGAAGAGGGAGCGATAGAGGCGGGCGCGCAGATCCACCTGAGGTCCGGCGGTGGCGCGCGCGGAGCGCAACACGGAGGGTCCGTCACCCTCGAGGTCGAGCACCATGCGAGCCCATCCCACGTGGACACCAAAGGAGAAGGCCACCGCGCCCGTCCGCGCCACCAGATTGAACTCACCATGCCAGTAGGCGATATGGGCCTCGGTCACGGAGACCGTCTCGCGGCGTCGCGTGACGGCGGTGCCCAGATCGCCGATGCGCGGAAAGAGAGCGCCGATGCTCAGGCCGATCTCCAGCAGGCGAGTGGGCGCGAGGCGCATGGACACCGCCGCTCCGGGAGCGCTGAAGCGCCGCAGATGAAGTGTCTCACCTGGGATCTGGTTCAGATCTTGGCGATCGACAAAGACCGCGTCGCGATAGTTCGTGGTGGCGAAGATAGCGTCGGCGGAGAGCACGAAGAGCTTGGGCCAACCGCCCTCGTGGTGTGGATGATGCGGCGCATCAGGCATGGGAAGATATCCGGGCGGCACAGGCGTGGGCGTGTCGGGGAGACTCTGGGGGAGCACCTCGATCGGCTCGTCCGCGCTCTGCGCCTGCGCCGGGCTCACCAGCGCGAGAGAAACAAAGAGCAGCGAGGCGTGGCGGAGCATCTATTGGATGATACGGCCAAAGCCATGCGAAGGCTTCCCCTCCCGTCGGGCGATTCGGACGACCATGAACGTGAGCCGCCGCGAGCGTCTTCTTCGCCTCGCGTCCACGGACGCGCTTCCCTGATACGCTCCCCGCATGTCGAAACCTGAATCTCTTCTCCTCCTGCTCTCCATCTCCGGCGCCATGGCGCTCGCCGGCTGCTCGGGCGGCAACGGCTCCAGCGACGACGGCGGCGCCGACGACTCGAGCACACGCGTGGACGCCGCAGGCGACTCGGGCACGACGGACGGCGGCGTCGACTCGGGCGCTCGCGACTCGGCAGTGGTGGACTCGGGCGCTGGCGACTCGGGTCCGGCGATCGTGCCCGGCTCCACAGGTGGACCTGTGCTGCTCTTCTCGGATCTGACGCTCGCGCCAAGCACGGGCTGGAGTGCCGCCACGCCAACGCGCGGTGCGGTGGTGACGGTCTGGGGCCGCAACCTGGGTGTGACGCGAGGCTCGAGCTTCATCAGCGTGGGCGACGTGGAACTCTCTGCGGACAGCGACTACGCCGAGACGTGGGGCGAGGCGGGAAAGCCCGTGCCCTTCTTGCAACGGGTGAGCTTCTGGCTGAACGACGTCATGCCCGACGGGGACGCGCCAATCCGCGTGACGGTGAACGGCGAGGTCTCCAACGCCCTGCCCTTCCGCGTGGGTGGCGGCAACCTCTACTTCGTGGACGCGAGCGCCACGGGCAGCGGCACAGGCACACACGCCGATCCTTGGGCGAGCCCGAGCGACTGCGTGTCCGCGATCGTGCCCGGCGACATCTGTTACTTCCGAGAGGGCGTCTACGACCAGAAGTACAACGGCGGAAAGCAGAACATCTGGCTGCGCGACGGCGAAGTCCCGGCGACACCGGACGCGCCCGTCGCCTTCGTCGGCTACCCGGGCGAGACCGCCCTCTTCGACTCGCGCACCAACGGTAGCCGCAACTTCCACACCAGCTTCCGCTTCGTCTCGCGCGCCATCACCTTGGCCAAGGTCTCCATCGACGCCTACGCCGTCGGCGTACAAGCGGGCGACGACGCACGCATCATCGGCAACGACATCCGCGGTGGCGCGAACTTCCTCAGCGGCAGCGGCATCGTGGTCGTCAATGGCAACGCCGCCGTGGTCTACGGCAACGCCATCCACGGCGGACGCACGGAGAACCGCCTCGACCACGGCATCTACATCAGCGGCTGCGCGCCCCGCGCCGGCAACACGTTGGCGTGGAACTACATCTTCGACAACAGCTTCGACCGCGGCCCATTGATCGTGGTGAACCATCAGGAGAACCGCTGCCCCGCCGACGTCTTCGTGCGCTCCCACTTCATCCACCACAACTTGATCGACTGCTCGAACTTCCCGAGCCGGGCCATCGGCATCTACGATCTATCGTGGGATGGCCCGCCGGAGACCGAACCCGAGCCGACCTACGTCTACAACAACATCGTCAACCGCTGCGGAATCGCGGGCAACGCAGCGATCTACCAGAACGCGGCCAACGCGCGCTTCTTCCACAACACGATCCGAGGCTCGCGCGAAGACGGCTTCTCCGTGTCGGGCGGACGTGTGGTCAGCTCGAGCATCGTCAACAACATCATCGAGCTCGACAACGCCTCGGGCGACTACATCGCCACGGACTTCGCTGGGCTCGAAGTGAGCCACAACCTCTACTTCGGCGCCGGCGCCTACTCGGGCTCGGACGCCGCCGCGGTGGAGGGCGATCCGATGCTGATCTTCGACATCGCCACCGACAGCTACGACCTAGGCGCGGGCAGCCCCGCCATCGACATGGGCGCGGGCGACATCCCGGCGTTCCTGACCACCGACTTCCGCTCCGTCGCGCGCCCCGTGGGCGCAGGGCTCGACATCGGCGCCATCGAACGACTCGCGGACTGACCTCAGCGCGCAGCAAAGGGCGACGGGAATGCTAAGCTGCCGCGTGACTTCGACACACAGATCCTTCGTGGGGCTCTTAGCCCTCTTGCTCACCCTCTCTCTCGTCGGCTGCGGTGACGACTCGTCTCCGATCGATGGTGGCGGCGACTCCGCTACTCGGACGGATGGCGCCCCCGGCGACTCGGGCGGGCGTGACTCGGGTGGGCGTGACTCGGGTCCGCGACGCGACGCAGGTCCCCGCGACTCCGGCAACGCGGACGCCGGTCCGCCCCCGCCGCCCACCGCCTGCGCCTACACATCGCCCACGGGTGACGTCGTCTACGTCGCCACAGACGGTGATGACGGCTCGGGCGACGGCGGCATGGGATCGCCCTGGGCGACCATCACCCACGCCCTCGACAGCGTCGCCGACGGCGCGACGATTCTGGTGCGCCCCGGGACGTACACCGGACGCATCCGCATGCGCGGGACCTTCCCCACCGGCGTCACCGTGCGCTCGGAGGTGCCCTACATGGCGCGCCTTCGTCACAGCGACACGGTGATGACCTTCTACACCGACAGCCGCGGCTGCGATGGCATCACCGTCGAGGGCTTCGACATCGCCCACTCGGGTGCTGGCGCTGGCGCGCTCGTCGTGCAGATCGACGCCGACGGACGCGGCGCCGTGCGGCGCATCACGCTGCGCAACAACGTGCTGCACGACTCGTTCAACAACGACATCCTCAAGGTCAACAACGGCATTTCCGAGGTGACCATCGAGCGCAACATGTTCTTCAACCAGACGGGTCAAGACGAGCACATCGATATCAACAGCGCGTCGGGCGTGATCGTTCAAGACAACATCTTCTTCAACGACTTCGAGGCCAGCAGGCGCACCAACGCCAACGACACCTCGAGCTACATCGTGGTCAAGGACAGCGGCGGCCCGAGCGACATCTACACGGGCAGCGAGAACATCATCATCCGCCGCAACGTCTTCCTGCACTATCAGGGCTCGACAGGCACGGGCTTCCTGCTCTTCGGCGAAGACGGAAAGCCTTTCTACGAGGTCTCGGGCGCCACGGTGGAGAACAACCTCTTCGTGGGCGATTCGGCCGTTCTCATGCGCTCACCTCTGGGTGTGAAGGGCTGTGAGAACATCCTCTTCCGCAACAACACCGTCGTGGGCGACCTGCCCTCGCGCGCCTTCGCCTTCCGCTACAACCTCGAAGGTGAGAACCTGCCGATCCGAGGCAGCGAGTTCTACAACAACATCTGGTCCGACCCCACGGGCACGATGGGCGCGCGGGACGCTTCGGACGGCAACGACTTCTCGGACGCGTCCCCCTCCGCCATCGCGGACTTCGTGATCGACTCCAACCTCTATTGGAACGGTGGCTCGGCCATCCCGGAGGACGCGGCGGAGGCCATCAACCCGAGCGACGACATGAACGCCATCACGGCGGATCCCGAGCTCGGCGCGCAAGCGGGACTCGTCGTACCCCATTGGGATGGCAGCGCCTTCGCAGAGGGAAGCAGCGACATCTGCGAGGCCTTCGAGCGGGTCGTGACGGACTACGGCACGCCCGCAGCCGGCAGCGCGGGCATCGACGCGGCGGACCCGACCGAGGCTGCCGCCGACGACATCCTCGGCCGCACGCGGGGCGGCAGCCCGGACATGGGCGCGGTGGAGCTGCGTTGAGCGGAGTTGCGGAAGCAGGTTCTCGTCGTGCTCGACCGCCAATCGCCTGAGTCAGGCTCTCCGCTGCGTGCGTGAGCGTGTCTAGTGGATCGCGCCCTCGAGCGCGCAAAACGCCAGCGCCATGGCAGCGATGGCCGAGACAATGGAAACGACGCCCAACGCGGACGTGCGCGTGGACGCACGCGGGTCGAGCCAGCTGCGCATCAGGCGCGTGGTGATGGGCATGAGCAGCCAGGTGAGCACGGCGACGCCCGTGATGTTTCCGACCAAGATTCGCACGGAGCTGGGCACGTCCAGGAGCAGTGGATGCAGCAGATAGCCGCTGCCGACGACTGTCGGATAGAGGGCGAGCAGGACGATCAGCGCTTGCTTCCACGAGGGCGCGGTGCGCACGACTTGTTCGTCGCGGCTCACCTCGAACCAGCCCCCGAGACCGCCACTGATGCGGTGCAGGTCCCAGCTGTCCAAGAAGGGCGTGGCGCGCTCCAAGCATCGGCAGCGTTCGTCCGACTCGAGCCAGCGCTGTAGGTTCTTGGCCTCGTCGAAGCGAAACACCACGACCCAATCGGCGTTGCCCTCGCGGGGCTCGAAGACCTCCGTAGACTCGAAGCCCTCGAACTCACCGACCGCCGCGGCGATGTCGCTCTGCCAGCTTCGGTACTGCGCCTCGGCGCCCTCCTTCACCCGGTGGGTCACGACCACGGTGACGGTCTTGGACTTCGGCGTGGCGATGGTGTGCCGAACGGGCGCGGCGTCCAGCAAAGATCCGCCGCGCGCGATCCAGGCAGCACGCTCGTTCGACTCGAGCCATGCGCGCAGGCTGTCGCCGCTGTCGAAGCGAAAGACGACGACGTACTCGTCCTGCACGCCAGGCACGGGGCGTACGACCTCCACGCCTTCGAAGCCTGGATACGCTCGTGCAGCTTCGTTGATGCCGCTCTGCCAAGACTCGAACTCGGCTTCCTTGCCCGCTCGCACTCGTTTGGCCAGCACCACCGTGGCAGAGTTGGGGTCGACGCTCTTGCTCATCGGCGGAGCATGACGGATGACGGCCGACCGCGCAGCCTACCCGGACGAAGACGCACGGCTATCGCGAAGCTACGCCTCCCGGGCTTCGCTGATCGCTCACGCTGGTAGTGACGAGTCCCGCGGACGAGCCGCTGGCCTCGAGCGATGAGCCCGTGAAGCTGAACTGACCAAGCCTTCGCAGCACGCGTCTTGTGCGGCGCGCTACACGCCATCTGGCGCATCCTCGTCGTCTACGAGTCCGTGGCCATCGAAACTGTGGTCGCTGGTGATCTGCAAACGCCCGTAGCCGACCAGGTCGGGTAGCTGGACGCTGAAAATGGACTGACGTACGCACTCGAGGACGCGAACGTCGGTGACTTCACTCGCGTCGTCGAGCTCGATGCGCTCGACCACGGTGCCCACGTCTTCGTCGTAAATCGTGGACCACACGAGCATCAGCGTGCCCTCGGGGCGGGGCTCGGGCAGGGCGCGATAGCAGTCGTTCACCAACGGATCCGCGCGCTCGGTCAGGGCCGCGAAGAAGCGATGCTGCTCTTCGGCAGAGGGGATCGGAGCTTCCGAAGTCCGTGTGCCGGGTCGCGGCATCTCCCCGGGTGCGTAGTCGGGCGGTGGTGTGGGCTGCTCGTCCCGATCTGCCGTGGGCTCTCGCGCATCGCGAGCCCGGGCGGCACGGCGAATGGATTCCAGTAGTTCGCGGTACTGAGCGCGTGCAGCTCCAACACGCAACGATTCGGGCGTGAGTCGCTGGGCTGCTTGGTGTGCGTCCGCTCCCGTGTGCAGCGCCAGCTCCGGATCGCGCATCGAGACAGGCCGCGGGCCGTCCACCGGCGTTCCCACAAGACGTGACGTTCGGTAGTAGAGCACCGTCACGCCGAGGCCGACCAAAACCAGGATCCCGATGAGAACGCCGAGGCGCGAGTTCATGGCGGCGAAGCTAACCATGGCCGGGCGCTAGGCAAGGTCTGCTTTCGCTGGGTCGGCGATGCCTGCGACACCTCTTCGTTCCGACCCAGGACTCGAACATAGAGCCACTCCCAGGGATTGCCGGCCGCTGAGGCACTGACGTATTTCTTCACCGAGTCTGCAGATCGTGGGCGTTCTCCACCTTCAGCCGTGAGCCACGCGGTCTCAGCTCCCGCTGCGTGCCGCCTCCTGGCAGCTCGGAGCTCCCGTTCGAGACGACGCGGACAAGAGAAAGCTGTGGGTTACTTTCTGACCTCCTTCATAATTTCTGCGGCGTACCCCCATTGATAGAGTTGAAAGGCGCCCCCCGAGGGGCGACACGGTGAACTCGATGCTGAAATATCTTTGCGTTCTCTCGATGATCATGGGCGTGGCGTGCACCAACGGTGGCAACGTGGGCGCCACCAACGGCGTCACCGGCGCGGTGACGGTTCAGCCGGGCAGCAGCGCCATCGACCCGGCCAACGCCGCCACGGACGACATCCTCGGCCGCACGCGCGGCGCTGCGCCCGACGTGGGCGCGGTCGAGCTGCCCTGAGCGTCCGTTCTGTTGACGGTGGCTTCCTATTGGCCGTTGTAACGCATGATCTTGAGAGACCCCATGGGATCCTCTGCCATCAACGTGAGTCGACCCGAGGCGTCGATGGCGAGCTGCGGGGTCCAATAGCGGAGCAACTCTTCCATGTCCGTGAGAGCCCCGCCCGACACGCTTCGCCTCAGATAGACGCCGCGCGTGGTGCCACCACCAGATGTGGTGGTCGTGCGAAAATACGCAACAGTTATCGTGTCGTCCACGTTGACCGCGATCGATGCCTCTCGTGCATTCGAGAGGCTCCATGTGCCTGATAGGTTCGACCAGCTTGATCCGTTCCAGCGTTGGACTTCAGTGAAAGAGGTGAAGGAGCCCGAGTGTGCGGTGTAGAACGATGCAGCCATCCCATCTGATGTCGCTGCGACGTCCATCGAAGTGCAGGAAGCACTGATCAGGGAGAGACTAGATGGCCGGACCACCATCGTCCCGTCCCAGGTCAAGAATGCACACTCCGGCCCATCTCCCCAACCACCGACAATACGGCCATCCCTGCTGGCTGCCAAGCTTGGCGCCGCAAGACGGGAAGTATCCACACTCGTTACTCGATTCCAGTTCACTCCGTCGAATCTCTCGAGACGCACACCCGTGACCTCGGCCCAGAAGACCCACGGAGTGCCATCTGACGAGATCGCGATGTCGGCGTTGTCAGCAACGTCGGTGATTGTGGATCCCGAGTGAATCCAGGTTGTTCCATCCCAGTGGACAACATCCAAACTGCCCGAAGTCGACCTAGCGACGATCCAAGGGACCTCTCCTGCCACGGTGATCGCGACCGACCGGTAGCTGCTGCCCATAGCCGTAAGTGCAGATGGCATGTCGACCCACGTAGATCCATCCCATGTGCGTACTTTGACCGAACCCTCCATGGTCGACGAATCGTAGACCGCAAATGCCACATAAGGCACGGCGCTGTCGCTGACGGCGAGACGCCAAATGAAAGAGGAAACCGATCCGTCTCGAGGCGTGCCTGCCAAAGGAACCCAGGGGTCGATGGGGTATGTCCACTCGGTCGGCAGCGCAGGGTTTCCGGCACGGTCGAGGAGGGCAGAGGTGACACGAGCACGGAGCGTCGCGGGAACCATCGTGAGCCCGCCTGAGGCTCGCACGGAGAAGCTGCTATCGGACTCGACGCTCAACGTCGTCGTGAGCACTTCACTCGTGGAAACGGAGGCTAGGGAAAATGCGCCTGGAGCGATACTGGTCGGACGCACTGGCTCTGACATCTGCACGAGCATCGGATCCCCCAACCACATGTGGCTGCCCGCTGGGGGCGTCACGCTGGCCACGGTCGGCGCCGTGCGGTCCACCACCACGTTGAGGACGCGGCTGATCCAAGAACTGCTCCCACGAAACGCGCGCGCCTCCACGGTGTGTGGACCCTCGGCCACGAGGGCGACGTCCCACTCGAAGCTGTATGGCGGAACCAACTCAGCAAAGAACGCATCATCGATATAGAGTTCGACACGGTCTACCTCGGTGAAGCGCACGGACACCTGAATCGCGATCCGATCCCGAACGTAGACCGTGTCTGCAGCAGGGCTCGTGATCAGGACTTCGGGCGCTAGAGCGGCGTCCATGCTCGCGTCGGATGAAGCCGCATCGGCTCCCGCATCGGCAGGGATCCCGCCAGAGTCGGTGGACGCATCGACCGCGCCATCGGCTGCGGAGTCAGTGGCGCTGTCCATCGGTAGGCCGGAGTCTGACAGCATGGAACCGTCCGGTGCGATGGCGACGTCGACACTGGTATCGGACATGGTCGATGCATCGGATGGGGTGCCACTGCCATTGCAGCCGAGCGCACTCACCAGCGAACACATGGCCGCAGCCAGGAAGCAGCAATCGTCAATGCGGTTTTTCATGTTCTCACCTCTCTTGGCGAAACCGTACCACAACACGGAGATGACAGCGTCGAAGGGGCCCTCGACTGCCTCGAGAATGACCGCGTCGCCGCGCCGCAGCTCCACGTTCTCGTAGCCTTCGGACACCACGCGCGCGGATGCTCGGGCGAGCATCCCCTCGGAGTAGTCGACACCAAGCACGCTGCCCGACGCTCCCACCTGACGCCGCCGACCCCGCCAACGCCGCCACGGACGACATCCTCGGCCGCACGCGGGGCGGCAGCCCGGACGTGGGCGCAGTGGAGCGCCCCTGAGACTGCGCTCAGTCCGTGTCTGAGCCCGCTACCGTGGACAGTTTGCCTCGACTACGCTGATGGCGTGCAGAGCCTCCGCGCCACGATCCTGCTCGCCGTCTTCCTCTTGGAGGCCTGTGGTTCGACGCCGCCCCGAACGGGTACTGCAGGCGATCCGGGCACTGTGGGTACGCTCGCCACCCGCGAAGCCAGCTTCGACGCTGACGCACAGACCTGCGCGACCGAAGCCGACGCCCTACCGGAGACCGTGCTCGTCGAACGGGAGCTCGCGCCGTGCGGTTGCCCAAACTCGGACGACAACACCCTGTGCCTCGAGGGGACAGACGACGTGGGTCCGAGCGTGATCGATCGCGTCGGCGCAGACGGAACGTCGCGCGTGGCAGGCACGCCCTGTGGCGTCGGACGCCTCGACGCGTCGGACGTTCGAACGACGACTGCCCACGAGTTTCGCTACGTCCGCTGGGTCGGCGGAAGCGAGAATGGTGAGCTGGTGACGGTCCGCTCGGACGGAGAGGTCTCCATCACCCCAGGAGGTGCTGCGAGACCGATGCTGCTTGGGGGCCGATCCTGGAAGGACTCTTCGTCTGCGGACGGACGTCTGCGAGCCGAACTGCAGATGGGGCCCGGCACCGGCGACGCACGCCGGCGCGAGATGGTGCTCTTCGACACGACGGTGAATCCGGTCGCGGGGTTCAGCTGTCTGGACGCGGGCGGATGTCGCGAAGTCGGCAGGATGACCGTCGGCGGGAGCGGCGAGGTGCAGGTGCAGGTGGCGAACGACGGTTCAGGCATGGTCGCTCTCGAGGGGAGCGCAGACCACGCCTCGATCGTACGCTTCCGTGACGGGCAGGTGGACCGAATCTCACTGCAAGCGATGGCGCGCGCGTGGGTCGAAGCGAGCGTGGGTGCGGCGGGGGGACCCCGCTTGCTCGCCGTGGGCCCGCGACTCGACGCCTTCGCGTTGAGCCAAGGCGAGGCGCTGTGGATCGTCGGCCCGGGTGAGCGCTTCGTGCGGAGCGAACTCGGGCGCATTCGGAGCGCCCTCTTCGATCCATGCGGTCGCTGGCTCTACACGCTGACGGGGGCTCCCCGATCCGGCGCGCTCCTGTCCCGCGTGTCACTCGATGGAGTGCATGGGCCCATCGCCGACTTACCCGCGTGGGTCGTCCGCCTCGACATCGCGCCCGACGGCAGCGCGCTGCTCGGCATCGGCGAGAGCATGGAACACTCGAATCCACTCGGACCCGAGGTGGTCCTCGTGTCTCCCTTCGATGGCGCAACGCGCCCTATTCGCATAGGTGATGGGGCGCAGCGCGTCGTCTTCGACAGGAGTCCGTAGTCCGCTGGAGTCGTTGGACGCCGCGAGTCAGTCCGGAGGGATGCTCTCGAAGGGAGCGGGGACCCACTCGAAGCCATCGATGGCGACGAGGGAGTCGAGAGCGGGATCGCCCGAATCCCAGATGGCGAAGCGCAGGGTGATGACCTCACCGGGCACCACCCGCGAGGTGGTCTCGACGCAGCCGGTGGACGCGCCGGATCCGTCGGGGCTCGGATCGGGCACCACCGAATCGCAGCGCACGTCGTAGCCTGTGCCGACCAGGGGCCTGAAGCCCAGCGGACAGTCGAATCGGCGACCTCCATAGGTGCCTGGCAGACACGCGCTCAGCAGGGCGTTGTTGACCGTGATGGGGTTGCCCATCGCGTCGAAGACGATGTTCTGAAGGCGTCCATCACGCTCTTGAAGGACCGCGTAGACGTCGTTGTACTCGCTGCAGATGAAGCGCGGGTATTCGTGCGTGAAGAAGCTGGAGGTGAAGCGCAGAGCGAGCACGTTGGTGGGCACGCGCAGCTTGACCTCGAGCGCCACAGCGTCGAACACCGGGCCCGAGACCACGCCTGGGCAGGACGGCGCGTCCACGGGGAAGCCCGGAGGGTAGCCCGTATTCACACCGTAGCTGCGGCAGAAGGTGTCCCCGCGTCCCGCGGGCTCGCGCGCAACCCCCGTGGCTAGCGCCAGCATCTTCGCGCCGCTCGTAGGACGATAGGGGCCCAAGCTGTCGAGTAGGCCGACCTGAACGGGATCCGCGGGCATGCCGCGACCGTCGGGTGTGGTGAGGCGCGCCTCGAGCAGGCCCCAGCCTCGCTCACTCGAGGTCGTCCGCGTGCACAAGCCGATGGCGCGCGCCGCCTGCTCGGCGGAGTCGGGGGCGAGGGGCAGGTCAGCGTCCTCACACGAGGTCGCGTCCGCGCCGCTGCAGTCTTCGTCCACACCGTTTCCAGGGAAGTCGAAGGCCCCAGGGTTGATCTGCGGGCTACAGTCATTGCAGTCGACGCCGTTGTCGAAGCCGTCTCCGTCGAAGTCGCCTGCGCCGGGCAAGCCGCAGGGTGGAGGCGCCTCGCCGGTGGGAGCGGGCGCCACATGGGCCGGATCACAGGGCAGAGTCACCGAGGCGTCGGGCAGCGGGCGTACGAAGGCGTCGACTCCGGCGTCTGGCAGCGCCGTGTCCACGAAGGCGTCCACCACCACGACGCTGCTGTCGCGAACTACCTCCGGCGGCAGCTCGTGGCTCAGGTAGCAGGCGGGCAGCAGGGTCGCTGCGACGAGCCAGGTCATCTCTCGGGTCAATCTCATCGCGATCCGATCCTTGGGCGCTGTTCCCCATGGGTGGTGCCCGGGGAAACGTTCCGTGCCTGATTCTGACACGACTCGGGGGCCGCGACGACGCGCAGCGATTAGAGTGACGCCTGAGGTTTTCTCATCCTCCTTCATAATTTCTGCGGTGTGCCTCCATTGATAGAGTTGAAAGGCGCCCCCCGAGGGGCGACACGGTGAACTCGATGCTGAAATATCTTTGCGTTCTCTCGATGATCATGGGCTTGGCGTGCACGAATCCTGGCAACGTGGGCGCCACCAACGGCGTCACGGGCGCGGTGACGGTTCAGCCCGGCAGCAGCTTGCCGTCAGCGGGCGATGTCTTCGTCGTCTGGGCGGTCAGCAGCGGTAGCCCCGACTACCTGTATGTCTCCGGGTCGGGACAGCTCACGGAGCCCGGGTTCGAGCTCGAGCTGCCGGCGACCTTGCCGGACGAGGCGATCAATTCCTATGGCCTCGGCGTGGGCCTGATCGTGCTGCTCCCCAGCGGCACAGCTCCTCCCGCCGGACGCATGAGCGACGCTACGGAGGCGTCTCTGGACACCACGGTGATCGGCGCGACGCCTCGCTACGCGGTGATCTACCGCAAGCCGGGTACCACGGGGCTCACAGGCTGGATGGACGCGTTCCCGGAGGGGTATAGCTGCGGCGTCGGCGTGCCGGCAGCTGCGGGCGAGACCTTTGACAGCTACGCTCCCGTCGACTGCTCGATGGTGGAGCTGGTCATCGGAGATCCGTCCACCTTCGACTTCGTCAACTGGACCTGAGCTGCCGAATTGCGCATCGCCCTCGCCATCCTGATCTGGCTCGCACCTGCACCCGCCCTCGCCGAGTGGTGGGTGCAGGTCGAGGGCGCGTGCGTCGACCAAGACGCGTTCGTCCAACGCTTGCGCGACGACGTGAACGCCGAGGCGCTGACCTCTGGACCGCGACGAACAGCGAGCGTGGTGATCGAGGAGGCGCACGGGCGCGTCGTCGTGCTAGTCGCTGACGCGGACGGCGCCATGATCGGCGAACGCATCCTCGACGCACCGGGCAGCCCGTGTGCGGATCTGATGGACGCTGCCGTGTTCGTGCTGGCCACGGTGATCGACACCGGCGCCTCCGAGCTACAGCAGACCCGACGCGTGTTCGTAGCGAGCGAGGGCGCCGTCGAGCTGACTCCGCCGCGTCCGGCGTCCGATGCGGTGGAGGCCGCGACAGGTGTCGTCGAGACAACGAGCGCGGCGGACCATGCAGAGAACTCGAACCTATCGCCCCCGGGTGACGCCTCACACGAGACGCCCGCCGATTCGATCGAGCGACCCATGGCACGAGCGCCTCGCGGAGCGCGCGTGGGACTCGATCTACTGCTCGGCGGTCAATACCGCAGCGGACGCCTGCCCGGCCTCGGCCTCGCGCCACGCGTCTCCGTGGCTCTGCGGCTCGGCGCCTGGGCGATCCGAGCCGGAGGCGCGATCCAGTGGGGTCGGCGGGCGGTGAGCGCAGGGCTAATGCGTGCGCGCACCTTGGACTTCACCCTCGACGCTTGCTTCGGTCGCGAGCCGATCCGCCGCCTGCGGCTCGAGGGCTGCCTCGGCGCAGACCTCGGACGAACGTCGGCGCGGGGCGAGGACTTTCAGGCCAACCGCTCCGCGAACTTGTCTTCCGCTGGGCTGAGCGCGGAGTTCGCGAGCGTGCTGGACCTGCCACCCTTCGTGCTGCGCGCTGGCGCCCGTGCTACCGCTTGGGCCATGCGAGCCCGCGCGACCTACACACTGGGAGCCGAGGAGAACGTGCTCTACACCCAAGCGTTGGCCACGTTCTCAGCCTTCGTGGAGCTGGGTTTCCGAATCGGCGGCTGATGGACTCGAACGACCAACGGCGCACACAGGACCTCTTCGAGCAGCACGGCCGCTTCGTGTTTCGCGTGGTGAGGCGTCTGGGCGCGCCGGCGCGGGATGTGGAGGATCTGACGCAAGAGGTCTTCATCGTGGCCCACCGGCTGATGGGCTCGTTCGACGGAGAGTCTCCGAAGGGTTGGCTCTTTCGCATCGCGACTCGTGTGGTCGCAGACTATCGACGACGCGCGAGCACGCGGCGCGAGGTCTTGGGACACGCGGGTCCGGAGGAGGCGACCAAGTCGGTGGACGGACAGGAGCGGGCGCTCTGGAGCACGCAGATCCGCGCGGCGCTGGACGACGCCCTCGACACGCTCTCCGACGATGAGCGTGCGATCTTCTTGCTCCACGAGCTCGAGGAGCTGCCCATGCGCGAGTGCGTCGCGCTGATCGGCTGCCCGCAGCAGACGGGCTACTCGCGGGCGAAGACAGCACGCGGCAAGATGCAACGCTACCTCTCGGCGTACTCGAAGATCGCCACGTCACTCGAACTCCGGCAGGTGGTCTGATGCGACGCTCCTCTTGGCGTGATGAACTCCCTCCCGAGGCGCTCGCCGTGCTCGACTCCGCGGAGGTGGACGAGTGCAGCGACGCCGCCTTCGAGCGCATCGGCAAGCGGGTCGCTCTGGGCCTGGGCGTGGGCGCCGCGGTGAGTGGCGCGGCCGGCGCTGCACAGGCGTCCCCTGGATGCAGAGTCCGGCGTGTCCGCCGCGGGCCACTCCAACGGA
>JAADHO010000337.1 GCA_013151775.1 Deltaproteobacteria bacterium | reverse complement strand
GAGACGGGCGTCGGGGGCGCCGGTGGCGGCGCCGCGCTGATCGTCAGCCTCGGCACGTTGGACCTGACCGACGCTCAGCTCTTGGCCTCGGGCGCAGCCGGCGAAGACGGCGGCGGCGGTGGTGGTGGTGGCGCCTTGCTGCTGGCCGGCTCCAGCGTCCAAGGAGCGCCGACCCTCGACGTGACGGGTGGGGAGGGCGGCCCCTCGTCCGCCGGAGGCGACGGCGGCGCCGGAGGCCGCGGCCTGGTGCGTGTGGACGGCGCCTCGGAGCTGACGGATCTTCAGATCGGCCCGAGCTTCGACCTGAGCGCGTTCTCAGCGCTGGTGTCCGGCCGAAGCGTCGTGCTGACGGGACGGGCGACCGCGGACGTGGAGCTCGAGATCGCCCTGATCGGCGGCGCTTCCTTGGTGAGCACGCGCAGCGACGCGGCGGGGAATTTCCGCGTCGAGGTGCCGCTCACGCCCGGCCTCAATCGCCTCTCCCTGAGCCAGGGCTCCGGCGCCGACGGGCTGCGCAGCTGGAGCGGCACGAGCGTCGAGCTGGCGCGCCTCGGTTCAGCCCTGGCGCTGCCCGTGGGCGGGGCGCTCGACATCGTCAGTCTGCCCGACGACGAGTGACATGACGCCGCCTCCAAAGCCAGATCCCCCGAGCCAGAAGCCTTGGCCGAGCGAGATCCTGGTGAGCGACGCCATCGGGCGCCTGATGGAGTTTTGGGGCTTCAAGCGCAACATGGGGCGCGTGTGGGCGGTGCTCCATCTCTCCGATCGCCCGCTGTCGGCGGCGGAGCTCCGTTCCCGTTTGGGCCTGTCGAGCGGCGCCGTCTCCATGACGGTGAACGAACTCTCGCGCTGGGGCGTGATCAAGCGCGTCTGGCAGGCGGGCGAGCGGCGCGACTATTTCGTGCCCGAGGGCAACATCTGGAAGATGGTCTCGCGGGTCTACGCGCAGCGCGAGAAGCTCGAGGTGCTCGACGCCATCGACGCCTTCGAGCAGGCGCTGACGATGGCCGAGGAGAAGGCCGCGAGCGCCACGCCCGAGGAATCCGAACGGGCCGCGCGTCAGGTGGAGCGCATCCGCGGCCTGCTGAAGCTGGCGCGCCTGGGGCGCACGCTGATCGAGGCGCTGATCGAGCGTGGCCGGATCGACGCCACGCCACTGCTCCAGATCCTGCTCGGTCAGTCTCGCCAATGATCCAGGTGTCTGAGGCCCGGTGTACAGCGTCCCAGGTTCAGAAGTTTACATAATATATCTTCTGCGCACCCATACGCGCTGCCTCGATCGCGGTGATCATCGAAGCCTCGACCTCATCCCCCCGCGTTGAAGGCGAAGAGGCTGCCGCCGTTGGAGAGCGCGAAGCCTCGACCCGCGACTACCGAGGGCGCCGCTGCGAAGCCCGTACCGCTGCTGAGCCGCGCGACCTCACGTCCCGTGCGCGCCTCGAGCGCCAAGAGCGCGCCCCGAGATTGGCCGAGGAAGACCAGCCCGCGTGCGACCCGTGGCGGCGAGGGATAGCCAGCGTGGATGGCGCGCTGCCAGCGCAGCTCTAGTGTCTCGCGATCGATACCCACGACGCCCTCGTCCGCAGACGTCATCAAGACCAGATCCGCCGCCGAGGCGAGCCCGAGCCCGCCGGTCCACTCGGGCTTCCGGCGCAGCACGCTGCCGCTCGACAGCTCGAGCTCGTAGAGACCCGCGGCGAAGGAGGCCACGTAGACCTTGTCGCCGACCACCAGCGGCGTCGTGTCCACGTCCACGAAGCGCGGCGCGCCCGTGTCGTCCCGACTCACGTCGACGCTCGTGTCTCGCTCCCAGACCGGCGAGCCGTCGTCGGCGTCGAGGGAGACGACGGTGCCATCTGAGAAGGCCGTGAGCACGCGCCCATCGGCGAAGGTCAGGCCCGCGTGTCCGCTGATGGAGAAGCCGTCGTTCGGCTCGCGGCGGTAGCTCCACAGCAGCTGCCCCGAGTCGGTGGCGAGCGCGACGACCTGATCCATCTCCGTGACGACGTAGAGTGTGTCCTCGACCAAGAGCGGCGCCTGACGCACCGGGCCGCCGGCGGTCTCGCTCCAGCGCGAGGACAGGTCACGTCCACGCAGGGAGTGGATCACGCCATCGTCGCCCACCGCATACACGATGCCTCGGCGCCGATCGATGGCGGGGGTCGCCTCGATGGACGCGCCGAGGTCGTAGCTCGCGCGTCTGCGTCCCGAGGCGTCCAAGGCGTAGAGCACGCCCTCGGTGGTGCCCACGTAGACTCGGTTGCGCGACGGATCGAGCGCGGGCTGCGCGTGCTCCACGGGTGAGTAGGCGCCAGATCGTGGATCATCACGTGTGATACGGTCCGTCCAGCTCACCGACAGCACGCCGCTGCGTACGCCGGGCCGAGCGCTGGTCCCGCTGCCGAGCCAGCCGAAGCTCTCGGGACGAATTCCGCCGCAGCCGACCAGTAACGTCAGCGCCAGCACACACCCGCCAGACACAGTCCGGCCTGGCGAGCCTGGCCGGCGCGAGGTCACTGGCCGCCGGTCGCGGGCAGACCCGGCAGGCCGCCCGCCCCCTGCTTCGACTGGAGGCGCTTGATCAGCTGTTGAATCTGCTCTGGGGTGAGACTTCCGGCGCCGCCAGCACCGCCGCCCGCGCCCGGTGCTCCGAAGCCACCAAAGCCGCCGGCGCCTGGAGCGGCGCGTCGGGCTGCTGACGGGTCGAGCTGCGCGAGCAAGAGCTCGGCCTGGTCTCGCACATAGGGCAGCTCGGGGGCGTCCTCTTCGCGCAGATGCTCGCTCAGGGCGCGGAGCTTCTCCTTGGCCCGGACCTCGTCGCCCTTCTCCAGGTACATGCGCGCGATGTCGTAGTCGGCGCGCTCACGGTTGCCGAAGCCCTCGGTGTTGCCGAGCTCTTCGTAGCGCTCCAGGGCTTGGTCCCACTCGGACTCCGCCTCGTAGGTGTAGCCGATGCCCTCGAGGGCCCGAGCGGCCACCGACGAGTCGTCTCCCGCGTCGCTGAGCACCGCCTCATACGCTTCCCGTGCACCTGACGCATCGCCCGATCGCAGCAGAGTCGCGGCCTCGGCCAGGCTCGCCCAGTGGGCGGCAAGCGTGCCCGCGTGCTCGGAGGTGACCCCCCGGAGATCGCTGAGCACGGCCTCTTCGCGCGCAGACTTGCTAGCGAAGCTCGGGCCCGCGTCGGCGTCCGTGTCCGGGGCGGGCTGGTCCGCCTCTCGGATCGGCGCCTGGGACGCCTCGACCGCGGCCCACAGCCCCGTGGCCGCGCTGGCTGCCTTGCCCTTGGTGATCGAGGAATACCCGAGCAGCACCGCGACCAAGACCAAGGCACCCCCGATGCCGTAGGTCAGGGTGCTACGGTTCTGCTTCATCCAACTCGCCGCGCCGGCGGCGCGCTCGAGCGCCTTGTCCTCGACCAGCTCAGCGTCGCGACCGCGCTTGGCAGCCTTGCGCGCCGCCTTGGTCGCCTTGGCCGCAGCGAGCCGCTGCCCGGCGGACATGGCCTTGCTGGACTTGGCCGACTCCGGCTCGTTGGGGGTCTCTTCGGCTGCTTCGGGCTCTCGCCCAGCTTCCGCTTCGTTGCTCGCCAAGGCTCAATCTCCGACGTGTTTGCCCGCAATTCGGGCGAAGAGCGGGGAATATACACGGGGGCCCAGCGCAGTCAATCAGCCTCCGTGACTGCGCAGACATGATCGGTGGAGCGCGGGCCGAGCGCCCTCGACCGGACAAGCGGGACGAATCTCGAAATGAAGGTCGTGGCGGGCGCAGAGGTG
>JAADHO010000264.1 GCA_013151775.1 Deltaproteobacteria bacterium | reverse complement strand
CCACTGGGGTGGAGGTGTGTGGTCGGCGTCCGCCGCAGGCCGTCAGGGCGAGGCAGGCGATCAGCAGCGTGCGCGGGCTCATGGTGCGCCCTCCGGCGGCTCTTCGCCACGCAGCAGCCGGCGCAGGTTGGGCGCGTGCTGTAGCCAGACCACGAGCGTGATCCCGAGCGCCATGGCGCTCGCCAGGCTCAGCCCCGTTCGCGCAGTCACCACACTGAGGCCTACGAGCGTGCCACCGAGCGAGCCGAGGCTCGCGCGACGCGTGGCGGTCTTGGCTACCAGGTAGGTCAGGAAGGCAGCGCCGCCTGCCAGAGGCGCCACCGCCGAGAGCGCGCCGACGCCCGTGGCCGCACCCTTGCCGCCCGCGAACCCGTGCCAGATGGGCCAGACGTGTCCGGCTACGGCGAGGAAGCCGGTGGCGCAGGTGACGGCGGAGTCGGCGCCGAAGTAGTGGCGCGCCAGCAGCGTCGGTGCGGCTCCCTTGAGGGCGTCGAGCAAGAGCACGACCCGACCCGTGCGCCGACCCAGGGCGCGTCCGACGTTGGTGGCGCCGACATTCCCGCTGCCCGCGGCGCGCAGGTCCACGCCACGGCGCTTGGCCCACAGCAGGCCGAAGGAGACGGAGCCGACGAGGTAGCCGGTCACGGGGAAGAGGATCGAGTACATGGCTGGATCGCCGACCCGGGATCGGTCGGCGCACCTCTATATCATCGACCGCCCGTCCTGACGCCAGCTACGCCGCGCACGCGCTCTCGGATCCCGTCAGCCGCGCGCGCAGCTTGGCCCGGATCTTGTGCTTCTTGCTGTAGACGGTCTTCACCGAGATGCCCATCTCGAGCGCCGTCTCCTCCGCGCTGCGGCAGGCGATGAAGAGCAGCTGCACCAGCTCCTGATCCTTGGCGGAGAACTCGCTCAGCGCGGCCCGTACGGCCTCCAGGCGCTGATGGGCGATCGCCACGTCCAGAGGCGCCGGCGTCTCGGCGGAGAGCTCGATGGCCTCCTCGAGCGTGCTCGCGGCGGGCCTGCGCCTGAGCTTGCGCAGGTGGTCCCAGGCGGCGTGGGTGGAGAGCATGCCGATCCAAGAGCCGAGCTTGCTGCCCTTGGCAGGGTCGAAGGCTCGCAGCCGGCGCATCTCGTCGGTCGTCAGGCTGACCAGCAGATCGCCGTAGATGTCCTCGAGGTCGGTCGGATGCACGAGGCGGCGGAATCGATCCGTGACCTTGTGGATGCAGCGGTGGATCAAGCGGTCGTAGCGGCGGTGGAATTCGCGCCAGCCCTCGGCGTCTCGGGCCAGCAGGCGCTCGATCAGCTCTCCTTCCGTCAGCTCACGGGGCGAGAGGATGGTGGGTGGGAAGAGCGTGGTGGTGTTCATGCGAGGCATTGGGCACTGCTAGAGCACGCGCCGTGCCAGCCCTCAGCCGGCCTGAAATTCCCCAAAACACCGTGGAATCGTGCTTGCGGAGGCGGGTTTCATCGCCTCGTGACGCGTCACGCGTTACGCTGCCTGTGACGCGTGACGGGCCGGAAAAATCCTCCAGAACTCGGAACCCTGTCCGTATGGTGTTGTCCTCAGAGGACCATGAACATCCCATCTACGCTTTCCCTGATTCTCTCGAGTATCGCCCTCGTCGCCTGCGGAGCCTCACGCCCCCACGCGGCTCACCCCAGCTCGGGGCCCGTGGTCGACATGGAGGAGATGCACATCACGGCGGGCGAGGACGCAGCGGGGGGGCTCACCTTCGAGGCCACGGACGCGGAGCAGCTCTTTCGCCAGGGCATCGCTCGGGTGCGCTCCGGCGACTGCGCCGCCGCCGTGCTGAGCTACGACCGCGTGGCCAGCGAGTTTTCCGGCAGCCGCTACGCATCTCCCGCGCTCTACAACGCGGGCCTCTGCCTCACGGAGTCTGGCGAGTTCGACGCAGCCGTGAGCCACTACGACCGCCTGATCCGCGATCTGCCGCGCTCACCGGACGTTCGTGACGCGTCCTTCCAGCTCGCGGCGCTCGACGTCCGCCTCGAGCGCTGGGACGACGCCACCCGGCTCGGCCGTGAGCTCTTGGCTCGCACCGACCTCACGCCTGACACACGCATGGAGGCGATGGCGCGTCTAGCCCAGGCTCAGCTCGGGGCGGGCCATGTGGAGGATGCGGCGACCCAAGCGGATGAGGCGCTGCGCTACTTCCGCACGCGTTCTGCCGACCACCCCGTTCGTGACGACTACTTCGTGGCCGCGACCAACTACGTGCTCGCGGAGACCTTGAGGCAGAGGTCCGAGGCCATCGCGATCCCGCTGGGAACCGTCGCGGAGGTTCGACCCGTGCTCGAGCGACGAGCTCAGCTCTTGCTGCGCGCTCAGCGTGCCTACTTCGATACCATCGGTCGCACGGACCCCGAGTGGGCCTCGGCGGCAGGTTATCGAATCGGTAACATGTACGATACCTTCTGGCAGGCGCTGACCGCCGCACCGGTGCCTCCGCCGCCTCGACCCCTCGAGGGCGTGGACCTCGCCTACTATCAGGAGCGCTACCGTGCCGAATTGGGGCAGCTGGTGCGGCCCCTGCTGCGCCACGCTGTACGCTATTGGGAGCTGACTCTGCTGATGGTGGAGCGCACCGGAGCGCGCTCCGAATGGACCGCTCGCATCCGCGAAGACCTCGCCCGGATGCGCAGTCGCCTCGGCGTCACGGATCCCCTCCCAGAGCCCCCAAGCTCCGAGCCCGAGAGCTCCGAACCGGGCGTCGAGTCGCCGGCTCCCGCTGAGCCTCCGCCCCCGATAGAGTCCCCATCTAGCGCTATGTGATGCAGAGCGCATTCGTGCTTCGAATCGGGTTGTTTCGGCTTCAACAGCCGCCCGCAAGAAGCTGGCAAAGTTTGTGCTTGACTCCCCCCCAGGGGCGCCGTAAATAAGCCGCCCCCTGGGCTCCATTGGGCGGTGTGGTGCGTCCGCTGCCTGTGCATCCGCCACAGTGTTCGCATCCGCAGTGTCCGCTGGATTCAGGAGGTCGGCATCCCCGATGTCGGAGAGGCTGGCGTAGCTCAATTGGTAGAGCACCTGTTTTGTAAACAGGCGGTTGCGGGTTCGAGTCCCATCGCCAGCTCGTGCTCTTTCTCAGCGGGCTCTTCGTCCGCAGGTTGTTTGAAACTCGAAGTGTGTTGAAGCCAGAGGTGCTCTGGGACGCTTCTCGTCGGGCTGCAGGCCCGCGGAAGCCTTTCTCGGAGGGTTGCCCGAGTGGTCAAAGGGAGCAGACTGTAAATCTGCCGGCGTTCGCCTACGGTGGTTCGAACCCACCACCCTCCACCCCGAGAGCACCTCCTTTCGTCGGCATGTTCCGTCGCCCGCTCATGTCGAGCGGGCTGCGTCCATCGGGCGCGATTTGCGGGAGTAGCTCAGTTGGTAGAGCGTCAGCCTTCCAAGCTGAACGTCGCCGGTTCGACTCCGGTCTCCCGCTCCAGGATGAGCCGAGGCATCGCCCAGGCCGCAAGTCCGCCCAGGTAGCTCAGTGGTAGAGCACCCCCTTGGTAAGGGGGAGGTCGTGAGTTCAAGTCTCATCCTGGGCTCTAGGTCGACGGCAGGTCGAAGGACGACGGCAGCAGCACATTACGAGGCAGGGGCTCAGGCCCCACGTTCCACTCAGTTTTCACACGCGACAGCAACGAAGTAGTCCCGAAGTAGGGAATCGCGAGGACAAGATGGCCAAAGAAAAGTTCGTACGAGACAAGCCCCATATCAACGTCGGGACCATCGGTCACATCGACCATGGCAAGACCACGCTCACGGCGG
>JAADHO010000176.1:36688-55947 GCA_013151775.1 Deltaproteobacteria bacterium | reverse complement strand
CGCTGCAGCCGTCGCAGCCGTTGCCGCCTCGTCCCCCGGCCGTGCCATTCGCGCCGCCCGAGCCACTCGCGCCCGCGCTGCCGGGCCCGCCGTTGCCGCTGCGGATGGTGTCGCTCGTGAGCGTCACGGTGGCGGTGGAGCTCGTCACGCGCACGCCGTAGGAGCTCGCCCCCGGCGTCGTGGCGTTCGCCGCGGTGATGGCCATCAGCTGAATCTCGAGGTCGTCGAACAGGCCGTCGCCGCGGACGGCGGTCTCTCCGCCTTGAATCTCGGAGCGGTTGTCGCGAGCGCGGCTCCAGCCATCCGCGGCGTCGTAGCCGCCGTAGATGCTCACGCCATCGACCAAGCTGACGGTCTCGGCGTAGGTGCCCATGGCGACGTAGATCTCCTTGCGCGTCCGTGTGCTCGCGAGCTCGATGCCGCGCGCCACGGTCGCCACCGGAGTGGCCATGGAGCCGTCCGCCGCGTCGTCGCCGAGGGGCGGAGGCGCCACGAAGATGGCCACGGAGATGTCGCCGTCGATGCCGTCGCAGTTCGCGTCCTCGAAGCCCATCTCCGGGAGGTCGTCCATCACGCCGAGCGCGCACTCGCAGCCGTTCGCCGGATCCGAGTCGGCGTCGGCGAAGCCATCTTGGCAGGCGAGGCCGCAGGCGCCGGTGACGCAGGCGGGGGCCATGTTCACCTGTGCGGGATCGGGATCCGCACACACCACGCAGTCGTTCTCGCCCGTGGGTCCGCAGTTGAGCGCGTCGTTCAGGAAGTCCGCCGGCGTGTGCGCGCAGGCGGCGTCGCCCTCGACGCATTCATCGATGGTGCAATTGTTCGCGTCGTCGCAGTCGCGCGTGCCCGGGGAGGTGCAGCTCGCCGCTAGGCAGATCTCCTCGCCGTTGCAGAAGACGCCGTCGCCGCCGCAGTCCGAGTCGAACTCGCAGGGAGGCGCCACCTGACAGCCGACGCCCACGAAGCAGGTCGTGCCGCTAGGGCAGGAGGTGTCCACGGGCGTGTTCTGGCACTCGTCCGTGCTCGTGAGGCACTCGTCGCGCGTGCAGCCGACGCCGTCGCCGCAGCTCGGCGGTGGCGTCTCCACGCAGCTGCCGTCCGTGCAGATGAAGCCGCCGTTGCAGAAGACGCCGTCGTCTACGCAGTCCGAGTCCACGGTGCAGCTCGGCGTGCCCGTGTCCGCGCCCGAGTCGGGTCCGCCGTCGCGCACGGGAGTCCGCCCCGAAGGCCCGCCCGAGGCGCAGCCCGCCAACAGCAAGCTCAGCCCAACACATGTCATCACCCAGTTTCCGACCCGCTGCTGCATTCGAACTCTCCCTGCGCCATCCCGACGACGCTCGCCGATTCTATCAGTGGTCGAGGCGTGCGGCACGTCCGCTCCTTCTTCTTGCTCGTGCTATCGTCGGCCCATGTCCACGCCAGTTTCGCGTCGTCTTCCCTTTTTTGCTCTGCTCCTGCTCTTACCGGTGGCTGGCTGCGACTGCGGCGGAGGCGGAAACACCGGCACCTGCGACTCTCCGTCCGATTGCGGCGGTGGTCTGTGTATCGACGGCCTGTGCCGTGCGCCCTCGGACGGCGGTGACGTTGACGCTCGGGTCGACGGCAGCTTCGACGGCAGCTTCGACGGCGGCGGTGATGGTGGCGCTTGTGAGACGCCCTGCGTCAGCCTCTGCTGCGCCAGCGGCGAGGTCTGCATCAGCGACGGCGTGTGCGCGACCCCCGGCGCGGCCTGCACCACCGCCGACGACTGCGAGGACGACAGCTACTGCGACGGCGCCGTCGGCCTCTGCCTGCCCTACGACGTGCCCGTAGGCCACGACCGAGACCCCGAGTGTAGCCGCGTGATCGTCGCCGGCACCTTCGCGCCCACGGTTCAGTGCGAGTTCAATGTGGCGCCCGCGGGCGACGCCTTCCCCGCGAATCTGCACGTCCTCGGTACGCCCATGGTCGCCGACCTGCGCGTAGACGTGGCCCCCGACGCGCCGCCTCATCCCTCCATCGTGGCGGTCTTCGACGACGGCGTGGACGGCTCGAGCGAGCAGCCCACGGGCGTGATCCGCATCCTCGACGGCGCCACCTGTGTGCAGCAGGCCGAGCTCGGATCCCTACAGCTCGTGTGTCACGACTGTCCCCCCGCCATCGGCGACTTGGATGGCGACGGCAAGCCCGAGATCGTCGCCTTCAAGGCCGGCGGCGGGCTCGTGGCCTTCCACTACGACACCAGCGCCAGCGCATGGGCCGTGCTCTGGACCTCCACCGCCGCGGACGGAGTGACGCCCTTCAACCCCACGGGCGGCGGCTGGGCCGGTCCGTCCCTGGTCGATCTGGACGACGACGGCGTGCCCGAGGTGCTGCGCTTCGGCATGGTCTTCGACAGCATGGGCCGGCTGATCGATCAGAGCCTGGGAACGACCTTCGGCTACAGCCAGGGCACCTTCTCGGTGGTGGCCGATGTGGACGACGACGGCGCCGTCGAGCTCGTGCAGGGTCACGGTGTGTGGCAGTGGGACAGCACGGCGCGCACCTGGACCCCGGAGACCTGGTCGCCTGGCGGTTCGGCGCCCGGACAGGTCGCCATCGCGGACTTCGGCGACTTCCCCGGTGGCGCTGCGTGGCCGAGCACGGCGCCCGAGGTGGTGGTGGTGTCGAGCGGCAGCGCGCGCATCCAGACGCTCGACGGCGTGACCATCTTCGGACCCGTGAGCTTGCCCGGCGGCGGCACGGGCGGGCCTCCGACCATCGGCGACTTCGACGGTGATGGGCGCCCCGAGTTCGCCACAGCCGGCGCGCGGGACTACACGGTCTTCGATCTCGACTGCACGGCGACGCCCGTGGGCAGCTGCGCCAGCGGGCGCACGGACGGCATCCTCTGGTCGCAGCCCTCGCAGGACGCCTCGAGCAACGTGACGGGCTCGAGCATCTTCGACTTCGAGGGCGACGGCGCGGCCGAGGCGGTCTACGGCGACGAGTGCTTCCTGCGGGTCTACTCGGGCACCACGGGCGAGGTCGTCTTCAGCCAGTATCGCTCGAGCTGCACCTGGTACGAGAACCCGGTGATCGCGGACGTGGACGGCGACTTCAACGCGGAAATAGTGATCGGCAACAACTACAACTGCGGCAGCGCCTCGAGCGGCGTCGCTTGCGGTGGGCTCGATCCAGGCGGCCTCGACCCGCTCTTCGCCGGGCTGCGCTGCGCCGAGAACAGCGACTGCCTATCGGGCAGCTGCGACGCGGGCTTCTGCCGCTGCACGAGTGACGCGGACTGCTGCACGGACTGCGACCGCGATGGCTTCGCCTGCGCCGCGCCGCCCGCCGGTACGCCCGGCACCGGCAACACCTGCCGCGCCTCGCATCCGCATGGCGCCCTCGGCATCCGCGTGTATCGCGACGCGGCCGACCGTTGGGTGCGCTCGCGCATGATCTGGAATCAGCACGCCTACTTCGTCACCAACGTCAACGACGACGCCACGATCCCGCGCACCAGCGCCGCGGCCATCAACTGGACCACGCCGGGGCTGAACAACTTCCGCCAGAACGTGCAGGGCAGCGCCACCCCCGGCGCGGCGCCCGACCTGACCTCGCGCAGCACACCCGTGGACTGCCCCTCGCGCGGCGTGGCGACCTTGACGGCCAACGTCTGCAATCGCGGCACGGAGCCCGTGGGCGCGGGCCTCTTGGTGGGCTTCTACGACGGTGATCCCGCCACGGGCACGCGTATCTGTCAGCTGCCCACCACGGGCGTGCTCGAGCCGGGCGCCTGCGAGCGCCTCGAGTGCACCTGGGATGCAGCCCCCGACACCCGGCCCGGACGCGACGTCGTGATCGTCGCCGATGACGCCGCCACCGAGGGCGAATGCTACGAGGCCAACAACCGCGCCACCTTGCCCGGTGTCTTCTGCCAAGGCCTCGAGTAGACACGGAGCGAGATCGGCTGCTTGGGCCTCAGCCTCGCGCCGCCTGCGCGCGCTCGTTCGCTCTGCGAGTCTCGGCAGCCAGATCGATGCCAAGGTGCGCCTCGAGCGCGCGATTCTGGCGCATGATCTGGCGTACGCCGAACACGAACCAGCCGACGGTCAGGGCGACTCCGAGCAAACAGGTGGGGGTGATCCAACCGACGGGGCTGGCTTCTCCGCTGGACTCGGAGAGGAGCAGCACGACCACAGCTGCGGTGAGCGCGAAGGCGCTGGCGATGGCCACGACCACCCAAGCCGAGCCGAGGTCGCTGCCGAAGCCAGCGATCTTCGCTGCGCGCTGAACTTCGGCCACGGCCTTGTCACTGGCCTCTCCTGCCGCGCCGAGCGCCCGCCCTTCGTCCGTGGCGGCCAGTTCGAGGAATTCCTGCGCGAGGGAGGAGGGCTTGAGCGCGGTGGAGCGACAGTAGCCGCAGGCGGCCACGGCCTTGCCTTCGGTGAAAGCGACGAAGCCGCCGCAGGTGCTGCATTGGGCGCACGCCATCGCCGCCATCTGCTTCATGTCCGGTGAGCGCACGGTCAAGACCATGGCTTGCGCGATTCGCAGCATGGCACCCACCATCAAGCTCACCCAGGCGAGGTTCGCCCAGATGGGTAGCTTGGCGGCGATGCCGCTCGAGACCGCGATCACCCACCAGGCCACGAGCAGCCCGAGCGGGACGGCCCAGCGCACGATGCGTCCCCCATACTTCCCTCCCTGCTCGTGCAAGGCCGCCAGGCGACGCGCGACGATCTCCTGGTTTCTGAGGTCGTCGATATCGCTGCGGTAGGCGTCGGCGCTGCGACGCCACTGCGCATCGACCAGCGTCACGCTCTGACAGTGCGGGCAGCGCACCTCGGCCGATCCGGGATCGAGGGGCAGGGACGCACCACAGCCGTTGCACGGGACGGCAACGGCTCGATGGGCGTTTGCAACGTCGTGACTGTCCATGGCCGTGAGATATCACGGGAAAGTTCCCCAGGGAACGCGTCTACCGAAAAGCTCCGCCAACAGGCCTGCCTCGGACTCGAGCTGCAGGCCTCAGCGTCAAGCGCGATACCAGATTCGTGCCAGTTCGTTCTCGCGGTTGTTCGTGGCCAACAAATATCAGCGCGTGTAAGACCCTACGGGGGTACGGTCCGGCATCAACGCGATCCACAGCACTTATGATCGAGATGTCCGATCGCTGAGATCACAATCGATGTCAGGCACCCTCCACGTCTCGCCCGCTGCAACCAGGTGATGAAATGACTTTGTCTCTGAGTTCGGCCTCTTTGCCCGTCCTCCGCATCCAGCGACGGACGGTCTGGAGCGTTCTGCCAGCGGTCCTGCTTGTTTGCGCGTGCGGAACACATCCCTCCGACCTCGAGGACTCGTCGGTTGCTGGAGATGCGGATGCCGGGGACGGGGCCGTGGATGCCGGGGACGGGGCCGTGGATGCCGGGGACGGGGCCGTGGATGCCGGGGACGGGGCCGTGGCGGACGCAGCGGAGAACCATCTGCCCGTCGCGGCCTTCACCTTCGGCTCAGACCCTGCGCGATCACAGAGGATCACCTTCGACGCCAGCGCTAGCGCGGATCCAGATGGGGCCATCGTAGAGTACCGTTGGGATTTCGGTGACGGGACTCGGGCAACAGGACAGGGGCAGATTCACGAATTCGAGCCTGGTCCTTTCACCGTGCTGCTCTCGATCACGGACGCTGATGGAGCCACGGGCGAGGTGACTCGCTCTGTTCAGATAGCGGCCTCTACGGCAGCAGCCGGGCGAATGTTTTGCTTAGTCGTTGGCGGTGAAAGAACCACGGGTCAACCCACTGCAGATCTGTGGTCACCCGAGAATTGCTACGGATATCTACGAGATGCACTTGGACAAATGAGCGGAGGTGACACTCTGATCATCGATGACGGAGAGTACACGGACTCCGACAACTCGATAACCCAGAGATCCAAGCCACCATCGGGCACTCGTGAAGCCATGACCACAATCCGAGCAAGGAATATTCCGGGGAGAAGCACGACTGATGTCGTTCGATTCCCGAACGGAATCGTACCCATATCCGTGCCGCTCCGGGCGAGGTTCTCTGGTGCCGCCGTATTCCGCGACTCCTCCGGATTCTCGGGGACACCTACTCAATATGTAAAGTTCGAGGGCGTGCATTGGGATGGCGTCGCCACAGCTAGCTACTGGGACTACATCTACTTCAAGCAGTGCTCATCCATGGGTGTGGAGGATGGCAATAACAGTGCATGGTCCATCGTTGGTCAACACAATCTACTCGAAGATGTCATTGCTTATGGAAAAGGTAGATACAAGTATCTCTTCTACGATGTTTCCAGACGTGAGCAGAGAAGAGGTCGCGGTTTCAACACATGTCGACGGTGTATCGCACGACATGACTGGGCGATCCGGGATGATGCGCTTCTCCCGATCGCCGCGTTCATGTCGTACTACAACCGGGATACATCGCTGCTGAATTCCATGGATATCGACTCCAACGTACCCGAGTACTGGAGCAACGAGCCATCACCTCTCAACTTAATGGGCTCCTTTGCCGTATTTGAGACGTCTGAGACAGCATATGTCGAGCATCGCTTCAAAGTGTGCGGCAGCCTGTCGATCAATAATGCCTATGGAGTTGGATTCAGTGCCACGGTTGGTAACTCCTATGTAGACGTCGTGGCCGTCAATGTGGGCGGCGGATTCTTCGATAAGCTTGGTGGAAACGTGTACGACAGAGTCGCGTTGTACGGAGTCGCATCGAGCGCATATTCATATCGCTCGAATCAACCTACTCAGGATGTGTTCAGTGTCGTCCGTGACAGCGGGTTTTGGTTGTCGAGTGGCGTCCAGTCGGACATCACCGACGTGGTCGCTCGCGGTGTAGAGGGCAGGCTATTCGTACGCGCCGAGACGCTGGCCGATCGAGTGTACGCCTTCAATGTTGGTGAGGTGGGAGGCACGACGACCAACGTCACCGAGGCCGACCCCCTCGAAAACGGAGTCTCGTACCCGGTGCGTATCGAGCAGGGATCTCCGCTGATGACCATCGGCACCGGTGGAGGTCCGATCGGCCCGCATGTTATGTATCGGCTTGGCACCGACGGCAGTTTCCAAGGAGAACCCGGCTGGGATACCGAGACACAGATTCCCTTGTGGCCATGGCCGATGGAAGCGTGGGTGCAAGCTGAGATGAGGACATCTGACTACTCGATGTTCTGCGCAGGCGCCGCTCCACCATGCCCGAGTTCCTATCGGACCGCCGCTGCTCGGGGATTTGCCGCAGCGGGACAGTCTTTGTCGAACTACGTTTGGGGGACGCTGGGTAGCGTCGTTCCTCCTTTTTCAGTAAGCGCAATCGTGGGAGATGGACGCGCAGTTGTAAGTTGGGACGCGCCGCCCGGAGCCGCCCTCGCATCGGTAGCTGGTTTCATCGTGTACGGCATCGTTGGTGAAGCTCGCACGCAGTTGGCCGTGGTGAGCGACACGTCGGTCGTAAGCGTCACGTTGCTCGATGTCCCCGCCGACACACAGGCGTTTGCGGTCAGCGCAGTGGACGCTGATGGTCGCGAGAGCGGACTCGCGTATTCTGCGCAAATCGTCCTCCCCTGAGCCGGGGCACGACGAAGACCCTGCGGCTTCGACTCGGCCTGCACGGTCCGACGATGTATGCTCCGCCAGCATTCGCCCCACGGGCGAGGAGAAGCATCCATGACCATCGAATTCACGCTGAATGGGCAGAAGAAGAGCGTCGAAGCCGAGGACGGAGAGTCCCTGCTGACGAGCCTGCGCGAGCGCTGCGACATCACGTCCACCAAGGACGGCTGCGCACCTCAGGGTCAATGCGGATGCTGCCTCGCGCTCGTGGACGGCAAGGCGCGCACGAGCTGCGCGACTCCCGTGTCGAAGTGCGCCGGCAAGGAGATCGTCACCCTCGAGGGCGTCTCGGAGGAAGAGCGGCAGCAGCTCGCCGACGCCTTCGTCGCAGCAGCTGGTCTTCAGTGCGGCTTCTGCATCCCCGGCATCGCCCTGCGCGCCAAGGCGCTGGTCGACAAGAACGCGAGCCCAACGCGGGCCGAGATCGCCAAGGCCATCGACGGCCACCTCTGTCGCTGCACGGGCTACGTGAAGGTCATCGATGCCATCGAACTCTACGCGGGCGCGCGCCGAGGCGAGGCCTTGCCCGAGCCGGTGACGGACGGCCGCGTGGGTCAGCGCCTCGATCGCTACATGGGCCGTGAGCTCGTGCTCGGTGAGCGCCCCTACGTGGCCGACATGAAGCGCGAGGACATGCTCTTTGGCGCGCTGAGTTTTTCGGAACATCCGCGCGCGAAGGTGCTCGCCATCGACACCACGAAGGCCGAGGCGCTGCCCGGTGTGGTGAAGGTCGCGACGGCCGCCGACGTGCCGGGAGAGCGCTGGGTCGGCATGCTCTACAACGACTGGCCGAGCCTGGTGGCCGTGGGCGAGGAGGTGCGCTGCGTGGGCGACGTGCTCGCCGCCGTGGCCGCCGTGGACGCTAAGACGGCGCGCGCCGCCGCGGCTCTGGTGGAGGTCGAGTACGAAGTGCTCACGCCCGTGCTGACGCCCGAAGCCGCGCTGGCCGAAGGCGCGCCCGTGGTGAACCCGACGCACGACAACGTGCTCGGCCGCTCGCTGATCGCCCGCGGTGATGTCGACGCCGCCCTCGCGAAGAGCGCCCACGTGGTCCGCGGCACCTTCCGCACGCAGCGCATCGAGCACCTCTTCCTTGAGCCCGAGTGCGCCCTCGCGGAACCTCTGCCGGACGGCAAGCTTGGACTCTTCACGCAGGGTCAGGGCATCTTCGACGACAGGCGTCAGGTGGCCCGCTTCCTCGGCATGCCGGAGGAGGACATCTACGTCGAGCTTGTGCCCAACGGCGGCGCCTTCGGCGGCAAGGAAGACATGAGCGTGCAGGCCCAGACGGCGCTCTTGGCGAAGCTTACGAAGAGGCCCGTGAAGCTCGAGCTGACGCGCCCCGAGTCGGTGCGACTTCACCCGAAGCGCCACCCGCTGACGATGGAGTACGCAGTCGGTTGCGACGCCGAGGGTCGACTGATGGCAGTGAAGGCCGACATCCTCGGCGACACGGGACCCTACGCCTCCGTCGGCAGCAAGGTGCTCGAGCGCGCCGCGGGTCACGCCTGCGGGCCCTATCGCGTGGACGACGTGCGTGTGGAGGCCGTGGCCGCCTGCACCAACAACCCGCCCTGCGGCGCCATGCGCGGCTTCGGTGCCAACCAATCGAGCTTCGCCATCGAGAGCTGCCTCGACATGCTCGCCGAGAAGGTGGGCCTCGACGGCTGGCAGATCCGCATGCTCAACGCGGTCGAGGTGGGCGACGTGCTCGCCACCGGGCAGAAGCTCGAGAAGTCCGTGGGCGTGAAGAAGACCCTCGACGCCATCAAGCCCTTCTACGACGAGGCCGTCGCTTCGGGCCGCGCCGTGGGCATCGCCTGCGGGATCAAGAACTCCGGCATCGGAAACGGCGTCGAGGAGTGGGGAAAGTGCCGGCTCGTGGTCGAGCAGGACGGCACCGTCTCGCTCTACAACGGCTACACGGAGATGGGCCAAGGCCTGCTCACCGTGCTCACGCAGTTCGCCGTCGAGGTGACGGGGCTGCCTGCGAGTATCTTCCGACCGAAGGTGGACTCGACCTTCGCGCTCGGCTGCGGACAGACGACGGGATCGCGCGCCACGCTCTTCGGAGGCAAGGCCTCGATGGCGGCGGCGACCAAGCTGCGCGCCGCCCTCGACGCGGGCAAGAAGCTCGAGGACCTGAAGGGCGAGGTCTTCGCCGCGGACGTCGTGATCGACGACACGGCAGCCCTCGGCAGCGATCCCAACAACACGAAGATCCACACCTCCTATGGCTACGCGACGCAGGTCTGCGTGCTCGACGAGGCGGGCAAGGTCGCGAAGTTCGCTGCCGCCCACGACGTCGGTCGCGCCGTGAACCCCGCCCTCGTCGAAGGGCAGATCGAGGGCGCAGTTCACATGGGCATCGGCTTCGCCCTGACCGAGGAGCTGCCCTGTGAGAACGGCATGCCCGTGACGAGCAAGCTGCGCGAGATAGGCGTGCTGCGCGCGCGCGACATGCCCACCGTGGAGGTGATGCTGATCGAAGAGCACGAACCCGAGGGCCCCTGCGGCGCCAAGGGCGTGGGCGAGATCGGACTCGTGCCCACGGCGGGCGCGGTCGCGAACGCGCTCTGCAAGTTCGATGGCGTGCGCCGCATGACCTTGCCCATGAAGGACTCGCCCGCGGCCAAGGCCATGAGCGTCGGCAAGATCAAAGCGCCGCGCGGCGACTGGCATTGAGTCAGGTCGCGATGAGCTCCGAGTCGTCACAGCCCGGCTACGTCTGCGCCCACACCCACCTCTACAGCGGGCTCGCCCCCCTCGGCATGCCCGCGCCGGAGCCGGCGCCCGAGAACTTTCTTCAGATCCTCGAGCGCGTGTGGTGGCGTCTGGATCTCGCCTTGGACGAGGCGAGCCTGCGCGCGTCGGCGCGCCTCTATGTGGCCGAGGCGTTGCTCGCCGGGACGACCACCCTCGTCGATCATCACGAGTCTCCGCGCTTCATCGAGGGCAGCCTCGACGTGCTCGCCGACGCGGCGCAGGAGCTGGGCGCGCGCCTGCTCGTCTGCTACGGCGCCACGGAGCGCAACGGCGGACGGGACGAAGCGCGCGCGGGCCTCGGCGAGTGCCGACGCTTCATCGAGGAGAATGAGCGCAGCCTGGTGCGCGGGATGATCGCGCTCCACGCCTCCTTTACCGTCAGCGACGCGACCGTGCGCGAAGCCGGCGAGCTGGCGCGGGCGCTGGGCACGGTGACGCATGTGCACGTCGCAGAGGACGCCGCCGACGTCGCCGACGCGAAACAGCGTGGCTACGACGGGCCCCTCGAGCGTCTGATGGAGCTGGACGCCCTGCCTGCGGGATCGATCCTCGCGCACGGCGTCCACCTGAACGCGGCGCAGGTGAAGCGCGCCGGCGACGCGGGCTACTGGCTCGTGCAGAATCCACGCTCCAACAAAGGCAACGGCGTGGGCTACCCGAGACATCTCGACCAGAGCCCCCTCGTCGCCCTCGGCACGGATGGCTACGACGCAGACATGCGCGAAGAGCTGAGCGCGCTCGAAGCGGAAGCCAGAGAGAACAGTGTCGCCCTGTCCGGCGCGAGCGCCAGGGCGCAGCTCGAGAGAGGCCGCGAGCTCGCAGCGCAGCGCTTCGGCCTGAGCCTCGGAGAACTCGACGCGCAGGACAGCGTCACACTCGACGACGAAGGCCGCGTGCGGCAGGTCCGAGTCGCAGGCGCAGACGTGGTGCGAGACGGTGACCTGCTCAACGGGGACATCGACGCCATCCGCGCCGAAGCCCAGACGCAAGCGCAGCGCCTATGGGCACGCATGCGGGCTGTGTGAGAAGAGCGAGCGACCTGACTGCGCGCGGGCCGCGAGGCTCATGCGCGCGGAGGGCATCGCCCCGCTTCATGGAGTCAGACATCCGCGCGAATCTTCTTGTCGAGATAGTAGGCGATGGCGCCGCAGAACTCTTGCAAACACCCATCCTGATCGCGAGCTGTAGCGAGACGCCGATATTTCTCTAGCACGGCGCGTTTCCAACCATGCTTTTTCAAGATCTTGCGCGTCCTCTCGATGACGGCTTTGCGGTTCGACTTCAGTCTCGGATGGTTCAAGTTGAGTGCGTCAATGTTGAGCTGCGCTGCAGATGATGCGAGTTGCGAGGCGCGGATCTCACCCGCGTTCGTGTAGCGAAACAGCTCGGATGCTGGCGGCGGCCCAGCCGGATTGGCGCCTAGCGGAGCGTTGCCACGGTAGTTGTCACAGTGGAACCGTGCTTCCTTCGGCCGCCGAGGGCCAGCCGTGTCGCCGGGACACACTCCAAGCAGGTTCTGCCAGTCAAACATCCTGTTGCGCCCGGTGTTCTGCGCGTGCCGTGCTGCGAAGTGCTCAATCTTCATGCCCCCGGCCGCGGGGTCTTGGTCGTCCGCAGCGACGCTACCTGAGAGCTTGCTCATGCAGTATGCGCAGAGTCCGCCTTGCTCTCGGAAGGTGCTCTCCCGCATTTCCTGCTTCTGGTCTGAGGTCACCGAAGACCAAGCGGCTCCGGGTGTTCCCCGCAGGTCGGCGAGACAACTCGGCTCCGGGCCCTTCTCAATCGGCCACATGGTCGCCCGCGGTCGCGCGAATCTCCCAGGCGGCGGCAACGACGTCGGGATCGTCGTCTCCCAAGCGCGTTCTCAGCGTCTCCAGCATCGCGCGCGCGCTCGTGAGGTCTTCGTCATCGATCAGGCTGGCGAGTTCATCCAGCCTATGCTGCGTTTCCACCGGACGGGCCGAGACATCGAAGGTTCGCTCGAGGATGGTGTTGGAGTCCCTGCCTTCCACGTGACCGGCGGAGAGCGGAGCGTCGTCGCCATGGAGCACGCGAACAGATTCGCGAGGAATGGTCGATACGACTTGGGGGGAATGCGTCGTCATGACGAACTGAACGCGCGGGAAGGTCCGGCGGAGATCTCCAACGACGCTCCGCTGCCATTGGGGGTGGAGATGAAGTTCGACTTCGTCGATCAGCACGATGCCTGCGATCCTCTCAGCGGCATCGCGGCCATATTGTGGATTCAACTGTGCGGCGCGCCAGGCGATGTCGGCGGCGACAGCGACAATGTTCCGCTGTCCATCTGACAAGCTCCGAAACGGAATATCCACACCGTCCGCGCGTTCGATGCGGAGGTCCTGATGATAGATGCTGAAGTAGAACCGCTTCGCTCCAGGCAAACACGCACACGCCGCCGCTTCGACAGCGTCGAGATGCGGGCTCTCCACGTCGTCCATGGGCTTGCCGGCTGCCTGAGCACGCGCCATGCGGAGCAGCGCGTTCTCTGTGCGCCAGCGCATCCAGGCCTCGAAGTGCTTCGGATCCGACGCGGCGTCCAGGGCTGACGTGTAGCCCATCAGGCGCGAAGCGAGCTGCTCCTGCTTCCGCTTCTTGTCGCGGCGCTGAAGCCAGAGTCTGCCCGTCCCGTAGCAGCTGATGACCGGGAGCTCGACGCCGTTCTGCGTAAGGTCCTCCTCGACGGTGCGGGCGAGCGTGCGAATCGACGCCGCTTCTCCGCGCGTCGTGCGACCTTTGCTGTGGCGGAGTTCGCGGGCCCACTCTATTAGTTGACCGCGAACTTCACCGCACGCCTCGACACGCACCGGATACCGCACCTCCGTCGTCGCCAGTCCATCGCTCTCGAGCAGAACACGCCGAGGGCAATCTGTTGGAATCGAGAAGTCCTCGCGCAGCGACGCGAACCCACCGAGCCAAGCGCCGAGGGCCACCGCCAGACCTTCGAGGATCGTGCTCTTACCCGCGCCATTCTCTCCGATGAGCACGGTGAGCTCTGGATGAAAGTTGACCTCGAACTTCTCGAAGGCTCGGTAGTTACTGAGTGTGAGCTTGTCGATGCGCATGGCTTGGGCCGCAGCCGTTCATATCACTTCGAGCGCGCCGTGGCGACGGACTGGCCTGCCTCTCAGCCCGCGGTGTCGACGAAGACGCCACGAAGTACGAGGGCGTCTGGCCGGGTTTGTCTTGTGCGGGATGGAAATTCGCGGGGCCTCGTCCGACCCGTTGGAGTCGATGGCCCAGGGCGCTTTCGTTCGGACCCAACACGATTCTCAACGACAGCGGAGTTCGACGCGCGAACCGAAGGAGATTGCATGAAGAAAGCTACCACCCTCGCAGCCTACGTTCTCCCTGTGCAGCGTGCGTGGTGCTCGTATCCGTGCGCAACGGGCTCAGGGACGCCCAAGGGCGTCCCGCCACGGGAGAGCATGATCCTGCCCGTCCGCAGGGACGCCCAAGGGCGTCCCGCCACGGGAGAGCGAGCGGTAGAGCATGATCCTCCCCGTCCGTGGCGCGCGGGACTCGTCCCGCGCAGCGTGCGTGGTGCTCGTATCCGTCCCCGACGGGCTCAGGGGCCCATGGGATCGCGTATGTTGCATATGCGTATCATGTAGCGGGTCGAAACACGTCGCAATGCAACGCTATCTGCAACATGTTGCTACACACATGAGACTATGGCGTAAATTGCTCAATAACTTCGAGGCTCAGGACAAACGCGAGCGTGGCACGCCCTGTGCTCTACAGTTCGGCATGACCTTCCATCTTCCATCCCGACGCCGTACGCCCGCTTTCACGGACGTACTCCCGAATCAGCTTGGCGACTCGTCGCGCTACCGCATCGTCGACGTGCGAGGCCCCGATGAGTTTCACGGACCCCTCGGTCACCTGCCCAACGCACAGCTCCTGCCGCTTCCGCTCCTGCCTCGACGTCTCGAGAGCCTGGGCCTGAAGCACGACGAACCCGTGCTGCTCGTGTGCCGTTCAGGCGGCCGCTCGGCGCAGGCCGCGGCCTACCTCGTGAGCCAAGGCTACACGTCGGTGCACAACCTCAGCGGCGGCATGATGCGCTGGCAGCGCGAGGGCATGGACGCCTGCGTCGAGCACCATGGCGCGGACTTCGCGCGTTGCTCAAAGGCGGCGTAGCGCGCGCTCTGACTCGCTGCAGCGCTCGCCCGTCACCTGGACTGACCGCTGCGTGAGCTTCCAGCGAGGGGCTCAGCCGAAGATGCGATCGGGATCCAATCGCCTAGCCAAGGCGCTGAGGATGGCCGAGCTTGACGCGCACTCGGCTTCCGGCCAAGGAGGCGCATCCGCAGCAGCGAGCAGCGTCCCCGCCCGTTCACCGCAGACCTCGTCCAAGAGCTCGAGTCGCGGAGCTTCCATCTCGTCGCACGCGACCTCGGCCCACAGGCCACCGCCAACCGCGCATGGGCCCGTGGCCAACCGAGTCGCACGCAGGCCGCGCCCGCGCGCCCACGCACACGCGCTCTCAGCCTGCGCGAGGCTCGGGAAGACGTACGTCCTCTTGGTGTGTCGACTCCGCGCCTTCAGCACCAAGTGCAGGCCCAACACCACACCCAGGCGTCCACGTCCTCCGAGCAGCGCGCCCAGGAGATCCGGACCCACCGCCCGCCGAGGCGCGGGACGAAGCTCGAGCAGGCGCCCATCCGCGAGCATGACCTCGGCTCCGCACAGCACCTGATCCACGGGGTCGTCCGCGCTCGGACGTCGGCCGGGGGCGCCCATGGCGATCCAGCGCCCAAGGGTTTCATCGCCGGCGCAGGCACGGCAACCGAGGCTCAGCCCCTCGGGGCGCAGGCAGGCTTCGAACTCGGCCACGCCCATGCCCGCGCCCACATGGGCGATGCGTGAGGTCTCGTCCACGGAGTGGAGTTGACCCATGAAGCGCAGCACGATCCGCAGGTCACCTTCGCGGGCGTCTCCTCCGGGAACGCGCAAGCGTCCGTCATGGGTGCGCGCCAGCGCCAAGGCCGTCTCGAGATCCGACGTGCTGCGCGGCGTCAACGCCACTTCCCCGCCCATCTCCGAGAGCGCGTCGGGCATCTCCGCGCGCAGCGCTTTTACGAAGTCGTTCATGATGGCGCTGCGTCGCCGATCAGCGCGCCCGGGTTCAGTACGTGCTGTGGGTCGAGCTCACGCGCGAGCTCGCGCACTACCTCGACGGCCACGCCCTGCTCCCTGCGCATGGCGGGCGCCTTGGAGCGGCCCACGCCGTGATGATGTGAGAGCGTGCCACCGGCGTCGATCACGGCGCGTAGGGCGCGGCGCCAGGTGCGGTCGTAGAGCTCGAGGCAGCTCGCGTCGTCCTTGGCCGAGCCGGCGAAGGAGAAGTAGATCGACGCCCCGTCGGGGTAGGCGTGGCTGAAGTGCGCCATCACGAAGACGTTGGGCGACAGCGCGTGGAGCACGGCCTCGTACATGGGCAGGAGGCGCGACCAGGTGGCGGCGACCTCCATGGTGTCTACGAAGGCTCCCGCGGCGTAGAGCGGCGATTGGCGATAGCTGACGGAGTGGCGGTGGGAGAGCCAGTGTCGTCCCGGCTCCTCGCCCGTGTCCGTGCCACCGAGGCGTGCGCAGATCTGCTTGGCCCAGGCGCACTCGGCGTCGCCGATGCGGGCGTCGTCTTCCCAGACGAAGATCACCATCACGCCGCCCGTGACGCGCCCCGGGAGAGCGTTGATGATGCGGTTGAGCACGCCGGGGTGCCGCAGCGCTCGCGTCAGCACACGCAGCCCGAGGCCGGGTGCGCTCGAAGGATCGGGCGTCTGCTTGCGCGCCTGCTTCACGCCGCCTTGGCGCGCCAGCATGGAGTCGAAGGGATCGTAGAGGCGCGCGACGGCGGGCCGCAGTCCCGCTTGATAGACGGCGCGAATGCCCGCGAGACCCTCCGCGACCGTGCGAAAATTGAAGGAGGCGAAGCGGCGCGTCTTGGCCGCAGGCGCGATCCGGAAGGTCGCCTCGGTGACGACACCGAGGATACCTTCGCTGCCGATGATCAGCGGCAAGAGACCAGGGTCGAAGCCCGTGCCCGCGCGTCTCACCTCGCCTCGCCCATCCACGCAGGTGACGCCGACGAGCATGTCCTCGATCTTGCCGTAGCGCCCCGAGCATTGCCCGGCGGAGCGACCGGCGACCCAACCTCCGAGGGTCGAGCAGTAGATCGAAGAGGGGAAGTGGCCGAGCGTGAAGCCGCGTTCGTCCAAGGCGTCCTCGAGGTGCTGCCCGATCATGCCCGCCTCCGCCGTCGCCAACAGGAGCGACTCGTCGACCTCACGCAGGGCGCGCATGCGCTTCACGTCGAGCACGATGGCGTCATCGGTCGGGGAGATGCCTCCGCACACGCCGCTGCCCGCGCCGTAGGGCACGAGCGGGATCCCGCGCTCGGCGGCGTAGCGAACGACGTCGGCCACCTCTTCGGTGGAGCCAGGCCAGACCACGACGGCGGGTGGGCACACGGCGGCGTCTCCCGCCCGCGTGCGGATCTGCTGCCGAGGCCACAAATCCCTCGCGTACGCCACTCGATCCGCGTCGCCCACCGAAGCGTGCCCTCGGGTCAAGCCCTGAAGGTCTCGGAGCAGAGCCTGATTCGCGCCGCGGAGTGCAATCACAGCCAGCACTGCATACCACGAGCGCGGCTGCGGCACGACCGATGACCTCGACGCCGGACACGCGAGCGGCTCCTCGAAGGCGATCGAGACGCGATGCGTCATCGAGGAGAACATCGTAGAACACCCATAAACACCGGCGCTTGACAGCGATGACGCGGTGCGTTATGTCTGGTCCAGACGCATCGCGTCAAGGAGATCCCATGCAGAGTCTACCTTCCCAGATCCAATCCAGTCAGAAGCGCCTCCGTGGAGATGGCCTCCACTTCTTGGAGCACACGCGCGGCGCCGCCTCGAGCTTCGCCGACCGCACGCTCAGCGCCGGGCAGGGCTTCCTGGCCGAGACGCGTGAGGCCGCTCAGGCTCTGCGCGGCGAGGCCACGGACGCGGGTCAGCATTGGCTAGGCGCCACGCGCGACGAGGCCAAGCAGTGGGCTCGTTTCGTCGCGACGCAGCGCGAGGCGGCTCTGAGTGAGCTTCGCCTCAGCCTGCTCCCCGGCGGTCTCGAGAGGCGGCTGCTCGCTGGCTTCATGGTGAGCCTCGACGGCCTCGAGCACCGCGTGGAGGCTCGCCTGAGTGAGCTGGAGCGGCGCGCGAGCCTGCCCGCGGCGACCAAGGCTCCGTTTCGCGGCTACGACGAGCTGACGGCCAAGCAGGTCGTCGCACGCATCTCGAAGCTCGCCTCACCCGCGCTCGAGTCCGTCGCCGCGTACGAGCAGGCGCACAAGCGGCGCGCCACGGTCTTGAAGGCCGTCAAGGCGCGCCTCGCCTCCTGAGCAGAGCTCTCCCATGTTCCCCCGGCGGTCGGGCGACGGTGTCGCTGCCACGCTCTCCTGGTCCCCCGCCGCGGTGGGCGACTCGCGCGGCACCATCCCGAGTCGCTCGGCCGTCGGGGGCCTTTGTTCCGCTCAGCCGACTCAGTCGGCCGCGAGCGCTGTGTCCACGGCGTCTTCGAGCCGCTCTGGGTCGATGCCACCCACGAAGGTCTGCGCGACGCGACCGTCCTTGCCGATGACCACCGTGGTGGGCAGCGCGTCGACCGAGAAGCTGTGGGCCAACGCCTCGTCCGCCATGGCGATGGGGAAGTCCATGCCGAGCTCCTGAGCCGACTGGGCGACCCGCTCGAGCGGCATGTGGTCCACGGACAGCCCGACCAACGGCACGCCCTTCTGTGAGAGGCGTCGACCGACGCTGGCGAGCTGAGGCGCCTCGGCGCGGCACGCGGGGCACCAGGTGGCCCAAAAATTCAGCACCACGACCCCGCCTCGATGTTCGGCGAGGTTGAACGCCTCGCCCGTGCTGAGCGTCACGGCGAGCGCCGGGGCGACCTGTCCGGGTGGCGGCCCGCTGGTCCCAGCGATCCGGCCCGCGACCAGATAGAGCGCGAAACCCGCCAAGAGCCAGGGGCCCACCAGACGGGCGATGCGTCCGATCGAATTGGGCTGCCGGGTTGGAGTCTCGGCCGCCGCTTCGGTCGAAGCCGCGGAAATGTCGCTCGGTCTAGTTTCCAGGACGCTCTCCATGCCAAGTGTACGATCGACGCGGGTCCGCGTTACGCCAGCGCTCTCTACGCTACTGTGCATCGCCCCACTCGGCCACCGCACGGGATTCCATGGGGCGCCCAACTCGACCAACTCGAGCCGAGGCGGTTGACCCTCGAAGCCACGCGGGCCAGGGTGCACGCATGCTGGGGGACCGCACCAGATGACGGACCTTGGACGTTCGCTTTGCTTTGTGAGCTTGTGTTGCGCCGCTGCGATCGGCGGCAGCTCTCATGTGGTGCTGGCTCAGGACGCCGGTGCGCCGACCGGTGCGCCGAACGATGTGCCGAACGCCGACTCGCTCGAGCAGGCGCGGGAGCACATGGAGCAGGGTCAGTCCCGCTATCAAGCCGGGGACTTCGAGGCTGCCATCCATGAGTTCGAGGCGGCCTACGAGGCGCGCCCCTTCTCTGCCTTTCTCTACAACGCGGGCGTCGCCGCCGAACGCCTCGGCCAATGGTCACGCGCGGCCGACTACTACGAGCGCTACCTGACGGGCGACCCCCACAGCGCGGACGCGGCGGATGTCCGGCGCAACGTCGACGATCTGCGCACTCGCGCGCTCGCCCAGCAGGCTGCGCAACCCATGGTGACGACCACCACCACGGTCGAGCGCCACGAGGTCCACCCGGGAACCGAGACTTCGCCGACCGAGACGACGCCGACCGAGACGTCGCCGACCGAGACGTCGCCGACCGAGA
>JAADHO010000176.1:13015-36567 GCA_013151775.1 Deltaproteobacteria bacterium | reverse complement strand
CGCCGACCGAGACGTCGCCGACCGAGACGACGCCGACCGAGACTTCGCCGACCGAGACGACGCCGACCGAGACTTCGCCGAGCACGCAGGCGGCTAGCGTCATCCCTGCCACGACCCAGGTGATGAAGTCGCTGATCTCGGTGCAGACGGAGCCCGCGGGAGCCATCGTCACCTTGCGTCGCGCGGGTCAGGTCGTGGCGACCGGCCCTTCGCCCTTCGCCCAGACCCTGGATGAAGGCGAGTACGCGCTGAGCATCGAGCACCCCGACTACCGCACGGTCGGCGAGCGGGTGCGGGTGCACGCGGGCAAGGTCTACGTGGTGATCGTGGAGATGAGCCAGGGGCATTTCTTGGGTTACCTGAGCGTGGTCTCGGATCCTCCAGGCGCCAGCGTCTTCATCGACGGCCGTGAAGAGGGTGCAGCCGGTCAGACGCCCTTCCGCAGCGTGCTCGACACGGGCAGCCACCACGTGATCTTGGAGCGCCCGGGCTTCGCGCCGGCGGAGCGCGACGTGGAGATCGCCGTGGGCGCCGAGGTCAGCCTGCGCGTGCCTCTCGCGCGCGTAGATTTTGGACGCCTACGGGTCATCGCCAACCTGGCCCAGGCTCGGGTCTTCGTCGACGGCGAGTCCGTGGGCGCCGTGCCCTACGAAGGGCAGCTCACTCCCGGAGCGCACGAGGTCGAGGTCGAGGCCGACGGCATGAAGACCTTCAGCGAGTCCGTGACCATCGCGCGCGGTCAGCTCACTCCCGTCCGCGTGCGCCTGCGACCTCGCCCGAGTCGGCGAACCGCCTGGACCACGCTGATCTTCGGCTTGGGCTCCGCGGGTGCGGGCCTCTACCTGGGTATGCGCGGGCGTGACATCCGTGATCGGCTCCGGAGCGAGCGCGACGCGGGCACCCTGGCCTCGGACGATCCACGCATCCTGCGTGGGCGCCTCTTCTACTACGGCGCCGACGCAGCCTATGGCTTCGGAGCGCTGCTCGGCGTGTTCAGCCTCTACTACTTCTTGCGGGATCCCTTGCCCGACTCCGAGGGGAGCGTGCTCGAGCCACGCGACTGGGCCCTCGCGCCCAGTTTCGATCGTCACGGCGCAGGCGCTACGCTGACGGGGAGGTTCTGATGACGCGCCACGCAACACCCGCTCGGCTTCTCTCTCTCGGCCTGCTCTCGACTCTGGGGCTGCTCTCTGCCTGTCTCCCTGGGCAGATCGAAGAGCTCCAGGGCCAAGCGTCGACGCGCGTGGTGAACCCGAGCTCCTCCTTTGGGATGCCCTTCTTCGGTCAGGTCGTAGCTGGCCTGAGCGGCACGCTCGAGGACGGCAGCCCCGCGTCGCGGCTCGTCGTGACGGCCGGCGCGGACACCCCCTTCGCCTTCTACGACGTGGAGGACGACGGCGCCTTCGATCTTCGCGACGAGCTCTTCTCCGGCTGCATCGACCGAGCAGCCGGCTGTGACGGAGAGTTCGGAGTGGCCGCCGTTGGGCTGCCATCCTTCAGCACCGAGCGCCTCTGCACCGCCTTTGGCGCGCCCGGCGCGGGCACCCTCGACGTCGTATGTGAGAGCCTCGGTCCCATCGTTCGACGAGTGACCCCTCTCGCACCGGTCCCCGGAGCACCAGCCACGGAGCTCGGTCGAGGCCTCGCCGCCATGCCCGCTTCGACTCCTTGGGGCGTGGCCATCGCCGGCGCACCCGGCACGAACGCCCTCTACGTGCTCTCGGCCTCGCCGGCTCTGGAACCGTTGACCTTGCCCGAGTCGCTCATCACTCCGTCCGGGAGGCTCGGCCAGGAGTTGGCCGTGGCCGCGCTGCCCGCCGCATTCGCCGCCGAGCTCTCCGAGGCGGTGCTCGTCGCCGTCACGCAGCCGGGTGTTGGGCGTCTCGTCCTGCTCTCCGTCGGGCTCGAGCCAGCCATCGGGACCACGCCCGTCGCTCGCCTCCTGGGCTGCATAGACGGACTCACGGGGGACGTGAGCGTGGCCGCCGGTGACGTCACGGGCGACGGCGTGCCCGAGGTCTTCTTCTCGGATTCTCAGGGCCCGAGCGCGATGACCCACTTCAGCGTGCGCAAGTTGTCGCTCGCGGATCTCAGACCCGAGAACGGCTGCGGTCTGACCGCCACCTCGGACGACCCGCCCACGCGGCGGATCATGTGCCCCGACCTCGACTCGAGCATCAGCTGCGCGGGCTTCGGGGAGACCTTGGCCCTCGGCGATCTCGACGCGGACGGAGACCAAGACCTGCTCGTCGGCGCGCCCTACTCGGAAGTCGCTGGTCGAAGCGACGCTGGCGCCGTGTACGTCTTTCCGAGCACGCCATCTGGTTTCGGCGACGCGCGCGTGTTGGTCGACTCGGCTCCCGACAGCGGCGCGCGCCTCGGGGCTTCGCTCTCCACGGTGAAGACCGGCCTCACGGGCAGCGCACGAGACGAGCCCTTGGTGGGCGCGCCGGGCGCGAATCGCGTCTTCGTCTTCCTGTGCTCGGGCATCCCCGGTGACTCGGCGGGCGGGGCGGCGAGGTGCCTGCCATGATCCGCACATGACCACTCGCGCCCAAGTCTTGCTCGCCGACGACGAGCCGAACCTGAGGCGTGTGTTGACGGCTCAGCTCGAGCGCGATGGCTACGACGTCTTCCCTGTCGCGGACGGTCGCCAAGCGGTGGAGGCTTTCGACGAGCACCACTTCGATCTCGTGATCAGCGATCTGCGCATGCCCGGGCTCGGTGGCATGGCCGTCTTGGCCCATGTGCGCGAGCAGGCGTCACCACCGCCGGTGATCCTGATCACCGCCCACGGCACGGTCGACAACGCCGTGGAAGCTTTGAAGCAGGGCGCCTTCGACTACGTGACCAAGCCCTTCGATCGCACAGAGCTTCGCAACGTCGTCGCCAAGGCCGTGCGCGCGGGCTCCCTCGCCAAGAGCAGCGCGTCGGCGACGTCTTCGGAGCACGGACGTCACGGCATCATCGGTCGGTCCAAGGCGATCCAAGAGGTCTTCGACATCCTCGACAAGGTCGCGGACACGCCGAGCACCGTGCTGATCACGGGCGAGAGCGGCACGGGCAAGGAGCTGGTGGCGCGCGCGCTGCACGCGGGCAGTGGGCGCAAGGAACAGCCCTTCATCGCCGTCAACTGTGCGGCGATCCCGGCGGCTCTGCTCGAGAGCGAGCTCTTCGGTTACGAGAAGGGTGCCTTCACCGGCGCCGCGACCACTAAGCCCGGGCGCTTCGAGCTCGCGGACAAGGGCACGCTCTTCTTGGACGAGATCGCCGAGATCCCCGTGAGCATGCAGGTGAAGCTGCTGCGCGCTCTGCAGGAGCAGAAGTTCGATCGCGTGGGTGGCGTCTCGACCCTCGAGGTCGACGTGCGCGTGGTGGCGGCCACCAACCGCGACCTGCGCGCCGAGATCGCCGAGGGCCGTTTTCGCGAAGACCTCTACTACCGTCTCAACGTGGTGCAGGTGCGCTTGCCCGCGCTGCATGAACGCGTCGAGGATCTGCCCCTGCTGTTGAATCACTTCGTGCAGTATCACGCCGAGCGTTTGGGCCGTGAGATCGTCGGCTTCACCGACGCGGCTCTGGAGCTGCTGCGGCCCTACGCGTGGCCGGGCAACATCCGCGAGCTCGAGAACGTGGTGGAGCGTTGCATGCTCTTCTGCGACGGCGATCGCATCGACGTCACGCACCTCCCGCCCGAGCTGCGAGAGGCCTCGGCGCAGAAGCTCGCGCAGGCCTCCAACGTCGACGTGCAGGCCGAACGCGTCACCGCCGCAGCCGATGACGGTGCGGGTCTGAAGGAGGCGGTGCGCGAGGCGACCTCCCGCCTCGAACGAGAGCTCATCGTGCGCGCCCTCGAAAAGACTGGTGGCAACGTCACCCACGCGGCGCGCCTGCTGAAGATCTCGCGCAAGAGCCTGCAGACGAAGATGAAAGAGCTGGGTCTGCGGGACGCGTAGGCGACGCTAGCGCGCCCTTGGCATCAGCGAGCGGGGAGTGCGGATCGCCTCGAAGAGCAGGACACCCAGAGTCGCGATGACTCCCGCCATGACGGACGTGGGCAAGGAGCTTCCCAAGACGAGCAAGCTGCTGCTGACGCCTAGTCCGCCAACAGCAGCGAGGGCGGCGCAGGTGACGTCGGCGCGCGGCTCGTAGATGGAGAGTAGTCGGCCCGTGCGCATGCCCACCAACACACGCCTGCGCGAACCAGCGAATCGCACCTCGGCGACCTGCTCCGTGGCGAGCTGAACGCTTACCACCGGATAGGATCGACTCGCCTTCGCCCAAGCCTCCATGCTCGCGCTGACACGACGCTGCAGCGTCTCGGTCATCACGTCGAGGCAGAGCGCTCTGCGCGACATGCTGACCTCCGAGGGCAAGAGCTCTACGCCCTCGAGGCGCGAGGTGATGGACTCGGGCCCGTCCCAGATCAGCGCGCGTCGCATCTGCCCGGCCTGCTCCTCGAGGGTCACGCGGCGTACGCGCACGATTCGCAGGATCTCCGCCGTCTGGGCCCAGCCCGCGCCAAGGCTGCGCCGCAGAATCGTCTCCACATGCTCTCGCTCTTCGATTGAACAGGACATCGTCTCTCCCGACGGCTCATTGGACCGCTTCCCTGCGGCCCCTACGCCCCCCTTGTCGGCGCGAGCAGCGTGCGGTTGCTAAGAATCTGCGCGAATGTCATCTCTCGCCCATGCACTCCTCACACACGCACATCGCCCTCTACAGCCTGCTCAGCCTGCTGCTCGCCTGCGGCGGCGGCGGGTCCTCCAACAGCGGTGACTCGGGCCTCGAAACAGACGCCGCCGTTTCGGACTCGGGCCTCGGAACAGACGCCGCCGTTTCGGACTCGGGCGCGACGACGGACTCGGGCGCGACGACGGACTCGGGCGCGACGACGGACGCGGGCGCGACGACAGATGCGGGCGCGACGGATTCGGGCGCGACGACGGATGCGGGCGCGGCGACGGATTCGGGCGCGACGGCGGATTCGGGCGCGGCGTCCTTCGAGCCAGTGCAGTGTCGCGCGGCGGGCGACTGCCCCGGGATCAGCAGCTGCAATCGCAGCGCGCCCGGAGGCATCTGCAACGGTTGCGGCAGCGACGCAGACTGTCCCAGCTTCGCGAGCTGCACACCCTTTGGCGCCTGCTCCGCGGACTGCACTTCGGACGCGGACTGCAACCCGGGGCAGCAGTGCTCCCGCCGCCGGAGCTGCCGCGTTCGCCGTTGCTCCGACACCACGCCTTGCCCTGCGCCCTATGTCTGCAACGCGAGTGCGCTCTGCGCGCGTCCGAGCTGCGCCGGCGGAACAGCCTGCCCCGCGCCCTTCAGCTGCGTGGCGGGTGTCTGCGTCGAACCTTGACCAGGTCGGGCGGGCTCCACGCGAGCTGGTAGACTCGGACGCAGATGAGCCCCACGCCACACGAACGCTCGATGCTGATCTGCGTCAGCGACATCCACCTCACGGACGCCTTGCACGGCTCCCACGTCACGCGTGAGGAGACCTTCGAGCGCTTCTGGACGCGCATCTCCGCGGCGCGCGGAGAGCGCCCGGCGCACATCTGCTTCGTCGGCGATCTCTTCGACCTGGTGCGATCTCCGCGCTGGCTCGACGGAGCGTTTCGTCCCTACCACGATCCCGACACGCACGTTCAGGCGGTCGTGCTCGAGATCGTCGAGCGCATCGTGGCGCGTGAGCAGGGCTTCTTCGACGCCATCCGGCGGCGGGTCGAAGAGGGCGGCCTCGAGGTGAGCTACCTGCTCGGCAACCACGACAGGCTCTTCGCCCACTGCCCCGAGGCGCGCCGGGTGGCCTGGCGTGCGCTGACGGGTCGCGACGAGGACGTGGAGTTTCGCACCGAGCAGGTCTTCCCCGACCACGGCGTGCTCGCCTACCACGGTCACCTCGGCGATCCCGTCAACGAGAGCCTCGACGGTGGCGGCACCATCGGCGACGCCTTGGGGGTCGAGCTGATCACGCGCTTCCCGCGTATGATGCGCCGCATCGTCGGTGAGGAGGGCTCCGCAATCCTCGAGGATATCGACGACGTCAGGCCGATCTACGCCGTGCCCTCGTGGGTGCGTCATGTGGGCGTGGTGCAGAAGGCGCTGCTGCGTCCGGTCAACCGAACCTGGGCAGGCTTGGTCGAGGACTTCCTCAGCAAGCGCTTCGTGCGTCAGTGGATCCGGAGCCAGCGCAAGGGCTTCCGCCTCGACACGGGCAAGAAGCTCGAGCTGATGCTGCAGCTCTCCACCAAGAGGCTCGTCGCGCGCGGACAGGACCAACGCCTGACCAAGCTCTACAAGGTCGTGCAGCATGGATTCGACGGCCGCATGGCGGCCCGCGCCGTCGAGCAGCTGAGCGCCAAGAAGGGCCTCCGCTTCGTCGTCAACGGCCACAGCCACTTCGCCTCCATGGTGCCCCTCGGCAGCATCGACGGCCGCCCCGCCGCCTACTTCAACACCGGCACCTGGCGCACCGTGCATCAGATCGGCAACGCCCTCGGCGGCAGGCCGAGCTTCCTCGCCTATGACGCCATGACCTACCTCGTCTTCTTCCCCAGCGGCGATCCCCTCGGGCGCGACTACGAGTGGTGGACCGGCGCCATGGTGCCCTGGAGCTAAGCAGTTGGGGACAAGCAGTTGGGGACGGTCCTAAGGAATCAACTTATTTCGCGAAATAACTGCGCGCGGGCTGGGAGGCATCACGAGTCGAGGCGTCGGCTTGTTCAAGTGGGCGGAGCTTGGGAGAGTAGTACCCATGCGCTCTCCCCTGTTGTTGATACTCGCACTGCTCTCGCTCGGTCTTTGCACGGCCTGTGCCGACAAGCACCCTCCGACCTTCCAAGGTGACGCGGCGCTCACGCTAGAGGCCGCTACGCCCACCACGCTCAACATCAGCTGGCCTAGCGCGCAGGACGATCGGGAAGTGCGTGCCTACCGCGTCTTTCGCGATGACGAGCAGATCGCAGAGCTGCCCGCCTCGGTCCACGCATACGTCATCGAGGAGCTGCAGCCGGGCACGGACTACTTGGTCGGCGTGGTGCCCGTCGATCAGGCGGACAACGCGGGCGAGCGGCTCTCCCTCGTAGCGTCCACAGCGGACGGTGAGCCCCCGAGCTTCCCCGCCGCGTCTAGTCTCCGCATCCGCGACGTCACCCCAGAGGGCGCGACCGAAGGCGGCGGCAGCCTCGAGCTGACATGGCCCGCGGCGACCGACGCCACCGGTGTCGTCCGCTACACCATCACGCACGAGGGTCAGCCCGTCGGCCGGGTCGAGGGCACGGAGCTCTCATATCGAGTGAACGCTGAGCCGGGCCAAGAGCTCGAGGGCGCGTACGGAGTCACCGCGGAGGACGAGGCGGGCAACCGTTCGGCAGCACTCGCCGGCCGCTTCCCGGCCCTCGAGCTCGAAGCCCCGACGAACATGGCTCAGAACGATCTCCCGCCTCCAGACAGCGCGGCGATCGCCAATCAGCCCCACCTTCGCCTGAACCCGAGCCTCAGCCGTGCCCTGCGGCCGGCGAATCTGCGCCGCATTCGGCTGCTCGGCGGGCCGGCGCTGCGCCCCTCACTCCTCGCCCCGATCATGGTGGAGCGGGTCGCGCCGCCCACACCTTGATCGACCCAGACTCCGCCAGATCAGATGTCGAGGTTGGTCACGTTCAGCGCGTTCTTCTCGATGAACTCACGCCGCGGCTCCACCACATCACCCATCAAGATGGTGAACAGCTCCTCCGCCTGCACGGCGTCGTTGATGCGCACCTGAAGCAGCGTGCGAGTCTCGGGATCCATGGTCGTCTCCCACAGCTCGTCCGGGTTCATCTCGCCCAACCCCTTGTAGCGCTGCACTCCGAGGCCTCGGCGTGCTCGCGCGTCCACCCAGGTCCATAGGTCGTCCACGTCGCCGATGGCCACCGCCTCCCCCGTCGGCTGCCCGTCCTTGCCCAACACCACGCCGGAGAAGGGCGGTTTGCCGAGCGTGCGAATGCCCGCGTGAATGTTGCGAAGCTCCGCGTAGTCACCACTCGACATCAGGTTGAAATCCACCACGCTGTCTCGCTCTGCGATACCCGCTCGAGTCGTGACCATCACGCGCTGACACTCGTGCTCAGTGTCGTCCTCGCGACGCATCTCGAGGGGTGCCAGATCTGGATGGCGCTCGAGGACATAGCTCTCCATGGCCTTCATCGCGGCGTCGACCTTCGTCGCCTCTGCGAGCTCACCCACGTCCAGAGTGGTCACTCGGACGAGCGCCTCGAGCACGGCCGGTTCGGCGCGACGATGCATCTTGGCCAACAACGCGCGCCAGCGCCGCACGTCGTCGAGCAGACGTCGGAGAGGATCTCCGACGAGGGCGATTCCTTGTTCCGTCTTGATACGTAGATTGTCCACGCCAAGATCGATCAAGTATCGATCGAGATCGTCGTCGTCCGCGAGATACCGAACCTTCTTGCCCTTCTTCACCTTGTAGAGCGGAGGTTGGGCGATGTAGAGATATCCACGCTCGATGAGCTCTGGCATCTGACGGTAGAAAAACGTCAGGAGCAGCGTCCGAATGTGGGACCCGTCTACGTCGGCGTCCGTCATGATGATGACGTGATGATAGCGCAGCTTGTCGATGTCGAAGTTGTTGCCGCCTTCCACACCGCAGCCAAGCGCCGTGATCAGCGTGCCGATGGCTGCGCTCGACAACATTCGCTCGAAGCGCGCCCGCTCCACGTTGAGGATCTTGCCGCGCAGCGGGAGAATTGCCTGAAACCTGCGGTTCCTGCCTTGCTTGGCGCTGCCTCCGGCGGAATCACCCTCGACGATATAGATCTCGCTCTCGGCGGGATCCTTGCTCTGGCAGTCGGCGAGTTTTCCCGGCAGTGTCGTCGCGTCGAGTACTCCCTTGCGCTGCACCATCTCCCGTGCGCGCCGGGCGGCCTCGCGCGCCTTAGCTGCGATCATCGCCTTGCCGACGATCTTCTTGGCCTCGGCCGGGTTCTCCTCGAAGTGCTCCGCGATGCGGTCCGCGATCACGCCTTCGACGATGCCCTTCACCTCGCTAGAGACGAGCTTGTCCTTCGTCTGCGAGGAGAACGACGGGTCCGGGTGCTTGATGGAGAGCACAGACGTGAGCCCCTCGCGCACGTCTTCGCCGGCCAGCGGATTCTTCAGATCCTTGAGGAGTTTTTCCGATTGTCCATAGCTGTTGATCGTCCGCGTAAGCGCCGCACGCAGCCCCGTGAGATGTGTGCCGCCGTCGCGGTTGTAGACGTTGTTCGTATAGGGGAAAATCGACTCGTTGTAGGCATCTGTCCACTGGAGCGCGATCTCCACTTCGACGCCATCGCGTTTGTCGTCGATGTAGATGACGGGCTCGTGCAGCGGTGTCTTGCTCTTGTTCAGTGTCTCCACGAACTCGCGGATACCGCCTTCGAAGTGATGCTCCTCCGTGCGTCCATCACGCTCATCAGACAGGGTGATGACGAAGCCCGCGTTCAAGAAGCTGATCTCGCGTAGCCGGTGGTTCAGCACGTCGAAGCTGAATTCCGTCATCGTGAAGATCTCGGGATCCGGCTTGAACGTGATGGTCGTGCCCGTCTCGTCCGTGTCGCCGACGGGTTCCAGAGGAGCCTGGGGCACACCACGCACATACTTCTGGTACCAGACGTGGCCTTCACGGCGGATCTCCATGCGCAGCCACTCGCTCACCGCGTTCACCGCGCTGACGCCGACGCCATGCAGACCGGCCGAGACCTTGTAGCTGTCGTTGTCGAACTTCCCGCCCGCGTGCAGCTGGGTCATCACCACTTCGGCGGCGCTCACTCCCTTGGAGTGGATGCCCACGGGGATGCCGCGGCCGTGGTCGACCACAGTCACCGAGCCGTCGGCGTGGACCGTCACCTCCATGGTCGGGTTCTGCCCCGCGAGGTGCTCGTCTACCGCGTTGTCCACCACCTCCCACACGAGATGGTGCAGGCCCGATCCGTCGTGCGGATCGCCGATGTACATACCGGGCCGCTTGCGCACGGCCTCGAGGCCTTCGAGGACCTGGATGTTGCTCTGGTCGTATTCCGCTTCGCGCGACGCTGGCGCGGCGGTGGTGTCGGTATCAGTCATGGATGGACTCGCCGGGGGAAGGGTCATTTCCGGGGAGATCGGAAGAAATCCGGCGGAGCGGCATCATAGCCCCTAGCGGTCGGCGGTGCAAGTCTGGCATGTCGCAGTAAGCTGCTGGAATTGCACGGGAAAATCGCGTCTACTCCGGCGTCTCCTGGGCGCCGGCGAGCGCGTCGAGACGCTCGCGCACGAGCTTCGGTCGAATCACGCCCTTGTAGACATAGAGCGAAGCCGAGAGTGTGTCTGGCAGCACCTGCTCGCTGACCCTGAGCCGCGCCGGGACCGCGAACACGAATGGCGCCTTGGCGCCGGCCTCGAGTAGGTCGATGCGCCGGAAGACGGCCTCCCGGCTCCAATATCCGAGCACCTCGAGGTGCGCCGTGAAGCCGCTCTCGCGGTGCACGAAGGTCAGGTCGGGGACGAGCACGCCGACTCCGGGCAGCGAGAAGATCCGCGTCGCCACCCGGACGCGCCAAGGTCCCGCCTGTTTCGGGAATCCGGCGAGCAGCGCGCTCACCTCGTCGGGCAGGGACGCCTTCGTGCTCTTGCCGCTCGCGCCCTGCAGCCCGCCTTCGAGCTCGAAGCGTAGGCGCTCGCGCTCCTTGCCCCAACGCACGCTCGCCGAGAGGTTGAAGCGCTCGCTCTCGCGCAGCACCGGCAGCAACATGGCGAGGGCGAAGCCGTACTTCGTCACAGCCGAGAAGAGGCTGAAGGGACCGTCCACTTCGATCTGATAAGCGCCGGAGGGCAGGCGCTCGGCGCGATGCAGGAGGCGCAGGAACTTGAGCTTGCGAAAGAAGCGCCGATAGGCCGCGGGCGTGCTCTCGTGCACGACGACGACCACGCTTTCCGCCTTGAGCAACACGGCCTGTTCGCTCGAGAGCTCGTAGAGTGAGAGCAGCGCGTCGGCTCGGATGCGATCGAAGCCGATCAGCCGGTGGTTCTCCTTCAGGTCCGCGTAGAGCAGGCGCATCAGCAGCTCGGGCGTCACGTCCTCTTCGCGCGCGAGCACCTCGAGCAGCGCGTCCCGGTCCAGACGACCGGTGGGCCCTAGCTCACGGCGCCGAGCCGCCGCGCGGATGAACACGCGGTGACGCAGCTCGCTCGGATCGTGCTCGAGCTTCGACTCGAACTCACAGCGATCGAGCGTCAGCTTGATCAGCCCCGAGACCAGCTTGGCGTCTCGCGCTGCGAAGGGCACCGCGTCGAACGCCGCCATCAGCTCGCTTCGCGTGCCGCCCACCTGACTCTCGGCGATTTGCAGGTAGCGCGCCGCCAGCGCCTCCACTGCGGCCCGCGCCTCCGCCTTGATCGGGACCAGGCGCAGCTGCTCCTTCGCGCGACGCACGCGCACGAGATCAGCGGTAAGCACTGTGTTCTCTCCGACGCGCCGAGGTGAAGGTCTCGCTAGTGTCTGCGCTCACGAGCTCGTAGAGCACGGCGCGCTTGTCGCCACGCTTTCGCAGCACACGCCCGAGGCGCTGCACGTGCTCCCGCACGGATCCGCTGCCGGACACGATGATCGCCACGTTTGCGTCGGGAACGTCCACTCCCTCGTTGAGCACCTTGGACGTGACCACGGCGCGGTAGCTGCCCTCGGCGAGCCCCGAGAGGATGCGGCTGCGCTCCGTCACCTTGGTCTGGTGCGTGATGGCGGGCACCAGGAACAGGCGGCTGATCTCGTAAGCCGTGCGGTTGTCCTGAGTGAAGAGGATCGCCCGGTCGGACGCGTGCACGCTGAGCAGGTGCTCCACCACGCCGAGCTTGGCCTTGGCGGAGAAGGCGATGCGCCGCTGCAGGCGGTAGGCCGCCATGGCACGTCGGCCAGATTCGCTGAACGCGGAGCGCTTGATGAACTCACCCCAACCGTTCGGGCTGCTCATGCGGATGCCTTGGGAGCGCACGAAGTCACGGTAGGTCTCGCGCGCTCGGTCGTAGGTCTCACGCTCCTCTGGAGAGAGGTCGATGGAGATGCGCTCGGTCTCGTAGTCGGCGAGCCAGGCGCCGCTCATCTCCACGATGTCGCGACGATAGACCGTCTCGCCGATCAAGCGAGGCAGCGCCGACTCACGCGCGTCGGCGCGCTCGGGCGTGGCCGTGAGTCCGAGTCGAAAGGGAGCCAAGGAGAGCTCAGCCGCGAGCGAGTAGGTCTCTCCGGGGAGGTGATGGCACTCATCGAAGATCACCAAGCCGAAGCGGTCTCCGAAGCGCTCCATGTGCAGATAGGCCGAGTCGTAGGTCGTCACGGTCAGCGGCGCGACGCGATAGTCACCGCCGCCTATCACCCCGACCTCGTCGCCAAAGGTGACGCGCAGGATCTCGTACCACTGACTGACGAGATCCAAGGTGGGGGCGACGACCAGGGCCGCGCGTTGACAGCGCTCGATGGCCATGACCGCGACGTGCGTCTTGCCGGCGCCCGTGGGCAACACCACCACGCCGCGCCCGCGGGCCTTCCACCAGGCGTCGAGGGCCTCACGCTGAAAGGGTCGCGGCTCGCGGTGAGCCCGCCGAGAGCGTGGGGTAGTCGCGTGCCTCGTCTTCATAGGTCACGCCGGCCGCGCGCAGCGCCATCACCAGCGCCGCATACAGCCGGGCAGGCGCTCGATGACAGTCCGTTCGCGCGTCCCAGACGAGCTCCTCCAACGTGGCCTCCGGGGGAAGTTCCCCGCGAAGCTCGAGGGTGCCGGAGACGAAACGCAGCGTGAGCATCGACGCATCCTGCCGCGAGGGCTCGCGCGCCACAACGCCCACGTGCGAGTCGGGCGTCCCAGACGCGATCAGAGCGCATCGCGAGCCGCTGAGGTAGAGTCGCAGCATGCTTGGGCTGTCCGCTGGCAGGAGCGCGTGGCGTGCGATCGGGGTCGCGATCCTGGTGCTCACGTGTGGCTCATGTGCTGCCAGCGTCCGCGCGCAGGCACCGCAGCGGGGCGCGAGCGAGCGCCTGACGGAGCTCGAGACCGCCTTCGACCAGGCCTTGGACGCGTTGGCCAACGCGCCGGACCCCGCCAGCGCGCGCTCGGCTCTGCGCGAGGTGCGCCGGCTCGACGCGCTGCGACTCGAGGCACTGCGGCGCCTAGATCTCGACACGCGTGACAGAGTCCTCGGATTCAGCGAGCGCGGACGCCGAGAGCTGCGCAGGGAGACGCGCCTGTTGACGCTCGCCGCCCCTCTCTACGCGAGAGACGCGGAGATACGCCTCCGCAGCTGGCCGAGCTGGGCGGCCGACACGCTGACGCGCACCTCGAGCCGGCACACCCTCTTTTGGCTCTTGCTCCTGACTCTGATCACCCTCTGGAGCGTGCGCCGCAGGCGGGCGCTGCTCGAGGCGCTGCGCCATCGCTTCGTGGACGGCGCAGACACGCGCGCCTCGGCGGCGAGGAGAGGTCGCGCGATCGGCATGCTGGCCTGCGTGCTTCAGCCCGCCCTGCTGTGGCTCGGCTTCACCCTCGGCTTTCGACTCCTCACCAGCCTCACGGACTCGCCCGAGCTGACGTTCCTGCGCCTGCTGCTGCTCACCTGGGCCGGCATACGCTTCGCCGTGGCTGCCCTCGAGGCGGTGATGCTGAGTGTGAATCGCCGCGCGGGCAAGGGCGCGTCGCCGGCGGTGAGCGCGAAGCTCAGCTCGAGCTTGCGTTGGGTGGGCCGCTTCATCCTCTTCTTCGTGGTGACGCTCTCCTTGGCCGAAAACCTCACCGGCCGCGGTCACCTCTACGCGTCCGTGGTCACGAGCGCGTGGCTGCTGAGCCTGCCTCTCGGCTACCTGCTGCTCTTTCGCTTTCGGAAGGAGACGCTCGAGGCCTGGATCGCCCAACACCCTCGAGGCGGCCTGGCGCGCGCTCTCGAGCGTCACGGTCAGGGCGTCTTCGGCTTCCCCTTTCTCGTGGTCGCGATCCTGCGCTTGGGGCTGCGCGCGCTGCTCGACTTCGGTCGACAGCTGATCCTGGGCTTCGAACACACGCGGCGCGGCCTGGCGTTTCTGTTTCGCCGGCGGCTGGAGCGCGTGGCCGAGTCCAAGGGCCACGGCGCCGCGGATCCTTCGGCGTTGCCGGCCGAGCTGCGACAGGCTTTCACCGCGGATGTGCTCGACGAGACGGAGGTGGACGCCTTGCCGGGGCTCGCCGAGATCGAGGCGGCGTTCAGCGCCTGGTCTGAGGGAGGTCCGAGCCTCGACGTGGCCCTGGTCGGCGAGCAGGGCGCGGGCAAGACCGCCTGGCTCGCGGAGTTCTCGAGGCGTGCGCAGAACATGCGCGTGATCGAGGCGCGTCTCGATCAGCGGCTCTTGTCCGAACCCGCGGTGTGTCGGGCCGTCGCGCGCATCCTCGAGCTACCTCCCGTGGACGACGTGGACGCCTTGGTGCACGCCGTCTCCAAGCTCGACGGGCGCGCCATCGTGCTGCTCGATCACGCCGAGATGCTGATGCTGCGCTGCGTCGGCGGCATGCACGGCATGCAGGCCTTCTCACGCATCTTGAGGCGCACGAGTGAGAAGCTGGTCTGGGTCTGTGCCTTCTCCCAGGCCATGTGGGATCATCTGCGTTTCGTCATGCGCGGAACCGACGTATTCCAACGCAGCGTCGAACTACGAGGCTTCAGTGAGGAGCGCATCGGGGAGCTGGTAGAGCGTCGCCTGCAACGTTGCGGCTACGAGGTGAGCTACGAAGACATCCTGCCTCGAGGCGTGGGCGAACGCGATCGGGACGCGGAGCTCGAGCGCGTGCGGGAGCGCTATCTCAGACTGCTCTGGGACTACTCCGACGGAATGCCGCGGGTAGCGCTCGACTATTGGCTGCGCTCGCTGGTGATGGTCGGCGAGAACCGCGTGCGCGTGCGGCTCTTCGCGGCGCCACGGGCGGCGGAGCTCGAGCGCCTGCACGAGGCGGCGCGCTTCACGCTTCACGCCGTGATGAGCCATGAGAGCCTCAACGTCGACGAGGCGGCGCGTGTGCTCGCCTGGCCAAGCGCCGAGTGTCTGTCCATCCTCGAGATGCTGCGCTCACAGCTCTTCTTGGAGCGCGGAGAAGGTCGCTACCGCGTGACCGCTCGCTACAACCGTGCGGTCGTCCGGCACCTCAGGCGACAACATCTCATGCACACGCGCAGCGGGGCGCGCGCCTGATGCAGGACGGTCTGACGCTACTCGACTTCGTCCGCCCCGGCGGTCTCTTACCCGCTGCGGCGCTCGTCCTGATCTCCTTCCTGCTCGGTCGCTTCCTGACAGGATCCCTCGAGGGGCTTGGGAAGCGCTTCCCCGACCGACGACTGACGCTTCAACAGATCGCATCGCTGCTGCGCGTGGGGATCTTCTCCGTGGTGGGCGTCGGCGCCTTGGCCCTCGCCTTTCGCCTCTCGCACCAGATGTGGGTCGCTGTCGGCGGCACCATCGCCGTGTCCCTGGGCTTCGCCCTCAAGGACATCTCCGGCTCCGTCTTGGCGGGTCTGATCATCTTGGTCGACCGACCCTTTCAGGTAGGCGATCGCGTGCACGTCGCGGGCTACCATCGGGCTGCGCTCGGTGCGCATCGCCACCTTGGATGACAACCTGGTGTCGATTCCGAACAATCGCTTCCTCACCGAGCCGGTCGCCTCGAGCAACGCGGGCGCCCTCGACATGCTGGTGCAGATCGATTTCCACATCGGCATGGATCAAGACGTGACGCGAGCGAAGCGCATCGTGCGAGACGCCCTCACCTCGAGCCGCTACGCCTACTCGGGCAAGCCGTGGGCCATCGTGATCAGCGAGGTCATCACCGAGAGCTACTTCGCGGTGCGCCTCCGAGCGAAGGCCTACGTGCTCGACGTTCAATACGAGAAGGCCTTCGAGACGGACGTGACGGAGCGCGTGCTGCAAGCGTTTCGCGAAGAACAGATCGCGGCGCCCGCCGTGCTCCACCGTCACGTCGGAGCGCCCCTCGGGACTCAGGGCGGGCAGTAGGAGGCGGCCGAGGTGCAGCTCTGGCGGTCGACGCTGCAGCTCGAATTGCGGAAGGTGATCAGCGGCTCGCCAGAGAGAAAGAAGCTGCTGCCATCCGTGTCGAGAATGCGGAAGCGGCTCTGCCAGCGTCCAAGGATCGTGTGAGCACAGGTGGTCGCCCCATAGGTGAAGCGATAGCTGGCACTTCCCCCGGTGCCGATGGTCCCCGACTCCGAGTCGGCGTAGCTCGAGCCGGCGCAGCTCGTCTGTCGGTTCTGCTTGGTCCAGGTCGCGCCCGGGCGACCGACGACGTCCTCTCCGAGTGTGCCGAAGATGGCCATGCTGGGCTCGTAGTCGCGAGCCATGTCGATGCAGGAGAGCGCGGCCTGGAGGACCGCGCGATGACCCCAGCAGTAGTCGTTGATGCACTCGGGCGCCGTTGCACTCGTACAGCGCGCGTCGTCGTCCGTGCAGGCGGAGTAGCCGCCCCAGCTGCAGTCGCTACGGCAGCTGCGGCTGCGGGTGCCGCAGACGCCGCAGTTGGACGTCTGCACTTCGCCAGCGCTGCACACTCCAGAGCAGGCCGGCGGAGGGCAGAAGCTCCGGGCGGCGCTGCAGCTCGCGCGATCTGCCGTGCAGCTGCTGTTGTAAATACTGAAATCCGTGACCCCCGCGAGCAGGAAGCTGCTGCCATCCGTGTCGAGGATGCGGAAGCGGCTGTTCCAACGGCCGAGCACACCCTGGTCGCAGCCGCTCGCCGAATAGGTGAAGCGGAAGCTGCCTGTGCCGCCGGCGGCGATTGTGCCCGATTCGGCGTCGCCGTAGCTCGCGCCCGGGCAGCTCGTCTGCTGATTCTCCTTGGTCCAGGTCGCGCCCGGACGACCGAAGATGTCCTCGCCGAGCGTGCCGAAGATGGCCATGCCAGGTTGGTAGTCGCGCCCCATGTCGAGGCAGGAGAGCAGCGACTGGGAGACCGCCCGATAGCCCCAGCAGTAGTCGTTGACGCACTCGGGCGCGGTAGACGGGCAGCGCGCGTCGTCGTCCGCGCAGCTGGAGTAGCTGCCCCAGCTGCAGTCGGAGGCGCAGACCCGCGTCTGCGTGCCACAGACTCCGCACGTGCCCGACTCGACCTGGCCTGGAGTGCAGACGCCAGTGCAGCCCGCGTCGGGCGGACCCGCGTCGGGTGGGCCCGCGTCGAGCGGCGCGATGGACACGCAGCCGCTGCCCTCGACGCAGATGAATCCCGCCTCGCACGCGCCGATGCGGGACGACGTCAGGCATACGCCCTCGACGCAACGCGCCTCGGCGCACAACGAGCTCGGTGGTGTGCACTCCGAGTCCGCGCTGCACTCGGCCATGCTGCAGGAACCTCCACCGCACGCGGGAGGCACACAGAGCCCGTCTTGGCACTCGGTCGCCGTGGCATCGCCGCCAACCGCGGGGCAAACCACATTGCGGCAATTCCGCGTGAGCGCGATCACCACGCCGGTGGTGCCGCGCGCTTCGACGGCCACGCGACGCGAGAGCAGCTCCTCCCCTGAGCGCCCCTTCAACGTCGCGCGGACGATGTGAGATCCAGCGGGCACGGGTCCGAACTCGGCGGCCCGGATGCCGCGCACGAGATCGTCTCCGACGTTCAGCGCTCGCCGGCTGACGGACCCGCCGGGCAAGGTCTCGACGACCACCTCGACCTCCACCGCCTCCACGCCCGCGACGAAGTCCGAGCGCACATCGATCACCAGCGAGGTCGAGCCTCCCGAGCACGCTGAGAGCGCGAGGACCAGGGCGCAGGAGGCTCGTCGAGCGTGGGTGAGCCAGCGTGACGGGCCTTGCATGGCGTCCACTCTAACGGCAGCCGGGCTTCAGAACCAGATGGGTCGTGGCACCTCGGCAGCAGCCGGCTCCGTGCCCGAAGAGACGCCGGCTCTGGTGACGTCAGGGCATGCCGCGGAGCGTCGTCTCACTCTCGATGCGGTCGTAGCCCGTGGCGGCGCTGACGGCGTCGGCCGCGCCGGCGGGGAGCGCGACCACCAGCTCCACGTTCGAGTCTTGGGGCGCCTTGCTGTACTCGGGGACCCAGCCGCTGAGGTAGTCGAGCAGCGAGAGCCTGCGGTAGCGCCGCTCCATGCAGGTCTCCGTAGCGTAGTCGACCAGGGTGCCGAAGATGGAGAGCGTGCCGTTGCCGTTGTCCACCAGCTCGAGGAAGCGCGCCTGCTCGGGCCAGTCGGCGATGGCGCTGGTCATGATCTCCCAATAGCCGGGGTGTGCCGCGTCGGCGCCGGCGATCATGCGCACGCGGTTGTCGTGGTTGTGCCCAACGATCCAAGCGATCACCTGCGGATGGCGCGCCACGAGCACCTCGATCTCCCGCGGATCCATGGCGTCCGGCACGACGTCTCCGAACTCTGCGGCGCGACGATCCATGGCCGTGGTGGAGTGATGGGACGCCAGGATGACCAGCACACCGTCCGCCTCGGCTCGCGCGATCTCGGGCAGCAGCCAGCCGTTCACCGTCGCGCGTGTCACCAGGCCCGGAGATCCGCCCGGTCGCTCGAGTCGAGGGCCAGGATGCGCAGCAGGCCCGGGACTGCGTCGTAGGCGTAGTTCGCGCCCAGGCTGGTGTCGGCCCCGGCGCTGAAGCCGTGACCGGGCGGGCCGGGATCCGCGCTCGTGTCGGCGGCCAGCTCGGCCACGATCTCGTCGCGCCCAACGAGCTGCCGCATGGGGTCGCTGGGCACCGTGCGCGTGGTGATGGGCGCCGACCAGCGGCGGTAGTCACGCGTGCCAAAGAACGGCCGCGAGCCGATGGCGCGCGCGCGTTGGTTGTCGTTGACGGCCAACACGCCGCTGACCTCGAGGTCGTGGTTTCCGGGGATGTAGAGCCAGGGCGCCGGGAAGGGCACGGGATCGAAGGGATCCTTCGGATCGTTGCCGGGACCGGGGATCGGATCGTCGTCGTCGCCCGAGTCGGTCTCGAGCCCGGCTTGGCCGTCGAGCAACTGGATCACCCAGCGCAGCTCGTTGAGCTGACCGCTGTCGGCGCAGTCTCCCGTGAACACGCCGAAGTCGTAGGGCCGCTCGGAGCGCTCGATGTCGGTCAGCGTGCGGTTCATGGCCGAGACCGCGCGCGCTAGATAGGCCTCCTGCGGACGCAGCCCGCCGGGGATCCGCGGTGAGTCGGGGCTGGCGAAGCGAGCGGGGGATTCGTCGTCCGCGAGCTGCAGATCCGAGACCTGCACGAACCACGCGAGCGAGCGGCGCGCGGCGAAGCTGGTGTCTGCGTCGCCGAGCACGCGCTGAACGCGCTCCACGCCGGGCCCTTGGTCGAACGCGTCCATGCCCAGCTCGGTGTAGTGGATCTCGCCGTCTTCGAGCGCTGGGTTGAACTCCGTGTTGGGGCTCATCACGCGCGCGAGGCTCGGCCTGACGCTGGCCACCAAGGTCGAGGGCGCGAGCGGCAGCGACGTGGTGCCAGGCATCTCCGTGTCTTCGCAGGCCGCCAAGAGAGGTCCCGTGGGACCCGAGTCCACCACGCCTCCGTCCACATCGGCGTCGAGGTCGCCTGCATCGGAGTTTCCGCCGGAAGAACCGCAGGCCAAGCTGAGGAAGAGCGCGGTGGTGGCGAGCGTGCGGAAGAGGATGGAGCTGACGCGAGAATTGATCACGCGGGCAAGGTATAGCTACTTCAGCTCGCTGTCACACGTGCGCCTCGCGCACGCGACGGCAGGGCCTCACGATTCGTCTTCGAAGCCGCCGGTCGGCTCGGGCAGCGCGGGGCCCTTGTCGAAACCCGGTAGCGGGATGCTGTGGTCTGGATCGTGGCCTTGGTAGCGCTCCGACTCCGGCAGAGCTTTGTGCATCTCGGCCTCAGGGATGATGTCGGCGGGCAAGCCCTGGGTCTCGGCCAGATCCGGGCTGCGTGCGGGTGACTCGAGTGGAATCGAGATGCCCGCGTCGTCTGCGTCGAAGACGGACTCGCCCGTGTCGAAGCCGCCCACGGCCTCTTCTCTGGGGGCCCACGCGGGCTGCCCTTCGAAACCCGGAACCGCGATGGACTCCACGCCTGCTCGCGAGCTCTTCGCCTCGCCAGCATCTGCTCGCGCGGCCGCCCGCCTCGCCTCGTCCACCCACGCGGCGCGGCGTCTGGCCAAGGGCTCTGCCGCGATGGCGGTGGGCATGCCTTGGGGCTCGCTCTGCTCCTCCGCGAGCAGCTCCTTGGCGTCGTCAGAGAAGAGATCGAAATGTTTCATGGCGAGCGCCGCTAGCGCGCCCACGAGGAAGCCGCCCACGTGCGCCCAATAGGCGACGCCGTCTCCGCCGCCTCCGAGCCCAACCAAGGCGAAGACGAACTGCTGCGCGATCCAGGCGATCAGCGCGCCCCACGCGGGCACGGTGAAGGTGCCCACCTTGGGCACGAAGAAGAACCAGAAGATGTAGCCGAAGCGCACCTTGGTGTGGGGATGCCCGACCAAGAAGGCGCCCATCAAGCCCGCGATCGCGCCGGACGCGCCGACCAGAGGCGTGAGGCTGTGGGCGTGGAAGAATTGGTAGGTCAGCGTCGCCACCACACCCGAGACGAAGTAGAGCGCGAGGAAGCGCCCGCGACCCCAGAAGCACTCGATCACGCTGCCCGTCAGGAAGAGGAAGATCATGTTGCCGAAGAGGTGGAAGAAGCCTCCGTGCATGAACAGACCCGTGAACATCGTCCCGATGGAGGGCGCGCCGGGCCGGTAGCCGAAACGCAACACGGGCAGCCGGTTCATTTGAGCCACCAGGTCGCGCATGGCGACGTCGAGCTGCGCGTCGCCGGGGACGGCCTCCGTGTGCTGCGGATCCATCAACGCGGAGAAGCTCTCGCCTGTGACGTCGGGCGGTAGACCGTGCATCTCCCAGCTCACCCGTGCTCGCGGGTAGTTGGAGTGCACTTGGTCGACGACCGCGGCGGCCTCGTTGATGCCGTCCATGGCCGAGCGCTCGACACCGAAGGAGACGATCCAGATCACAGAGCAGAGGGCGATCAGCGCGATGGTCGCCCACGGATATCCGTAGACGCTGCGATCATGGCCAAGGGGAATGAAGAAGAACACGCGGGTGAGATCCTGCTCCCTCAATCGCCGGGAGACAACGTCTAGGTCAGAGCCGGAGCCAGGCCGCGACGCAGCCGGCCAGGACGGCCACGAAGAGCAGCCAGCGAAAACGCCCCGGTTCCACCTTGGAGGCGAAGCGCACACCCAGCCGCGCGCCGAGCACCGAGCCGGCGGCGAGCACGAGCCCAGGCAGCCAGCGCACGTCGCCAGACCAGATGAAGACGCCGAGGGATGCCGCCACGAAGAAGAGCGCCACGGCGAGCTTCAGCGCGTTGGCGCGCAACATGTCGTAGCGCAGCAGGCCGCCGAGAATCGCGAGCATCAAGAAACCCACGCCGGCCTGCACGAAGCCCGCGTAGAGGCCGGCAGCGAAGAGCGCCACGATGGCGCTCGGACGTTCACGCAGGCTCAGGGCCTGGCTCTCTCGAGCTGCGCTGAAGATCGCCGGACGCAGCAGCAGGAGCAGCGCCACGCTGAGCATGGTCCCGAGCAAGACGCCGCCAAGCCACTCACTCGGGATGCTCGTGGCGAGCCACGCACCGAGCAGCGCCCCGACCACGGTGGGTGCCGCGATGGGCACGACCTCCCGCAGCGAGAGCGCGCCCCTCTGGTGGTAGGCGTGGGCGCCGCTCGCGGTGAGGACGAGCATGCCCAGGCGATTGGTCCCGTTGGCCACGCCGGGAGGCAGGCCCAAGAGCATCAGCGCGGGCAGCGTGAGCATCGAGCCTCCGCCCGCGAACATGTTGACGAAGCCCGCCACCACGCCCGCCGCCGCCACTCCCAAGAGCGGCAGCCAAGACTCACCCACGGCCGACTCCGAGCGCCATCCTCACCGGGCGCACGCTAGCAGCTTTCAGCTCGACAGCCCTCGCGTCTCGAATCGTGCTGGCGGTATTCACGCGCTGCGGGCAAGATGACGAAGTGGGGGAACTCCTCGACAATCTTCGCGAGCATGGCGTGTTGGCGATCGTCGACGCTCCCGTGCGCGAGCGTCTAGTGGAGTGGGCCATGGCGGCGGCCAAGGGCGGCGTGACTCTGCTCGGTGTGCCGGCGTCTCTGCCCGGAGTGACCGAGGCTATCGACGAGCTCTCCGACGAGGCCCACCTGACCCTCGGCATCACGGGCGTGACGCGTCAGGAGCAGCTCTCGGTGGCGGTGGCCGCGGGCGCCGACTTCGTCATTTCTCCCATCACGGATCACGCCTTGATCGACGCCGCCCACGCGCGCGGGCTCGAGGTCGTCGCGGGCGCCACGACCTTCACCGAAGTGGCCGCGGCGATTCATGCGGGCGCCGACCTGATCTCCGTTCACCCCGTGGGTGCCCTCGGAGGCCCGGAGTACTTCCGCGAGGTCGCACGCACCTTCAGGGGTGTGCCGCTCTTGGCCGGAGGGCACGTGGATGGCGAGGGAGCGGCGGCCTATTTGGAGCTCGGCGCACTCGGCGCCTTGGTGGATCGCGGCGTCTTCCCTGCGCCCGACGAGCCCGCTGCCCTCGAGGTGATCACCGCGCGCGCCTTGGCCCTGATGGAGGTCTGCGCCGACGCCATGGGCACGCCCAAACGCATCTCCATGAGCGATTTCGAGCTGATGGGCGAAGGACTCGACACCTGAAGCTCAGGGCGAGCGGAAGCGCGAGAGGAAGGCCCATATCTCCGGCAGCTGAGCGGCGCGCAGCGTGTGGCCACCGGCGAAGGTGACGTAGGAGAGATCCGTACCCTCACGCCAGCCGGCGGCGAGGAACGCGTTCCTGTCCGAGGCGGCTTGCGGGAAGAGCGGATCATCCGTGCCGATGTGGATGTCCACGGGGATGCGTCGCGAGGCGCGGGTCGGCCCGTCCACGCCTTCGAGGGCGGCGAGCACGCCCGCGCTCACGGAGTAGGCGGCGAAGGTGCCGGCGTTCTCGAGGCCGATGGCGTGGGTCAGGTGCGCCCCGGCGGAGAAGCCCCAGAGGTACAGACGCGAGGTGTCGATGGCGTAGGCGCCGCGGGCGTCCGTCAAGGCCGCGTCGTAGCGCGGCACGTCCGCGGCGGGGACCCAGCCGCCGCTCGATCCGGTGGAGCTCGTGGCCAACACGATGAAGCCGTTGGCCTCCGCCGTGCTCGTCCAGAAGTCGCGCATGTTGGCGCCCGAGTCGCCCTGCCCGTGGAACACACTGAGCAACGCCATGGGTCTGCCAGGTGCGTAGCTCGTGGGGATGTAGAGGGCGTAGGGGACGTCGCCTCCCGCAGAGGGAGCCGAGCGCGTCTGTGCGCCGGGAAAGGCTCCGCCCGAACCGCCCGAGCTCGTCGAGCCCGCGTCGGGGAGGCCCGCATCCCGTGTGCCCGTGTCCAGCCCCGCGTCGGCCGGGCCGGCGTCGCGCGTCCCCGCGTCCAGTCCTCCGGAGTCCGCCGGGCTCCCATCCACGGGGTTGCCCGCGTCGGCGGCGCTGGCGTCACGCCGCGTCGTAG
>JAADHO010000176.1:0-12982 GCA_013151775.1 Deltaproteobacteria bacterium | reverse complement strand
CGAGGGTGCAGGAGACAAGCGCGAGTACTCGTGAGCGACGCATCGGACAACGATACCATCCACGAAGGAGACGGCGGCTTTCGCGTGCTACACCGCGGAGATGACGCGACCGATCTACATGGATCATCACGCGACGACGCCCGTGGACGCGCGGGTGCTCGAGCGCATGCTGCCCTTCTTCCGCGAGCGCTTCGGCAACGCGGCCTCTACCCACGCACAGGGCAAGGACGCCAAGGACGCCGTGGCCTACGCGCGCGCGCAGACCGCGAGCCTGCTCGGCGCCGACCCCGCCGAGATCGCCTTCACCTCGGGCGCCACCGAGAGCGACAACCTCGCGATCAAGGGCGTGATGCACGCGCTGAAGGCAGACAAGGATCACCTCGTCACGCTCGAGACGGAACACAAGGCCGTGCTCGACAGCGCGCGCAGGCTGGAGCGCGAGGGTTTCCGCGTCAGCTACCTGCCGGTGGACGCCGAGGGGCGCGTCGATCCCGAGGAGGTGGCCGCCGCCATCGGCCCCAAGACAGCGCTGGTCTCCGTGATGCTGGTGAACAACGAGACGGGCACGACGCAGGACCTCGAGGCGATCGGCCGCGTCACGCGCGAGCGCGAGGTCTGGTTTCACACCGACGCGACCCAAGGCCTCGGGCGCGTCGAGCTCGATCTCGACGCCATGAACATCGACCTCGCGAGCTTCACGGCGCACAAGGTTCACGGCCCCAAGGGAGTCGGTGGCCTCTACGTGCGGCGCCGCGACAGGCGCGCTCCGATCGTCGCGGAGATGGATGGCGGCGGCCATGAGCGCGGCATGCGCTCGGGCACGCTGAACGTCCCTGGCATCGTCGGGCTGGGCGAGGCCTGCCAGTTGCTCGCAGACGAGGGCCAGGCCGAGCGCGCTCAGATGAGTAAGCTGCGCGACGCCCTGCGCCAGCGGATCGAAGCTGCGGACGTGGGCGCGCTGCTGAACGGCGCCGAGCCGCCGTGGCGTCACCCGGGGAACCTCAACCTCTCCTTCGAGGGCGCGGATGGCAGCGAGCTTTTGCGCAGGCTCGCGCCCGTGGTCGCGGTCTCCTCGGGAGCCGCCTGCAACAGCGCCCACACCGAACCGAGCTACGTGCTGCGCGCCATGGGCATGTCGAGCGAGCGCGCCTCGTCGAGCCTGCGCTTCGGGATCGGCCGTGACAACACCATGGCCGAGGTGGAACGCGTCGCAGCGGCTGTGGTGGACGCCGTGCGAGCCGCGCGAGCGTAGACTCTGCGCGCTCCATTTGCGCCACGACCGCGCTCAGCTACATGCGGCGAATGAAGAACTTGATCGGACTCGTCGGGTTGTCGATGGTGGTCGCCTGCGGTGGCGCGCAGACGCAGAGCGCGGAGCACGGCTCGGCGGGCGGCTCGGAGCACGCGAGCGGCTCGGAGCACGCGAGCGGCCACGCGCATCCCGGTCACGGCGGGCAGGGCATGCATCACGACTTCTCCGACGTGGAGCGCTTCGCGGCCATGTTCGACGATCCCGAACGCGACGAGTGGCAGCGCCCCGACGAGGTGGTCGCGCTCTTGCAGCTCACACCGGGCGCTATCGTGGCAGACCTGGGCGCGGGCACGGGCTACTTCGAGTCCTACCTCAGCAGCGCCGTCGGTGATGCCGGACGCGTGCTCGCCCTCGACGTCGAGCCGGCGATGGTCGCCCACATGCAGACACGTTTCCAGGACGCCCGCCTGAGCAACATCGAGGCGGGTGTCGTGGCCGGCGATGATCCCGGCCTCGAGCCGGACTCGGTCGATCGCATCCTGATCGTCGACACCTGGCATCACCTCGATGACCGCGGCGCCTACGCCGCGAAGTTGGCCCAGGCGCTGCGCCCCGGCGGCTTCGTGCTGGTCGTGGACTTCACGCAGGAGAGTCCGCATGGGCCTCCCGTGGCGAGGCGCCTTCTGGCGACGGCGGTGGCGCAGGAGCTCCAAGCCGGCGGGCTCGCCGCGCGCGTCATCGAGGACGAGAGCCTGCCCTACCAATACGTCGTGCGCGCCGACAAGACCGCGGCGCCCTGAGACGCGCGGTCTCGGACTCAAGCCAGCAGGCCCTCGTTCAAGAAGGCCATGATGGCGTCGACGACTTCGACCGCGCTGAGCGCCAGCGTGCCGCGGCAGTGGTCGAGCAGGATGCGCTGCAGGCCGCCGAGCACGAGAGAGATGTAGAGCTGCCGATCACCCTTGCGGATCAGGTTCATCTTCTGGCCCTCTTGCAGGCTCTCGTCGATGAAGAGGCGCAGCGCCGCGTAGAAGGTCTGGAGTTGCTCGTCGAGCTCGTACGTGAGCCCGGGCGCGTCGGCCAAGGTCAGCTTGACCATGGCGGGCTCTCCCTCCGCGAGCTCGACCAGGCGCAGCAGATTCGCGCGCAGCTGCTCGCGTGGCGGACGCGAGGGATCCGCCAAATCGATGCTCTGAATGGAGCCCGCGATGCGGCCCAAGAACTCGGCCAGGAGCTCGGCGAAGATCGCGCGTTTGTCCGCGAAATACAGGTAGAATGTGCCGCGGGCGACGTGAACGCGCTTGGCGATGTCGTCGACGCTGGTGGCGTGGTAGCCGTGCTCGGAGAAGCAGTCGCGTGCGGCCTCGAGCAGCTCGATCCGTCGCTTGTTGCCTCGTATTCCTCGTGCCACGGCGGCGCAGCCTAGCACCGACCCTGAGGCATGGCTCAGGAAAGAACGCGTTCCAGGCAAGTTCGTTGGTCGCCGCGATTCGAGTAGACGTCGAGATAGCGTCGCGCTGCGCTCTCCCAGCCGAAGTCGTTCGCCATGGCGCGCGCCTGCACCTGCGTCCACAAGCACGGCTGCTCGAAGAGCGAGGCTGCACGCCTCATGGCTCCGAGCAGCGCCTCGGGCGAGGGCTCGTCGAAGACGAAGCCCGTCGCGCGGTCGAGGGTCTCCGCGGCCACGTCCACCACCGTGTCGGCGAGCCCGCCCGTGCGGCGCACCAAAGGCAAGGAGCCGTAGCGCATGGCGTAGAGCTGAGTCAGGCCGCAGGGCTCCGTGCGAGAGGGCACGAGCGTGACGTCTGCTCCCGCTTGCATCACGTGAGCGAGGGCCTCGTCATAGCCCTGCACGAAGCCGACGCGGCTGGGGTCGTGCGAGGCTAGCGCGAGGAGCTGCGCCTCGATGCCGGAGTCTCCCGTGCCGAGGATCGCGAGCTGCGCGTCGAATTCTCCGAGCGCTTCGGCGGCCCGGGCGACCAAGTCGAGACCCTTGTCGGGCGTGAGACGCGCCACGGCCACGAAGAGCGGACCACGGGCGGCGCCGAGGCCGAAGCGATCGCGCAGCGCGGCCTTGGCCACCAGCTTGCCGCCGAGGGAATCGGGGCCGTAGCGACGCGGAAGCTCGGGATCGACGCGCGGATCCCACACGCCGTAGTCCACTCCGTTGACGATCCCCGTCAGATCGGCTCGGCGCCCGCGCAAGAGCCCCTCGAGGCCGAGGCCGAAAGCCGACGTCTGGATCTCCGCCGCGTAGGTGCGGCTGACCGTGGTCAGAGCGTCCGCGTACCAGAGGGCGGCCTTCAAGAAGCCGACACCGCCGTGATACTCGACGCCCTCCATCTGCATGGCGTCTTCCGGCAAGCCGAGCGTGGGGAAGATGTCCGCGGAGAACACGCCTTGGTACGCCAGGTTGTGGATCGTGTGCACGCTGCGTGGGCGCGCCGCCTGGGAGTGGGCGAGGTAGGCGGGCGCGAGGCCGGTCTGCCAATCGTGCCCGTGGATCACATCGGGCGGGTAGTCGTGGTCGGCGCCCAAGGCGAGGTCCGCCGCGGCGCGTGAGAGCATGGCGAAACGCAGGGCGTTGTCGGCGTAGTCGTGTCCGCTCGCGTCGAGATAAGGGCCACCCGGGCGGTCGTAGAGCGCGGGGCAGTCGACGACGTAGGCGGGCATCTCCACACCGCGGAGCGCGCCGCGGAGGATGCGCCCTCGGAAGCCGCCGACCTCGGTGATCTGTTCGAGCAGTGTGGCGTCCGCTGCCAACGCCGCGAGCACCTCGGGGTAGCCGGGCAGGACGACGCGGGCGTCGTGGCCGAGGGCGCGTTGGGCTGCGCCGAGAGCCGCGGAGACGTCGGCCAGGCCGCCCGTCTTGACCAACGGATAGAGTTCACTCGTGGCGTGGAGGATGCGCATATGGGACGCCGCGCTCGGGGCGGCGAGCCTGCATACAGCATCAGAGGCGTGCGAGCATCTCGGCGGTGATCAAGACCACGCCACCGGCCGAGCGCCGGAAACGCCGCGCGTCTTGCTCGGGATCTTCGCCCACCACCAAGCCCTGCGGGATTTCGCAGCCGCGATCCACGATCGCCTTGGTGAGTCGAGCGCCCCGGGCGATGTCGACCTTGGGGAAGATCACGGAACGGTGGACCTGCGCGTAGGAGTGGCAGCGCACCTCGTTGAAGAGCACGGAGCGATCCACGTGGGCGCCGCTCACGACGCAACCGCTAGCGACCAAGCTGTCCGTCGCGACGCCTCGGCGATCGTCGTCATCGAACACGAACTTCGCCGGCGGGAGCTGGTCGCGATAGGTGAAGATGGGCCAGCGTTTGTCGTAGATATCGAGGGCGGGCGTGACGGCCGTGAGATCGATGTTGGCCTCCCAGAAGGCGTCGAGGGTGCCCACGTCGCGCCAATAGGGTTTGGCCTGCACATCGGAGAGCACGGCGCTCTTGTCGAGAGAGTGGGCGTAGACCTTGGCTCGTTCCACGAGGCCGGGGATCAGGTCGCCACCGAAGTCGTGGTGGGTGCCGGTGCGCGCCTGTTCTCCCTCGAGGGCGTGGTAGAGGAAATCGGCGCCGAAGACGTAGATGCCCATGGAGGCGAGGCAGCGTTCCTCGTCGCCCGGGATGCTCGGCGGCTCGGCGGGCTTCTCGAGGAAGCGCGTGACGAAGCCCTCTTCGTCGACCTGCATGACACCGAAGGCGCTCGCCTCCGCGCACGGGACCTTCACGCAGCCGACGCTGACATCGGCGCCGTGGGCGACGTGGTCCGCGAGCATCAGGTTGTAGTCCATCTTGTAGATGTGATCGCCGGCCAGCACGACGATGTAGTCGGGGCCCTCGTCACGCAGGATGTCGAGGTTCTGAAACACGGCGTCCGTCGTGCCGCGGTACCATGTCTCTTCGTCGATGCGCTGCTGCGCGGGCAGCAGGTCGATGAACTCGTTGCGCTCGCCTTGGAGCACGTTCCAGCCGCGTTGGATGTGCCGCAGCAGGCTGTGGCTCTTGTACTGCGTCGCCACGTAGATGCGCCGGATGCCCGAGTTCACGCAGTTCGACAGGGCGAAGTCGACGATGCGGTACTTGCCGCCGAAGTGCACCGCGGGCTTGGCGCGCAGCGTGGTCAGCTCGTGGAGGCGTGAGCCGCGACCGCCCGCCAGCACCAACGCCACCGTGCGGCGCGGCAACCCTCGGCGTCTCTTCTTTTGATCCGGCATGACGTGCACCTCCGACGTCTGACCTGGCGAGCATAGCCCGTCTCGGGCGCTCATAGGTGACATAGGCGCGAAACCGCGAAAGGGAACGGACCGCGCGACGGATCGCGGATGGGAGGGTAAACTGGACTCCCCCATGGACTACCATTGCGACGGCTGCGGTCACGGCTTCACAGCGCATGAGGCGCGCTGCCCCAACTGCTTGAAGCAGACCTGCGTCCGCGTCGCCGCCGACCTGCCGCCGCCTCCGGGCGTGAAGCATCTCCGAGTGAACGCCTGGATGATGGTCGTCATAGCTGGCCTCAGCGCCCTCTCCGTGCTCTCCGTCATGCTCAACCTCGTGCTCGAGGCGACGGGGCACGGCATCTCGGGCCATGGCAACTCGGCGGAGGCCGCGGGAGCTCTGGGCACCTTCGCCTGCGTCGGCGTCTGGGCCCTCGTGGCCGTCGTGTGGACCCCGATCAACGCCTGGGCACTGTTCACGCGAAAGCCCTGGGCACGCAAATCAACCCTGCTGTTTTGGGCGATCTCGGTCTTCACCTGCGGCTGCATCCCGGTGGCGCTGTACGGCCTGTGGTCGCTGACTCGGGATGAGGTCGTGGCCGTCACACGGGGATGGACCGAATCCTCGAGCAGTGGGCCCCATGGACAGGGACCCGCCATCGGCCGATGATGGAGGTGCGATGATGCGCTTCCGCCTCGAATTGTTGCTCGCCCTCAGCCTCGGCCTGGTGTCCGCCTCCTGCCAGCCGAAGGACGCGCCGCGGCCGAACGACACGCGGGCGGCCGCACCGGGGCTCGTCCTGGGTGTCGTCGCGGACCCCATCAGTGAGTCGCCGGTGGCGGGCGTTCGAGTGCGCGCCCACGACCTGGGCGAGACGCTCACGGACGCACAGGGGCGCTTCTCGCTGACGCTGCCGCCCGGAGAGCATCGCCTCTGGCTCGATCGCGACGGCTTCATCGACGGGCAGCTCGCTCATGTTCGGGTGCGCGCGGGCGAGACGACTCGGGTGGAGGCGGGGCTGTACTCGACGACGCCGGATGAAGACGCCGTGCATCGCTACTTCCAGCGTCAGCCGCCGTCGCGTCAGGAGCTGCCGCCCGAGGAGGTTCCGCGCTCTGCGCCTGAGGGAGGAGTGGGCGCGGCGCGCGCAGCCATTCATGAGCCGCCCGTGTTGCCCGCCGTGATCCGGGTGTGGCGCAGCTCGAGGGCGGGTGCGCTGGCGCCATCCGCCGCCAACGGTTGGGCCGACAACAGCTGCGACCCGGCCGTCGAGGTCGACACGTTGCCGCTCGAGGAATACGTGAAAGGCGTGATCCCCCGCGAGTGGATCCCGAGCTGGCATCCCGAGGCGCTGCGGGCGGGCGCCATCGTGGCGCGCACCTTTGGAGCGAAGTGGGCGCTGCGAGGCGGACGCTGGGATTGCGCCGATCTGGACGACGGAACCGTCACGCAGGTCTATCGGGACGAGCGCGCGGCGACCACCAACGACGCCGTGGACGCGACCGCCGGACAGGTGGTGATGCGCGGTGAGCTGGTGATCTCCACCGAGTACAGCGCGGAGAACTCGGACCCCACGTCGACCGGTGTGGACGACCCCACCTGCACGGGCACGACACGCTTCGGCCACGGGCGCGGCATGTGTCAGTGGGGCACGCAGCGCTGGGCCAAGGGCATCTGCGCGAACCCGCCCTGTGAGTTCGGCGTCTTCGGCCCCGAGCCCAAGCTGCACATCTGGATGGTCGAGCACTACTACCCCGGCGCGAGCGTGGTGGCGGGTTCGAGCGAGCCGGTGCCGCCGTGCAAGCTGATCCCTCCAGAGGGAGACATCCTCGACGACGCGGGCCCCTGCTTCGACGCCTTCGGCGACCCGATGTATTGGCGCACGGAGTCCGTCGGCTGGGGTGGCGGGCTGCTGTGGACCAACGCCTTCGAGGCCGCCGTGCCCGGCAACTGGGCGCGCTGGCAGATGTTCTTCGAGGCGCCCGGCGAGTACGCAGTGGACGTGTACGTCGAGCCGACCTTCGGTGTGCACAAGACCACGCGCTACTCCGTGACGTATGCGGGCGGGGAAGAAGAGGTCATCCTCGACCAATCCGTGGCCGACGGATGGACGCGGCTCGGAGTCTGGAGCTTCGACGCACGGGGCGAGGTGCGCGTCTTCGACAACGAGGCGGGTCCCGTGCTGGCAGATCAACACATCGTGGCCGACGCCATTCGGATTCAGCCCAAGGGGCTCTCCTCCACGGACGGCGGCGCCGACGCGGGCGACCTCGACGCGGGAGCCGTGGACCTCGACGCGGGAGCCGTCGACCTCGACGCGAGCGCGGCGCCCGACGCATCACGCGACACCGGCCTGCGCGTCGGCGGAAGCGTCTCCGGCGGCTGCAGCTGCCACGTCGCCGCCCCAGTCCGCGCGCCACACGCTCCCTGGCTGCTCCTGCTCGGCCCGCTCGCGCTCCTGTGGCGACGCAGCCAACGCTCACGCTCCTGACGTACACTCAGCGCACAACGCTATACATCGCGTGCATGCCGCTGTTCCAATCCAAAAGCTTCCAGGCTCCTTTTCGAAGACTTGTTCCAATCCAAAAGCTTCCAGGCTCCTTTTCGAAGACTTCATGTCCGAACGTACATTGCGAGTACATCACGTATGCGCTCAATGTATAGGCAGCGCGCATCACCAAAAGCTTCCAGGATGAATTGGGGGAAGAACCAGTCGGGTCTTTCATGCCTCGTTTCGCCCGCGGCAGGCAACGTCTCGCTGCTCCCCAGAGTCAATCCACTCGCCTTCCCTTGCCATCTCGGCCCGGTCCGGCTATCAGAACCTGACACTGACGTCAGTGTTGGGCATTAGCGACGGGGGCAGCCGGCGCGAGGAGCGGGTAGATGCGGGATATCGTCATCGGACTGGACGTGGGTTCGACCACCGTGAAGGCGGTCGTCGTCGACCCCGAGAGCCATGAGATCCTCTGGCACGACTACGCGCGGCATCACACGAAGCAGCCCGAGACAGCCATGCACTTCCTCGAGCGCATCCTCGAGGCCTTCAGCGATGTCGGACACGAGCGCATCCGCATGTTCGTGACCGGCTCCGGCGCGGGTCCCCTCGCGGCGCCCTTGGGCGCGAAGTTCGTGCAGGAGGTCAACGCCGTCACCCTCGCGGTCGAGACCATGCACCCCGACGTAGGCTCGGTGGTGGAGTTGGGCGGTCAGGACGCGAAGATCATCATCTTCAAGGAGGCTGAGAACGGCGACAAGACCGCTAGCGCGTCCATGAACGACAAGTGCGCGTCCGGCACCGGCGCCACCATCGACAAGTGCATGATCAAGGCCGGCATCGCGCCCGAGTTCGCGGCCGGCCTCGACTTCGACGACTCGCGCTTGCACCACGTCGCCGCCAAGTGTGGCGTCTTCGCCGAGACGGACATCGTCAACCTGGTGAAGACGGGCATCCCCGCCAACGAGATCATGTGCTCGCTGGCGGACGCCATCGTGATGCAGAACCTCGCTGTGCTCACACGCGGCAACACGCTGCGCGCCAAGGTGCTGCTGCTCGGCGGACCCAACACCTACCTGCCCTTCTTGCAGCAGTGCTGGCGCAAGCGCATCCCCGAGACCTGGGACGAGCGCGGCTACGACTACCCCAAGGACGTGCCCATCGAGGAGTTGATCGTCCTGCCCGAGAACGCCGAACTCTACGCGGCCTTCGGCGCCGTGGTCTATGGCCTGCACGAGGCTCCGGACGTGGGTCGCTTCGCCGGGCTCGACGCCTTGCACCGCTACATCCACGAAGGGCGCAAGGAGCGCCTCGGCGAGACGGCGGGCCCGCCTCTGGCTGCCGACGCGCACGAGCTCGCGACCTTCAAGGCGCGCTACAGCATCCCCACGTTCGACGAGGCCAAGCTCGACGAGGGCGACCTCGTGCGCGCCGTGATCGGCCTCGACGGCGGCAGCACCTCGAGCAAGGCCGTGCTCATAGGTGAAGACGGCGAGCTGCTCTTCAAGGCCTACGGTCTGTCCAAGGGCAACCCCATCCGCGACATGAAGGAGCTCTTGGCCGAGCTGAAGGAGAAGGTCGAGTCCCAGGGCGCGCACCTCGACATCATGGGCTTCGGCGCCACGGGCTACGCGGCCGACGTGCTCGAAGAGTGCCTGCGCGCCGACGTGAACATCGTCGAGACCGTCGCCCACATGATGAGCGCGCGTCACTACTTCGGCGACGTCGACGTGATCTGTGACATCGGCGGTCAGGACATCAAGGTCCTCTTCATGGAGAACGGCGACATCAAGTCGTTCAAGCTCAGCAATCAATGCTCCGCCGGTAACGGCATGCTGCTGCAGGCCATGGCCGATCAGTTCGGTCTGCCCGTCACGGAGTACGCCGAGACCGCTTTCGCGGCGGAGTTGGCTCCGAAGTTCAGCTATGGCTGCGCCGTCTTCCTCGACACGGACCGCGTGAACTTCCAGAAGGAAGGCTACGAGAAGGAGGAACTGCTCGCCGGCCTCGCGCAGGTCTTGCCCAAGAACGTCTGGCAGTACGTCGTGGGCATCCCGCGCCTCGCCTCCCTCGGCACAAAGTTCGTGCTCCAAGGCGGCACTCAATACAACCAAGCGGCCGTCAAGACGCAGGTCGACTACATCCTCGAGCGCGTCCCCGGCGGCGAGGTCTTCGTGCATCCCCACTGCGGCGAGGCGGGCGCCATCGGCGCGGCCATGGAGACTCTGCGTGTCGTCAAGCGACGCGGGCGTTCGAGCTTCATCGGGCTCGACGCGGCGATTCAGCTCGAATACGAGACGCGCAACGACGAGACGACGACTTGCCACTTCTGTGAGAACCACTGCTCACGCAGCTTCATCGACGCGCGGCGCCCCGACGGCAGCACTTCACGCTACATCTCAGGCTTCTCCTGCGAGAAGGGCATGGTCGAGTCCGAGCAGGCCATGCGTCAGTTGGTGAAGGCGCGCGCTCTTGAAGAGCTACCCGAGCATGGTCACGTGGGAGGGGCGCAAGGCCTTCCTGCGTCAGAAGGGCATGCGCCCCATCCCCGACGAGGGCGCGCCGCAGGTGGAGCTGCTGCCCAAGCGAAACTTCTGGGGTCAGCTGAAGTACGAGCGCGTGGAGCGTGGATTCGAGCGCTCGAGCGAGGCCGTCAGGGCGCGCCGCAAGGAGTATCGCGTCGGCTTGCCGCGCGTGCTCAACGCCTACTCCACCGGTCCCTTCTTCCGCACCTTCTTCGAGGTCGCAGGCCTAGCGCCCACCAACATCGTGTGGAGCTCGCCGACGACCGAAGAGATGTGGAAAGAGGGCGGCAAGTACGGCTCCGTCGACCCCTGCTTCCCGGCCAAGGTCGTACAGGCGCACATCCACGAGCTGCTCTTCCACAAACACGAGAAGAAGGCCATCGACTCGATCTTCTTCCCCGTAATCACCCACGTCCCCTCCTTCGTGGAGGAGTCACAGGACAAGACCAGCTGCCCCATCGTCGCGGGCACACCCGACGTGATCAAAGCGTCCTTCACCAAGGAGGTCGACTTCTTCGCGCAGCGCGACATCGAGTACCTCGCGCCGGCCCTCTCCTTCGACGAGCCCGTGCGCATGAAGCAGACCCTCTTCGAGACCTTCGGCGAGCGCCTCGGGCTGACGCGCGATGAGAGCGACTTCTGTGTGGACGAGGGCTTCGCGGCCCTCGAGCGCTTCGACGCGGAGTGTCAGCGCATGGGACGCGAGATCCTCGACGCCGCCGAGGCGAGCGCGAGCGTCGTCGTCCTGATGCTCGGGCGTCCCTACCACCTCGACCCCGGGTTGCATCATGGCATCCCCGAGGAGCTGCAGGCCCTTGGCTACCCCGTGCTCTCGATCCGCTCGATCCCCAAGGATCCGGCCTACCTCGCGCGCTTCTTCGCCGAGGATCTCGAAGCGGGACACGTGGGTTCCGCGCTCTCCGTGACCGACGTATGGCCCGAGAACTACTCCGCCAACTCGGCGCAGAAGGTCTGGGCGGCGAAGTTCGCGGCGCGCCACCCCAACGTCGTGCTGCTCGATCTTTCGAGCTTCAAATGCGGCCACGACTCGCCCACCTACGGCATCATCGACGGCATCGTGAAAGAGAGCGCCGTGCCCCACTCGGCGCTGCACGACATCGACGCGAACAAGCCCGGTGGCTCGATCAAGATCCGCGTGAAGACCTTCGCGCATTCGCTGAAGCTCTATCAGGAGAGGCTCGAAGACTTGGCCGCGAAAGAGCACGAGCTCTCGCGCCGCGTGGGCGAGAAGCGTCTCGAGCTCTTCCGCATGAAGCAGGCGGAGCTCGAGGCCCGCAGCGCACATGACGAGGCCCTCGAGGCGCGCATCCGCGAGCTCTCGGCGCAGCTCGAGGACTACAAGCCGGCGCTGCGGGGCGCGGACGAAGACGTGGACGCCGGGCTCGTGCAGCTCGGACGCAAGAAGAAGCCAGCGGGCGCGGGCGCGCGCGCGTCGGCTTGAGACGCACAGAAGATCATGGATTCGACCTCTTGGGCGAGGTCGCAGACAACACAGGGCAGCAAAGCATGAACGAAACTCAGAGCATGGACATCGACGCGGAGCTCGCGCGCTTCGAAGCGGAAGAGCGGGCGCGACTCGGCCTCGAGACGGAGCAGACGAAGCATTGGCGCGACGAGATGACCGCGCCTGTGTTCACGGCGAGGCAGCGCAAGGAGACGACGCTGCTGATCGGCGGACTGACCCTCGCGCATAACGAGTTCATCGTCGGTGCCCTCGAAGGCATCGGCTACAAGGTGCGCGCCCTCGACTGCCCCGACACCGGCGCCCTGCGTCATGGCAAGGAGTTCGGCAACCGCGGGCAGTGCAACCCCACCTACTTCACGGTGGGCGGCCTGGTGCAGGAGCTGTGTCGTCTGCGCGACGAGGAGGGGCTCACGAGCGACGAGGTGATCGAGCGTTTCTGTTTCATCACCGCCGGCGCCTGCGGCCCCTGCCGCTTCGGCATGTACGTCACGGAGTATCGCAAGGCGCTGCGCGACGCGGGCTTCGACGGCTTCCGCGTGCTGCTCTTCGAACAGACGGGCGGCCTCAAGCAGGCGACGGGGGAAGAGCTCGGCCTGGTGCTGAACCCCAGCTTCTTCATGGCCCTGGCGCGCGCCCTCTTCATCGGCGACGTGATCAACCTGATGGCCTATCGCCTGCGTCCCTACGAAGTGAACGAGGGCGACGTGAATCGCGCCATCGACGCCGTGAAGGCGGAGGTCTATCAGGCCCTCTCGACCTTCAAGAGCGTGCTCCCGGCGCTCTGGCGCAGTCGCCGCATCCTGAGTGAGCTTTCGCTCGACCGCACGAAGGTCCACCCGAAGGTGGCCATCATCGGCGAGTTCTGGGCCATGACTACCGAGGGTGATGGCAACTACCACCTGCAGAGCTTCCTCGAATCCGAGGGCGCCGAGGTGCAGATTCAGGTGCTCGCCAACACTCTGCTCTACAACCTCTGGGAGTTCCGCCACGACACCCTCGCGCGCGTGG
>JAADHO010000212.1 GCA_013151775.1 Deltaproteobacteria bacterium | reverse complement strand
CATCACGGCGGCGGCGGCCGTGAAGCCCGTCAGCACGGGCCGGGTCAGCCAGCGCGTCAGGCGCGCGCCTCCGACGGCAGCCATCGCGAGGTGCAGCCCGCCCACCATGATCGCGAGCAGGCTGGCCAGCGCCCAGGCGCGCGAGGCGTCCCCGGCGGCCAAGGGTCCCACCGTCGCCGCCACCAGCATGGAGTCGAGGGCCACGGGCCCGATGGCCAGCTGACGCGAGCGACCGAGCAGGGCGTAGAGCACCAGCGGCACGGTGGCCGCGTAGAGACCGGCGACGGGCGGCAGGCCTGCGAGCGCCGCGTAGCCCATGGCCTGCGGCACAAGCAGGACGGCCGTGGTCGCTCCGGCGATCAGGTCCTGTCGCGACAGCGGACGCTTGGTTCCGGCGCGCGGAGTCCCTGCCGCCTCGGGGGGCTCTTCGTCCTGAATGGTGGTCGTGGTCTGAGGCCGCACTCACGACTATGTTGCAGGCAGTATGCCAACCCTGCACTCGGCTCTTCGGGCGCGCTCGCGAGCGTGACGTGAGCTGATGCAACCGAACGCAACGCTCATGTTGCGTGAGTTGCGCGACGTGTTTCGGAGTCGCTCAGTCGCTCATGCGCCGCACGCAGCGTCGGTGGCGGTCGACGGCGTCGAGCAGCTGCTGCACACGGAAGGGCTTGGTGACCCCGCAGGCGGCCCCCAGATCCTGCGCCCGCTCGGCCTGACTCTCGCACGCGGTCAGCAGCAGAGTTGGAGGCGCGTCGTCGCGCAGCTCTCTGCGCAGCTGACGCAGCACCATGCCCCCGTCCATGCCCGGCATCATGTAGTCGAGCACCAGCAGGGCGAGGGAGTATTCGCGGCTCAGGGCCAGCGCCGTCGGTCCGTCGGCGGCCTCGAGCACGCGATGGCCGTGGTGACGCAGGATCCGCGACAGCGCCTTACGCAGCGTCGGGTCGTCGTCCACCACCAGGATCATGTCCAGATCGTCTGCCATGCGTTGCCCCCAGGCTCGTCCTCGATCGGGCCGACCATCGCACGTCGAGCCGGAGTCTCGAAGCCAAAGTCGTCGACGCAGCGGTCTCGACGACCGTCGAGGGCCGATCTCTGCGAAATCGCCCGGCGTCACGCTCGACGTTCGCTCGCTCGGGGCGATCCGTCGCGCCCAGGCTGCCGGCGGCGAGGGATCGCACGGGATACGCAGCTAGGCGGCGCGCAGCCCGAGCAGCAGCTCCGCCAGCTCCCGGGGGCTCGCCTCTCCGCTCGAGGGCACGAAACCCAACGCCGCCATCTCGGGTCGCGTCAGGTCGGCGTGCTCCGAGCCCCAGATGATCACCGTGGACGCCCGGGGCAGGCGTGAGAGGTGCTGGGCGAAGGCGCGCGCGGAGACCTGCGCCTCGGCGTCCACGATGAAGATGGTGCCCGCCGGCAAGGGATCCTCTAGCAGCGCGAGCAGGGCGCGCTCGCCCGCTGCTTGGATGATCGTCGTGTGTTCCCCGAGTCCGCGGGCCAGGGCGTCGCGGCGGCTCGGATCGGCCGAGAGCAGGATGCAGGGCGAGCTCGCGTGCGACGGCGGGCCCAGGGTGTCACGCCCGCGCAAGGCTTCCAGGGTTTCGCTCGGGAGGTCCGCCGTCGGCACCTCGTCGAATTCTCTGGGCCTCTGCGGGACGCCGATCGCGTCGCGACGAATGCCCAGGGCGGGCGTGGGTCGCTCCCGTGAGATGCGCAGACTCTCGGCCGCGCTCGGGCAGCTCTCGCGCCGACGTCGCCCGCTCTCGGGCTGTCGCTTGGGCTCATCCGCGTCGCCTGGGGCGGCGTCCAAGGGCTCGAGGATGTCGCGCATGTCGGCTACCAGGTCGCTCGCGTTCACCTGCCCGACCTCGTCCGTGAGGGCGTCCCGCAGAGGCCCGTCGACGAATCGCAGGGCGCCCTGAGCGTCCTCGAGCCGCAGCTCGACGCCTGCCGTGGCCGTCTCGAGCACCCGACGCCGCAGGTCGGGCGCGAGCAGCGAGGCCAGCACCTCCTTCAATACAGAGTCGAAGAGGGTGGTCATGGCCGGTTCGTGTGGGGGTGTGGAAGCCATCCAGTCTTGTGGAACGGTGAACACCCCTACATTCTTGAGGGGTGGAGACGACTCGATCCGCGAATTGTTGGAATCACCACGCTTCCGTGGAGGTTGCGTGAGCATGGAGGTGCCCCTGGTAGGCCTGCGCGGGCTCTCGGGGTTGGCTGCGAGCGGCGCGCTGCACGTGCTCGTCGCCGTCATCATGCCCCGCGCGTCCATCCAGTCGGCGCCGCTGGCCGCGCCGACATCCGTCGAGGTCTCCTTCGTGTCTCAGCCCGAGGAGCCCGTTCTCGAGCCAACGCCCGAGGAGCCAATGCCCGCGCCCGAGGAGCCCGAGCCTCGCTCGCCGCGCCCCGAGGTCGTGGTCAGGCCGCCTCCCGTCACGCGGCCTCCCGTGTCTCCCGCGCCACCTGCCGCCCCGAGCTCGACGCCGCGACCCACGGCCTTCCCGGGCTTCCCCCATCGAGCTCGGCCTGCGTCCCGCCCGGGCCTCGACCCGCGGGCCGTGGCGTTGTCGGGCTACACTCCGCCGGGCCACACTCCGGGGCCCTCCACGCCAGCCGAGACCGACGTCGAGCCGTCGGAGCAGGAGCGACGCGAGGCCGCGGCGGCGGCGCTGGATTCACACCTCGCTCAGGCGAATCACGTCCCCGGAGAGCGTCGTCGTCCGCCTCCACACCTGCTCCGGCGCAGCGACGGGGGCTTCTTGTGGCGCGGCTCGGGTATCAGCGCGCGCATCTTGCCCGACGGAGAGGTGCGCTTCAGCGATCGTCCCGGTTTCGCCTACGACGGGGACAACCCGGGCGGCTCGCCTCTGCCCTCCGTCAGCTTTCGCTTCGACATCACGGACGCCCTCGAGCGGAGTCAGGGCAACGATCCCTACTACGCCGACCGCCGCTGGTTCATGCACCAGACGCGCGAGCTGAGACAGCGCCTGGCGGCTCGGTCCGACGCGGAGCGCGGTACGCACGAAGATCGCCGGCTCCTCGGACGCCTGCGTCGCATCGCACAGGACGAGTCCCTGACGCTCGCGGCTCGTCATCGCGCCATCTTCCAGACGTTCCGCGACTGCGCCGACGACGAACGAGGCGAGCGCGCGCGGCGCCAGATCCTGCGCTTCGTCCACGACGAGCTCCCCGAGGGCTCCGCAGAAGGCTTCACGAGGCGAGAGATCGACGCGTTGAACGCAGGACGGGCACAGCGCTTCGAACCCTACCGCTGAGTTCCGCGAGCAGAGCGTTCGGTCTCTCCTGGCCCCATGGGCGAACCCGCCGACATGAACGGCGACGGCGGACGCCCTCAACGTGGGCCACCGACGCGCCGCCCATCACGGGCGCCCTCGACTTCGACCGCCGCGGCCTGGTGGCGTCGGCGATGCTCGGCATCGACTCCGTCCTGACACCCATCCTGGGCACGGCCCGCTACGACGCCGACCGGCGCATGACCCACGCCGAGTACGGACCGTCGTCGCCCAGGCCAGGCTTCCCCATCGTGGACGAGATGCGCTACGACGCGCGCAAGCGTCCGCGGCGCATGAAGCTGAGCCGCACGCCCACCGAGGCCGACCTGGGCGACCACCCCCTCGGCGCCGTCCGCGTGGTGACGGACACGGTCTACGCCTGGGACGCCGCCGACTCGGCCGACCTCGCGCCCCCGAGCCAATTCCCCGCCGGCTACCGCCCACGCCGCCAGACGGCGAGCCACGACGCGCTCTACCGCGTGACCAGCGTGGCCACGGACTACGGCGGCGTGGACGCCGATGGCCTCGATTCAGGCTTCACCCCGGACGACCTGGCCACGGATTGGCGCGACGAGCGCGAGCGCACGAACCTCGACGGCCAGACGCATCAGGACGCCGACCCCATGCGCCGCCGCCCCGCGCCCATGGCGAGCCGCCTGCCCGAGGGCCGCACGGCCGATCTGCAATATAGATTCGACTGGCTCGGCAACATGACCGAGTGGACCGACG
>JAADHO010000385.1 GCA_013151775.1 Deltaproteobacteria bacterium | reverse complement strand
AGTCGGGGGCAATTGGGGCTCGGGCGGCGGCGGCGGCTCGGGCGGTGCCCTCTTGCTCGAGGCGCCCTCGGTGAACGTCACGGGAGCGTTCCTCGACGCCGCGGGCGGCGGTGGCGGCGCCATCGGAGAGGCGATTGGCGCCGGCGAGCCGGGCATGAATGGCAGCGCCACCCTCGACCGCGCCGCAGGTGGGACGCCCATCGGCAGCGTGGGTCGCGGTGGAGACGGAGGTGGGGCCAACGTGCTCGATGGGGATCCGGGCGACAGCGTGCCTACCAGCCCCGTGAATGGCGGCGGTGGCGGCGGCGGAGCGGGCTGCATCCTGGTCCGCAACGCCGACGGCGCGCGGCCCGTGGTGGGGATCATCACGCCTTCGGTCACGCCCGCCTACCGCGCTCTGCCGATCGCGCGCCTCTGAGGCGCGTCTACCTCAAGGCTACGAGGGAGCCACCGAGCGGCCTCAAGGCGCCTCGGATGGCAGCCCTGAGCGCGCTCTGCTCGAGGCCAGCGCCAGCGCCAGCGGCGGTCGCGCGACCAGAGAGCAGCATGCGGATGGAACCTCCGCGGCGCTCCGCGACCACCAAGCTCACCTCGCAGTGCACCTCGGTGCGGCCGGATACCCGACGCCGCTCGAAGCGCGTCACGGCTCCTCCGACCAGGTAGCGCGCTTGACGTGTGGGCGTCATGCGGACCCCGCCGAGTCTCGAGAGCTCGAACTCGAGCGTCTCACGCAAGGCCTCGGGCGTCGTCCCTCGGGACGTGAGCGCGCCGATGGCCACGCCTGGCACGGCCCCGCGCCGTTGTCCTTCGCCATCGCTGGACGCACCCAGAGCGCCCACCAGAATTGCCACGGCCGAGAGCCGGGCCACGAGTCGTGCATCGATTCGCCTCATCGAGCCTCCATGGGATCCCGCGGTCGCCCCCGCGTTCGGATCCATCCCCTTCAGCTAAGGGAAATGCGCCTCACGGGTCAAAAAAACGGAGGCTAGGGCTCGCGCCCCAGACGCTACATTGGGCACATGCGTGGGCGTGTGGACGGCATCTTGGTGGGAGCGCTTCTTTGCGTGTCGGCGCTCGGTTGCACGCCAGAGAGTAGCCCCGTCTCGAACTCCTCGGCGGGTGACGTCGCACCCTCAGGGGTGAACGCGCGAGGGTACTCCAATGAGACCGCGCCTTTGCCCGCTGTGCGCGACGCGCCCCTGCCTTCTCGGGTGATGCGCGGGGTGTGCCTCGCACACAGCTATCAGTCTGGCGGAACCGCCGGCTACGGCTCCGAGGCCAGCGCGCGCACCCTCGACGAGCTGCGCGCCTTGGGTGTGCGCTGGGTCAGCCTCACGCCCTTCGGCTTCATGAGCGGTCTGGAGTCGGACGCCGTACGGCCCCTCTTCGATCACGTCGGCGGCGAGACGGACGCACGCATACGCGCGGAGATTCGTGCGGCCCACGCGCGCGGCATGTCGGTCCAGCTCAAGCCCCACATCTGGATCCGGGGAGGCGCCTGGCGCGCTCGCATCGACCCCGGAGGAGCCGAGGCCTGGACGCGCTGGTTCGCGAGCTATCGCGCCTGGTTTCTACACTACGCTCACCTCGCGGCTCTGGAGCGAGTCGAGGCGCTGGTGGTCGGCGTAGAGCTCGGCTCCTCCGTCACGCAGCAGCCCGAGCGATGGCGGGCGCTGATCCGTGAGGTCCGACGTGTCTTCCCCGGACGCTTGCTGTACGCGGCCAACTGGGACGCCGTCTCGAGCGTGCCCTTCTGGGACGCTCTGGACGCCATCGGCGTGCAGTTCTACGCGCCGCTGACCGATCGCGCAGACGCCTCCCTCGCCGCCCTGACCGAGCGCGCTGGTCGAGCGCTCGACGCCTACGCGGAGCTGTCACGAAGCGTCGATCGCCCCGTGGTCTTGACGGAGGTGGGCTATCGCTCGAGCTCCGACGCGGCGCTGCGACCCCACGCCTGGCCCGAGCACGACCAGGCGCCGAGTGTGGACGAGGCGGCGCAGGCGCAGGCGTATCGCGCGCTCTTTCGGGCTGTGGCCGCGCGGCCCTTCGTGCACGGCGTGTTCGTGTGGAAATGGTTCACGGACCCGAGCACGCGGGAAGAGGGTCCGACCGGTTTCTCCCCGCGGGGGAAGACCGCCGAGGCCGTGCTGCGCAGCGTCTACTCCTCACCGCCCAGCGCCCGCAGCTCGTCCGAGAGCACGACGCGCCGTGAGGTCTCGGGCGAGAGCGCCAGCGAGACGAGCGCGCGGCCCAGGCGAGGCGCGTCGGTGGATCGATAGCGCTCCTGCGTGCGTCGGGCGCCGAAGGCTCCGACTCCAGACAGCGCCATGTCGACCAGGCCCGCACCGAGGCTCTCGCCACGCCTCTTCTCGTCTCGCTCACCCAAGATGAACGACGGGCGCGCCACGACGTAGTCCATGCCGCTCTCTGCGAGCTCCGCCTCGAGCTGGTGGCGCACGCGCAGGTAGGGGTTGTGCGAGTGGGCCGAGACGCCCATGGCCGAGAGGTAGACGAAGCGCGCGTCGGGCGCACCGCGGGTCGCCGCGGAGAGCAGCAGGGAGGTGAGGCCATAGTCCACGGTGTCGTAGTTCTCGACCTGCCCCGTCTTGGCGGCTCGGCGTCCGCGGCGTCGCGTGGTGCCGAGCAACCCGAAGATCGCGTCCGGTTTGGACGCCCGGAGACTCGCCCCGAAGCGCTCGTCTTCGAAGGGTGTGGTGTCGAGTTCGGCTCCCAGGTCCTCGAAGACCTGTCTCCAGTATTGCTTACGCGGCGAGTCGGGTCGCACATGGGCGACCACCCGGTGGCCTTGTTCACGCGCGATGCGCAGCACCTCGCGACCCGTCAGCCCGGTCGCGCCCACGACGAAGAAGCTTGCCATCGACAGAGGATGAAGAGACGCGAGGGTGTGGGCAAGCTTCTCGCTCGGTCGAGTCGAACGTCAGCTCCGGGGCGCCCATGGCGTCGCGTGGCTCCTCGGGCGCCCTCGACGCATACTCGGGCGATGCGTTTCCACGAGACTGTTCACGGGGTCTACTTCGACGACCTCGACGCCTTCCGGATCTTGCACAACGCGCGCTACCTCGTGCTCTTCGAGCGCACGATCGGTTCGTTCTGGCAGAAGCTCGGCTTCGGCGGACCCCTCGACGCCCAGAGCGAGCCCGACCAATACCACCTCGTGCGCCAGAACGTGGTCGACTATCTGCGCCCCGTGGAGGGCGTGGGCGAGGTGCGCGTGCGCATCTGGGTCGAGAAGCTCGGCCGCACCAGCCTCACCTTCGGTTTCCGCTGCCTGCCCCTCGATGAGGATCTCGATTTCGCCACCGGCAGCCGGGTGCTCGTGCGCGTGGATCCCGATGCGCGTCGGCCCGTGCCCTGGACCGATCGCTTTCGCGACATGCTCGAGCCCTACCGTCGCGACATCTGAGGAGGCTCAGATCAACGGGCCTGGGCAGCCGAAGTCGATCTGCACATCGGTCACGCTGCCAGACTGCACCGTCGTGCATTCACTGCCGTAGAACGTGACCGTGTTGGTCGTGACGTCGTAGTCCCAACCGCGTGCGTGGCTGGTGTCCCGCGGGATCAACGCGCCGCCGTCGAAGCGCACCTGAAAGAGCAAGGGGTCGCGCGTGGGACCGCCGAGCTCGACCGTGCAGCTCGGAGGGATCACCTCGGCGGCGATGGTGTCGAGAGCCGCCGAGAGCGCAGCCGCGGAGGCCGCGGAGAAGGGACGCGGGGTGCCGCCCGCCGTGGCCATGCGGTTGAGAGCGCTCGGATCGCTGCCGAAGCCCGAGCCGAAGCCGACCACGTAGGTGGTCACGCCCGCCGTGTGCAGTGCTGCGATCGCGGCGACCGTCTCGTCCAACGTCTCCGCCGTGCCGCCACCATCCGACGCCGGACCGCAGTTGGGCAGCCCGTCCGTGGCGAGCAAGGCGTAGCGTCCGACGGGGTTCACGGGGATCGTCCCGTAGTAGTCGCGCGCGGCGTCCACCGAGGTCGGTGTGGGTGTGGCGCCGGAGTTGGCGCTGACGCAGCCGAAGAGGTCGTCGCGCAGACTCGCGAGCCGCGCGTTGATCGGCGCGGCGTTGCGCGGCGCGATGGGTACGGGGACGGTTCCTGGTGCGCACGCGCCGCTGCTATTGGGGAAGAGCATCATGCCGAAGTTGATGCGCGCCTCCTTCTCCGTCACCACGCGCGTGAGTGCGGCCTTCATGACGCTGAGCTTGCTGGCACCTCCGATCCCGAAGCCGAGGGGCGTGCACATGGAGCCCGAGATGTCGACGATCAGCAGCATGTCGGGAGGATCCCCGATGATGGTGGTCGGCACCGGCGTCATCAGATCGCAGCCCGCGTCGATGCGCGGCGCGCTGTCGCGCGGCGCGATGGCGCTGTCGCGTGGCGTAGTGGACGAGTCGCGCCCCGAGTCCCGGCTCGCACTCGAGTCGCGCGCGCTTCCGTCCAGACCTGTGCCACCGCTGTCCCGTCCGCCGCCTCGCCCAGGGGAGCCAGTGGCCGCGCAGGACGCGAGGAGGATGCCGCCGAGGGCGAGCGCCATCCAACAGTATCGATGTGTGTGTCGTCCCATGGTCGTCCTCCGCTGAGCGTCGCGTGGCATGATAGGTGACCTAGGCACGCGTGGCCAAGGGGGGTTGCGAGCTCACATGACTCTCTGCGTTCCGCTGTGCGATAACTGGGCGTCTGCCCTGATCTCACCTCACGCCCCACGGGTCCCATGGATCGTCGCACCACACGCGAGTTTCCCCTTGCCGCCATCGACACCACGTCGACCCAAGCCTGGGCCTTCGCCTTCTGGAGCGGCCGCTTCTACCTCTTCATCCAAGCCCTCCTCGACACCTCCACCAACGTCTGGCGCCTGGACCCCACGGACGGATCCGTAGTCGAGGTCGTGCATGACTCGGGCTACCGCGTCGTCGGCGCCAGCGTCTCGACCTGCCCCCCGGTGGAGCTCATCTAGAACGTCGACGCGTCAGGGCTGGCCGCAGTGTCGCCTGGATCACCCCGCTGGAGCCGTGCATACTCGTGCGCATGGCGACCGTGTCGAGGTCACAGCCCCCGTGGACGCGCCGCGACGTGCTGGCCGTCTTCGCTTGGGGGCTGCTAGCCGCCCTGGGATGGCTGATGGTACCCGTCTGGGGCGTGGGGCTTCTGCTCCTCGTGCCAGCCTACCTCGGGACGCAGCGCACGCTCGCGCTTCACGGCCGCGTAGAGCGCCTCCCCTCGATGCTCCCGATGCCCTGGCTGATCGCCACGCTCGCCTGTCTCGGGCTGGGGGCCGCGAGTCTCCTGGGCGCGGCCCTCGCCGAACGCCTGCCCCCCGAGGGTCGCTGGCTGGCCTCGAGCCTCTCCTGCCTGTTCAGCGCCGGGCTCTTCGGAGCCGTGACCGCGCCCGTGCTGACGTTACCGCTGGTGCTGATGCATCCCCGACCGCCCCTCGGCCTGCGGCGCGCCCTGGCGGCCTCCTCCGCGGCCGTGGCGTCGGCACCCCTGGGTGGCCTCTCCATGGGCGCCGCCCACGCCATCCTCTTCATCTCGCCGGCGCTGCTCGCCGTGCTCTGCTCGAGCTACGGGATGCTAGCCCTCGGAGGCCTGACGACGCCACTACTCGCCGGGCTCGTCGCTCGCAGCCATCGTCGCGAGCTCGCCCAACGGACGACCTCGTCATCCACCGAGGTCGGCGCACCGAGCCTGCGTCTTCCCCTCGGGCTGGCCTCTCAGGCCGCACTCCTCGCGGTCGCAGCCTTGGTCGTCGTGGCGCTCGTGCCGAGCTCTGCGCGCCATCGGGTCTGCCCTGACGACGCCACCTTCGTCTCGCTGCCCGCCCCCCTCCCGGGCACCGACCTGACCCTCTCTCCTCGCCGCGATGGGGTCCTGGTCGAGGCGCCCGGCGGCCGTGTGGGGCTCATCCAGACACCGGATCAGGTCCCGATCGACGCCTCGGGCTGGACCGACGACGCCTCGGCTCGCCTCCGTCGGGGCGTCCCCGCATCGATCTACCTGCGCGGAGCGAGCCGCTGCTACGTCACCTGCCTGGACGCGCGCGGTGCTCGCTGTGACGACAGCATCTACGCGCGGGTCTCAGCTCACGTCGGCTGGCCGCAGGGGCTCGTGCTGCTCTGCGCCCTCTTCTTTGGCCTGCGTTTCCTGTGGCGAAACGTGTCCGACCTGCGCCTCCGCTCACAGCTCGCTGCGCTCCGGACGCTTGGAGACGCCACCGGCCTCAGAGCCCTCAGCGGGACGCTTCGCTGGGGGGAGGGCGCTAGCCTGCAGCCCCTCGGTGGCGCGGGGCGTCTGCTCTCGAGAGTCTGGATCGAGGGAGACGTGAAGCTGGACGCGGGGGACTTCGTCGTGCGCCTGCCCGCCGGCTCCGTGCCCTTCGTGGACCCCGATCCCGAGCGCCTCCGCGATGGAGCGCCCGTGACCTTGGTGGGTGACTTCGCACAGCTCGTGGCCGGTGGCTTTCGCGAGGCGTCCATCGAGCTGCCCAAGCGTCATCTGCTGGTCCCGGGCGCCTTGCCCGAGGCGGAAGCACGCCTGCTCGCCAAGACGACCCGCGAGGCCCGCTGGTCGCTCCTGGGAGCCGGTCTCTCGCTGGTCCTACTCGCCGTGCTGCTCATGGCCTCCTGATCATCCGCGCGGTCGCACGTACAGGGGGCGTCTGGAGGGCGCACGAGTGACTCGGCAGCGAGGTCCGATGCGCCCCACTCGTCAAGCCTCTCCTGCTCTGCGACAATGTTCGCATGAGACTCCTAATCAGCCTCCTCGCGCTCTCCCCCTTAGCGCTCCAATTCTGCGGCGCCTCGGACGAGCCGCCCCCGCCTCCACCACCGCCCGCGGCGAGCGCGGCGACGTCCACAGCTGCGCCCGCGACCGCAGCGATCGAGCTACCTGCGGCGTCCCACGGCGGCACGGTGTTGGCTGTGGAGGATCGGCCCGTCGAGGTGGTGGTCGCGACGGATGGGCAGGTGAGCGCTTGGTTGCCCGGGCCGCCGCCGCCTCCGAACACCACGGTGTCCGTGCAGGTGAACACCGACTCGGGGCCCAAGCTCACGACCCTCGAGTGGAACGCCGAGTCGGCGGCCTTCGAGGGTGAGGTCGTGGGCGCGGTGCCGGCCCCGGGGCCCATGGAGGTCGGCTTGCTCTACGAGGGTCGCGTGCGTCGCGGCCACGCCAACCGCGTGGTGGTGGTGGCTCCGCCTCCGCCTCGCGCGCGCGTCGACGTGCGGGTGCAGGCGCCGCGTCCGCCTCGCGCCAACGTCGACATTCGCATCAACGGGCCGCGTCCACCTCCTCCGCCCCATGTGCGCGTCGACGTGCGCGTGCCTCGGCCGCCGACGCCTCACGTCGGCTTCGAGGTCGGGTTCGGGCGACGTCACGGCATGCGCGAGCGGCACCGCGAGCGCAGGGAAGGCCACCGCCGCCGCCGCAGACGCGGACACGACGACGACGACGACTGACGGCAGGCTGCCCGCGGGCGCTCCTTCTCCAGTACCATGTGCCCAACCCCCAGACAGGAGTGGAATCGTGCTCAACCTCCCCAAGGTTAGCGACTTCATGGACACGGTCGTGCAGACCCTCAGCCCCGACACGCAGATCCTCGACGCCGTGGACTTCCTGCTCGCCAAGCACGTCACGGGCGCGCCCGTCGTCGATGGTGACAACCGCGTCGTCGGCATCCTCACGGAGAAGGACTGCTTGCAGCTGCTCGCAGCGGGTTCGGACGCCGACGTACCCAAGGGCACGGTGGCGGGCTTCATGAGCACGGAGGTGCAGACCATCCCCAAGAGCATGAACATCTACTTCTGCGCAGGGCTCTTCCTGAACACCACCGTCCGCCGCTTCCCCGTGGTCGACGGGAAGACGCTCGTCGGCGCCATCACGCGCTTCGACATCCTGCGCGCGATCCAAAAAGAGCTGCACCGCAAGAAGGACTCGGTGATTCCGCCCTCGGCGTGAGGCTGTTCAGACCCCGCCGTCGACCTGCTCGGTAGTGGCCGAATAGCGGATTTGGCCCTCCATGTAGGCCGTGCCGCCCTCACAATGCTGAATGAAGTTCGCCCGGAAACGCTGCAGTTCTCCTGCGGCGTCGACCTCCAACTCCAACACCTCGAACGATCCGGTCAGCATGTTGCAGCCTCGGCCTCCCCCGCCCACGCTGAGCCCCGGCTCGTTCGGTCCGTTGAAGGGATAGCGCGTGGCTCCGTCGTAGACGCCCAAGCCCAGGACTTGAAAGTCGCTGGCTTCGAATTCGAACGACCAAAAGCCCCACGACGACGGCCCCTCGACCTGTAGCTCGACGAGCTTGTCGGGCGTGTATCTCGGCGAGAAGGTGATGTCTGGGTAAGACCATTCGACGCTGCGTCCGCCACCAATGTAGTCGCGTGGCGTACTGTCGTAGCAGAGCGAGTTCTCGGTGGGCGCAACACACGGGCCCGCGCCGGCGTCGTCGCCCATGGATCCCGCGTCGTCGAGCGCGCCGCCATCCGTCGCGGTGGCCACACCTCCATCGACCACAGTCCCGCTATCGCCGGTGGGCGGGGCAATGGCTGCCGGCGGGTGACTCGTCCCGCACCCCACCACGCCAATGCACGTTGCTCCCAGAACGAAAGCGAGCGCTGCGTGGGAATGAATCTCGACTGGTCGACCCTTTGGCATCTGTAGTCCTCCGAAAACGGAATACTCCAACGTCAAAAGGTGGTCAATGTGCCAGGCGGATCACCGGATACCCCCAGGGGGCGCGTCGGGATGGCTCCACCACTCGCCTTCGGCTCAGCCGCCGAGGATCACGCGCGGCGCAACGATGCGGCCGGCGATGGCGCTCGCGGCGACCGTCAGCGGGCTCGCGAGGTAGACGTCGCCGGGGCCGCTGCGGCCGGGGAAGTTGCGGTTCTGGGCGCTGATGCTGACCTGTGAGGCGTCGCTCGAGGCGCCCGGGCCGGCGTTGATGCAGGCGCCGCAGGAGGGCTGGATCACGGTGGCGCCCAGCTCCTTGAAGAGGGCGTCGTAGCCCTCCGCCTCCGCGTAGCGGCGGATCTTCTGCGAGCCGTATTGGATGATGCACTCGACGCCCTCGGCGACGCGCTTGCCTTGCTGCTTGGCCGCCGCGAAGATCTGCGCGTAGAGGTCCATGTCGGCCTTCTTGCCGCCTGTGCAGGAGCCGCCATAGGCGATGTCGACCTTCACCTCGTCGTCGAGGGAGGCGAGGATCACGCCGTTGCGCGGGTCGCCGGGCGTGGCGACCATGCACTCGACCTCGCCCAGCTCGATCTCGAAGGTCTCGGCGTACTCGGCGCCCTCGTCGCTGGTGACGATGCGCGGGCGCAGCTCTTCCACGGGGACGCCGCGGAGCTCCGACAGCGCCATGAGCGTGACCTCGTCGGCCTCCATGATGCCGGTGAAGCCGCCGGCCTCCACGGCCATGTTGGTGAGGGTTGCGCGCTCGTCCAGAGGCATCGAGGCGAGCCCCGGGCCGCCGAACTCGAGCACCTTGCCGATGCCCTTGCTCGTGCGGAAGAAGGGTTGGCTGAGGATGTGGAGCATCACGTCCTTGGCCGCGATGCCTTCGCGGAGTTCACCCTTCAGGACGAAGCGCACGGTCTCGGGTACCTTCACGCGCACGTCTTTGGTGAACCAGGCGTTGGCCATATCCGTGGAGCCCATGCCGAAGGCGAAGCAGCCGAGCACGCCCGCCATGCAGGTGTGACTGTCCGTGCCGGCGACCACCTGTCCGGGGAGGGCCAGGTCTTCGATCACGGCGTTGTGGCAGATCGCCTCCGAGCCGCCGGCCTCGCTCTCCGCGTAGAGCCTCAGGTGATGACTCTTGGCGAAGCTCGCCTGCGTGGTGGCGAGCCCGTCGGCGTGCTCGAGCAGGCCCATCTCGCGCTTCTCCTCACTCATCACGTCACCCAAGAAGGTGAGGTGGTCGCGGAAGGTGACGACGCTCTCCGGGTCGCGCAGCGGCGTGTCTTCGCCGACGCCCTCCTTGTAGAGGGACCACGCCATGGGCGTGACGTACTCGTGGCTGAAGCGCAGGTCGGCGCGCACGAAGAGGGCGTCCCCCGGCTTCACGGCCGGCACGCCGAGCTCCCCCGTCTGTGCGTCGCGCACGGCGTGGTTCGCGATGATCTTCTCGACCATGGTCATGGGTCGCAGCGCGGTCTCGATGGCCGGTGGCCTGACCTCGCCCGCCAGGCGCAGCTTGTTGTAGGGGAAGAGCCCGCCCGCCCGCACGATGCCGGCGCTGATGGGATCGAGGCCGCGCGTGAATTCGCTGAGGGGAATGGCCTCGCCCGCTTCGATGCGCTCGATCAGCGAAAAATCCGTCGAGGTGAGCAGCCCGATGTTCTGGGAATTCTGCCCGTAGATCTTCTCGATGCTCTTGGCGATCACGAGCTTCACGCCCGCCGTCTTCTCGCTGTAGGGCGCGGTCTCACGCGAGGAGCCGCAGCCCTTGGAGAGGCCCGAGACGACGACGCTCGCGCCCGAATTCTTGAGCGAGTCCTTCTCGAAGGCTTCGCCCTCTAGCCCGACGAGGGAATAACGCCCGAGCGTCTCGTCGTAGTAGAAGCAGACCCAGCCGGGGGTGATCTCGTCCGTGCTGATGTTGTTGCGCAGTGGACGTTCGGGGTCGTAGGCGAGCTGCTCGCCCGCGAGCTGCTTCTTCTGAAGCTCGGGATCCTCCGTCAGGTAGAGGATGCGTCCATCGAATGTGACTGCGTCGGGTCTCGCCAAGCCTGCCTCCTGAGTGTTCGTGCGTCGTGGTGGGCGACAAGGGTCCGCGATCGCGGCCCAAGACGCTAGCGGGGGCTCGTGTGAAGACTCACGAGCAAACCCGTGTCTCAGACTTCGTCGCCGAAGACGACGCCCATGGCGCGCGCCGTCTGCAGCGCCTGACAGTCGAGCTCGACACGCCGGCATTTGTTCACGGCCTCTTCGATGGGCACGCCCACGATTTCGCCTCCGCGCAGCGCGACCATCTTGCCGAAATCTCCCGCGGCGACCAGCTCGGCGGCGTGGCGTCCAAAGCGCGTACCCAGGATGCGATCGAAGCAGGAGGGGCTGCCGCCGCGCTGCACGTGCCCGAGCACCGTCACCCGCATGTCGGACTCGATGTGATCCTCGAGAGCGAGGGTCACGCGTTGGGCGGCGCCGGCGAGCCGGGGCATCTCCCCGAGCTTCTCGGCGATCACGCTCTCCGCGCCTCCCATCGGCTTGGCGCCCTCGGCCACGACGATCACGGAGAAGGGCTGACCGCGTAGGCGGCGATCCTCGATGCGCTTGACCAAGGGCTCGATGTTGTAGGGGATCTCGGGTAGCAGGATGGCGTGCGCACCCCCAGCGAGCCCGGCGTGCAGCGCGATGAAGCCCGCGTCGCGTCCCATCACCTCCACCAACATCACTCTGTCGTGACTCTCCGCCGTGTCGCGGATGCGGTCGAGGGCGTCCGTGGCGGTCTGAACGGCGGTGTCGAAGCCGAAGGTCTGGTCCGTCGCCGCGAGGTCGTTGTCGATGGTCTTGGGCACGCCCACCACGGGCATGCCCAGGTCCATGAAGCGCTTGGCGATGCGCATGGAGCCGTCGCCGCCGATGGAGATCAGCGCGTCGAGGCCGAGTCTGTCGAAGTTCTCCATCACCCTCGCGGAGATGTCCACCTCGCGCTTCACGCCGTCCTCTTCGATCACGTAGCGGAAGGGATCGGAGCGGTTGCTGGTGCCGAGGATGGTGCCGCCGCGCGCGAGGATATCGCGCACCACCGGACCCGTGAGTTGGATGTTCCCGTGGGGTGAGCGGTAGTTGGGATCGATCAGCCCGCTGAAGGCGTCTTCGATGCCGAGCATGGAGAAGCCATGCTTCCGCACGCCGGTCTTCACGGCGCCTCGGATGACGGCGTTGAGCCCAGGGCAGTCACCGCCGCCGGTCATCACGGCGACGCGTTTGCCCTCTGAGGGGATCACTGTGTCCATGGTGCCCAGCCTACTGCAAAGGACTCGGCGGATGAAGATCGTGTGCCAAGGCGTCGTGTCGTGGGGCGCGCGCGACGGAAGGTTGGCGTGGGTCTTGCTGTATCATTGTGTCATGACGGTCACGAACCCATCTCGTTCACGCTTTTCGCGCCACCACGCTCAATGGCCGGCCACTCTCGTAGCCACTTTGGGGCTGATGGCATGTGCAGGAGCCGGCGCGGCGCCGACCGCTCCCGACATGGGCGCGCCCGTCGTCTCGGTCGACGGCAAGGCCGATGGCGTCGAGCTCGCGGCGTATCATCCGCTGCCGGAGGACGCGGATCTCGACGCGCCCTTCACCTCCCTCTTCGCGCCCGACGATCCGGTCACGACCCTCGAACTCGAGATGATTCAGCGTGTGCGCGAGCTGCGGGCCGCGGACGGCGGTGACTACGCTGAGGGCGACAACCCGTTCACGATTCACTACGCGGTCTACAACCTGCGCAACCCCGCCATCGTCGGCGCCTTGGCGGACGCGGCGGACGTGGGCGTGGATGTGCAGATCCTGATCGACGACAAGCAGCTCGACCCCGAGCGCACGTGGAACACGGCGGACGAAGAGCTCGTGGCGCGCGGCTTCGAGTTGGCGATGGATCATCGCGAGCTCGACGACACGACCCGCGTGACGGCCGATCTGATCGGCATCCACCACAACGGCTTGATGCACTTCAAGACGCGGATCTTCCGCGCGCCGGGCTTCGAGGCTGTGCTCAGCGGCAGCCTGAACCCGGGCGACAACGCGGTGATGAACGAGGAGAACCTTCAGCTCATCCGTGAGCCGCGGCTGATCGCACGCTACGAGGCGGCCTACGCCGAGATCATTCGGGGTCGCGCCATCGACAATCAGTGGGACGACGCGGCGGCGGTGAACGTGCTCTTCACGCCGAGCGCTTCGGGTCCGCGCGCTGGCGAGAAGCTGCTCCAATGGATCAGTGAAGAAGACGAGTCGATCCTGCTGATGGTCTTCTCTCTGCGGGACGTGACAGCCCCCGGCTCGGATCGCTCTCTGGTCGACCTGCTCGCCGACAAGGTGGCTGCCGGCGTACCCGTCTACGTCATCACGGACCGCAAGCAGTCGGACGGAGTCGACGCGGACGGAAATCCCATCTACCGCAACGACCGCACGGAGGACCGCCTGCGCGCCGCGGGCGTACACGTGTACGAGGCGACCAACCGCGCGAGCCCCTACACGGCCATGCACCACAAGGTGGGCGTCTTCGGCCTCACGCATATCCGTGTGGTCGCCGACGCGGCCAACTGGACCTTCGCCGGCCTCGGCTCGCGCACGCGCACCGCCAAGAACTTCGAGAGTCAGCTCTTCATCGACACGGACGCCCTCGACGGCGGCGCCACGGGGAGGCGCTTCCTGGCGCAGTGGCTGCGCGTGCTCGAGCGCTACGCGGACCAGAGCGCGGACGACGGCGAGCCTCCCGCCGCCGAGGTGGAGGCGACGCTGATGGCGCTGCCCGCCTGGCCGAGGCAACCCACGGTCTTCGTGGCGAACGCCGAGACGAGCTGGGGCGAGGGCGTCGTGGTGCGCGGAGACCTGCCCGAGCTGGGTCGCTGGGGCATGGACTCGGACGGCGTCGCGTTGAGCACGGACGCGGCGAGCTACCCGACCTGGCAGAACGACGAGCCCGTCGGCCTACCGCTTGGCACACGCTTTCAGTGGAAGCTGGTGATCACCAGCGGCAGCGGCGCTCGCTGGGAGGCCGGCCAGAACCGCTTCGATCGCGCCATGCCAGCAGCCTTCGCGACCGGCCCCCGCGTGTACGGCGCGAGTTTTCGCTAGCGTAGTTCCACCAGGGCAGCGTCGAGGTTGGCGACGAGCTCGCGACCTCGCGCGTATCCGCGCCGCGTGACCAGCTCGAGCACTGAGCGGGCTAGCGCGAGGTCTTGCTGCGTGGCGCACGCGAAGAGAGACGCCAGGTCGACGCGATCCTGCGGGCGCTTGCGGTCGTCACGCGCGAGCACCTTGGTGGCGATCAGGTATCCGATGCTCGCCACCGGGACGCTCAGGGCGTCGAGGATCTCCAGGGTCACGGCGTCTCTTACAAGCTCGGGCTCGATCCCCGATGAAGCGAAGAGCAGGTCGACGATGCTGCCGTTGGGTGACCGCGTTCGCAGCGTGGCGAGTCGCTCGGTCGAGGTCTGCTCGATCGCCGCACCGAGCTCATAGCCCCGTTGGGACAAGCGATACGCGAGCTGCTCAGCCTCCTCGTCCGCTTCCACCGCGACCGCGACGTCCACGTCCTTTGTGGTTCGCGGGTTGGTGTGAGCGCTCACCGCGAAGCCACCGACGAGCGCGAAGCCGCAGTCCAACTCTCGCAGATCTCGCACGATGGTGCGCAGCGACGCTTCAATCCGGTTCATCTCTTCGGGCGTTGCGAGCCGAGCTCGACCACCACTCCCTCGGCGTCGCCATGCTCCGCGCCCGGGCGATCGTGCAGCCAAGCCAGAACCTCTTGTTCGACTTGCTCTTCGTCGTAGCTCGGATGCTCTCGCCGCACGCGGGCCCGCACCATGCGCTCTGCCAAGTCGGCCAGCTCGAGCGCGTCCTCGAGTCTTCGCGCTGCCTCTCTCATCGCGGCCATCATAGCACGCGCCGCCGGTGTCACGTCGCCGCGCGGCTTCCTCCCGCGTTACCGCGCCGGAGTGTCTCAGCGCGGCACGCAGCTTCCCTGCGTGTCGCCCGGGGGGATGCTGCAGTGCTCGCCCATTCGGCACTCCGAGTCGGCGATGCACGAGGGGATGCAGATGCCATCCGGCGCCCCAGCGGCGCAGGCGTAGCGCGGCCGGCAGTCGTTGGCGTCGCTGCAGGTCGCGATGCAGGCGGAGGAGCCTCTGCCCGACGCGCCCGAGCCCACGCAGGTCGCGCCGCTCCCGCAGACGTCGCCCGGCATTCCCGGCGCCTGGCAGTCGGAGATGGTGCAGTAGCCACCTGGAAATCCGCTGCCGTCCGGGGCGGGGCTCAGGCAGAGGCCCTGCCCGAAGGGTGAGTAGCAGTCCGCGTCCGTCGTGCAGGCGCTGCCCACGTTGTGGGTCTTCGGGGCCGCTCGTCTCAGCGCTGTCAGAGCCTCGCCCTCGCGCCTTGCTCCGGGCGCCTTCAGTCAGTAGGAGGTGGGCATGACGAAGCGGTCGAAGCGTGGCGCCAACGGGTCGCGGCTGAGCGGGTGGGGGCGGCACAGCGCGCCCGGCTCGGAGCTGAAGACGGAGAACCTTGAGCGCGGCTCGATGGACGTGCCCCTGAGCCGCGGGCTCGGGCGTTCGTACGGCGACTCGTCCCTGCCTCCGGCGGACAAGCCCGTGGCGCTCAACACCACGCTCGCGGATCGCATCCTCTCCTTCGACACCGAGAGTGGGCTCTTGCGCGCCGAGGCGGGGCTCGCCTTGGCCGAGCTGAACCGCCTCTTCTTGCCGCGCGGCTGGTTCACACCCGTCTCTCCCGGCACCCAATACGTGACCCTGGGCGGCATGGTCGCGGCGGACGTGCACGGCAAGAACCAACACGTTGACGGCGACTTCGGCGACCACGTCACGCGCCTCAAGATGCGCGTCGCCGACGGCCGCGTACTCTGGTGCGGTCCCGAGGAGCACGCCGATCTCTTCTTCGGCAGCATCGGCGGCATGGGCCTCTTGGGGCATATCCTCGAGGTGGAGTTCACCATGCGGCGCGTGCCCTCGCAGTGGATCTGGCAAGAGACGGAGCGCGTCCCCAACATCGACGCCTTCGAGCAGGCGCTGTCGGCGGCGGCGAAGGATTGGCCCATGACCGTGGGCTGGATCGACTGCGTGGCGGGTGGCACGAGCCTGGGTCGCGGCATCCTGATGAAGGGGCGCTGGGCCACGGCGAGCGAGGCACCGAAGCACGCGCCGCGCCCGAAGCCGCGCCCGAGGCTGCCCTTCGACCTGCCCGAGTGGGCCCTCGGTCGGCTCAGCGTGCGCGCCTTCAACGAGCTCTACTATCGCAAGCATTTCCGCAAGGAGACGCGCGGCCTGGTGGACCCCCAGAGCTTCTTCTATCCGCTCGACATCCTGCGCGACTGGAACCGCATGTACGGTCGCCGCGGCTTCACGCAGTGGCAGGGGCTCTTGCCCCGCAGCGCAAAGTCCGGCGCCGCGCGGCGCATGCTCGAGATCCTCAGCGCCCGCGGCGGCGCGTCGTTCTTGGCCGTGATCAAGGACTGCGACAAGGCGGGCGTCGGCACGCTCTCCTTCCCCGCCCCGGGCATCACGCTGGCCCTCGACATCCCGATGCGTGACGACACGCAGGCCCTGATCGACGCTCTGAATCAGCAGCTCTTGGTGGAGGGCGGTCGCATCTACCTGGCCAAGGACTCCCTGACGCGCGAGGAGGACTTCCGCGCCATGGAGCCTCGCCTCGAAGAGTTCGGGCGCCTGCGCGAAGCGTGGGATCCCGAGCACAAGCTGAAGAGCGCCCAGTCCATTCGCCTGCTTGGAGATTCCGCATGAGTAGAGCCCACACCAGCGGTCAGAAGGTCGCCTTCCTTGGAGCCACCCGCGGCATGGGGCGCGCCCTCGCTCGACAGATGGCCGAGCGCGGAGACGCGCTCTTCTTGCTCGGACGCGATGACGAAGAGCTCGCGCGCTCCGCATCCGACCTCGAGGCGCGCGGCGCGGAGAGCGTCGAACACGCCCACTGCGACCTGGAAGATCCCACGAGCTTCGGGCCGGCCCTCGACGCGGCCACCGAAGCCCTCGGCGGTCTCGACACGGTGGTCGTCACCGCCGGCATCTTCGCCACGCAGCAGGCCCTCGAGGAGGACTCCGAGCTGCTCGCGCGTCTCCTGCGCGTCGACTTCACGCACAGCGTGCTCTTCTGCGAGCAGGCGCGGCGCAGGTTGCTCGCCCAGGGCGGCGGCAACCTCTGCGTCTTCTCGTCGGTGGCGGGGGATCGCGGCCGCAAGCCCATCGTGCTCTATGGCGCGAGCAAGGCAGGCCTCAGCCGCTACCTCGAGGGCCTCGACCATCGCTACCGCGCCGAGGGGCTGCGCGTACTGACCGTGAAGCCCGGCTTCGTGCGCACCGGCATGACCGCCGGCCTGCCCGAGCCCCCCTTCGCGGGCGATCCGGAGGACGTCGCGCGCAGCGTGCTGAAGGCCATGGATCGAGGCGACGCCGTCGTCTACGCCCCCGCCCCCTGGCGCGCCGTCATGGCCGTGATCCGCCACCTCCCGCGTGCCGTCATGCGCCGCGTCGAGTTCTGAGCCTGCCCGATCAACCGCGCTTGCGTTGGGTCTCCGCGAGCAGCTCGCGCACGTCGGGCTTGCGCGCGCGCCAGGCCACGAGCAGGTGGATCAGCGTGCGCAGCAGCGCCCACAGAGCCACCGTGCCCATCATCATGTAGGTGGTGGCCAGGCCCCAGGCGAAGTCACCTAGCTCGGCCGCCTCGGCGGGGTTCGCGGCCCGCAGGTAGGTGTCCAGGGTTGTCGTGAGGCGCGGCGAGAACTCGTGGATGCGCCAGATCACCGCCAGCGCCTGCGCCAAGATGAACAGGCTGTTGGCGATCACGGCCTGGGTCAGCCACCAGGGCGCCGACTCGCGGCGCATCATCAGGAGCATGCCGGCGAAGGCGAGCAGCAGCGAGAGTCCGACGTTCGCGGCGGCGAACACGCGGCGCAGCGGGTCCTGGTTCAGCAGCTCGGAGAAGACCGCGTTGGTCTCGCGCGCGGCGTCGCGGAGGGCCGGGTCTCCCGAGGCGTCCAGAGGGCCGGCGTCGCTGGCCACCGAGGTCTGGGAGAGCTGACCCACGCCGTTGGCCACGCCGCAGCTCCCGAGCAGCGTGGCGATCAGAGCCACGCGCAGGGTGGTGCGAAGTCGAGGGTCGACGTGTGGCTTCTCATCCATGGGCCGCGTGTATAGCGCGTTCGGTCGGGTCGCGCGTCTACTCCATACGCCCGAGGGGAAGATTCCTCGGCGGGTCGCGTATGAAATACGGGAGTGTCGGGAACTCCCGCGTATCGTCGCTGTCCCATGTGCAGACCGGAGGCCCCGTGGAGACCGAGTTCAACATCTTCCTGCTCGCGTGCCTGGCCGTTGGCTTCGCCTCGCTCACGGTCGCCGATCCGGTCGCGATCATGGATCCCGCGGACGCTCAGGTGCGACAGCTCGCCGCCCTCGAGGACGCCGTCGCGCGGCACCCCGAGGACGCGGACGCCACCCGTGAGCTGGCCGAGACCTACCTCGAGCTGCGGCGCCCGGGGTTGGCCGTGGCTGTGCTCTCCGCGGCGGATCCGGCCGTGCGTGAGCATCCTCTGGTGGCTCATCGCCTGGCCCAAGCCTACGAGGCGAGCGGTCGCCTGCGGGACGCTCAGGCCACCGCTCGGCTGGCCTTGGCTCGCTGCGCCCGCGCCCTCGGCAGCTCGGACGCTTCCGTCAGCACGCCCACGCCACGCCACGCCTGCCGCGCTCGAGACCACGTGCTCCTCGGGATGCACGTCCTGGCGCTGAATCGCATGCTGGAGTGGGGAGTCGTCGATCCACGCACGGATCCGCGGGCACGCTTGGCCCACGACCTCTCCGAACGCCGCGCGCGCATCGCCATTCGCTAGAGCGCGCCCTGGTTTTTGTGCCAAAACGTGCCGCGTCCGCGCTTCGCGCGGCCTCACATGGCACATCTGTGTGCCATGTGAGACGAGAACGCGCGAGATCCGGCTCGGCACGTGACTTGCTGTGTTGGTCCCCAGGCCGTCTCTTTCCCCAAGGCGGTCCTGGGAGTTTCGCATGGCTATCCTCACTCGTCCTTCTCGAGCGGCGCTCGCGCGCACCTCGGCGCTGATCGTCGGCTTGTCTCTGGTCGCGGGCTGCGGTCAGAGCAGGCCACCTGTGGAGCTCCTGCGCAGCGACTGGGCTGCCGTGCAGGAGTCCGACATCCGCGCCTCGATCGTGGGTGACGATCTCGAGCTGCTGATCCCCGTCGAGCGCGTGGGCGAGGACGACATCGAGGGCGTGCTGAGGGTCACCGTCTACGACGCCGCGGGTCGTGAATTCGTGCAGCTCGGCGGCGGCGAGACCTCGCTGAATCAGTCGACCGAGCTCGAGACCTATCGCGTCGTCGTTTCGGGTCTAGGCGCGGGCCTTGCGCGTGTGGACACGGCGACCATGGTGCTCGGCTGGTCCGTGGAGACCTCCTCCGGGCGGCTCTATGGCAAGCGCAGCCTCTACCAATCCTTGGGCCGACTCGACGTGTGGGTGAACGGTCCGACGGAGCTCTCACCCGGCGCCGAGTCGCCCCTGCGCGTGCTCGTGCACAACCCGGACACGGGCGCCGCGGTGGCTGGTGTCGATGTGGTCGCGGAGCTGCTCTACAGCGTCGACACGGAGGAGCGGAGCACCGAGCTCTTCCGCGGCACGACCGACGAGCGCGGCGATCTCATGCGGCAGATCCGGCTCCCCGAGGGAGTGAGCGCGGGGCGCATCCGGGTCACGGTCAGCGATGGAACGACTCAGGTCTGGACCACCCACGCCGTGTCGACCCGCGAGGACAACCAGCTCTACCTCAGCAGCGACAAGACCATCTACAAGCCGGGGCAGAGCGTGCTCTTGCGCCTGCTCGCCGTCAGCGGCCCCGATCGTCTGCCCGTGGCCGATACGGAGGCCTCCTTCGAGGCGCGCGACGGTGAGGGCAACAAGGTCTTTCGGCGCTCGGCGCGCACCGACGCCTACGGTGTGGCCGCGGTGAGTGTGCCCACGGACGTGCGCGTCAACGAGGGCACGTGGAAGTTCTCCGCCGAGATCGATGGGCGCAGCACACAGCTCGAGCTACCCGTGGAGCGCTACAACTTGCCTGTGATGACGGTGAACGTCACCACCGACACGCCCTTCGCCCTGCCCGGCGAGGAGGTGCGAGGCCACGTCAGCGCCTTCTATGTCTTCGGCGAGCCCGTCGTGGGAGCGAGCGTGTCGGTGGACGCGCGCACGCTCGTCGGCGTGCCGGTGGGCTCTCTTTTCGGTACCACGGACGCCGAGGGCGGCTACGACTTCAGCGTCACCGTTCCGCTGACTCTCGGCGGGGAAGCCCTCGAAGATCGCGGCGACACCCTCACGCTGAACGCCGAGGTCACGGACACCGCCGGTCAGCTCGAGCGCGGCTCGGGCTCGCTGCCGCTGGCTGCTGCGCCGCTGATGATCAACCTGATCGCCGATCCCTCCAACGTGGTCACGGGACGACCTAGCATGGCCTATCTCACGGTCAGCGATCCCCTCGGTCGCCCCCTCGTGGCGGACCTCGCGGTCTCGGGGTTGGACCTGGCGGGCTCCCTCTCCACCGACTCGGCGGGCATCGCGCAGATGAACTTCACGGGTCC
>JAADHO010000019.1 GCA_013151775.1 Deltaproteobacteria bacterium | reverse complement strand
GGGGGCAGGGCGGCCGTGACGACCTCCAGGGCCCGGGGCACGTCTGCCTCGCGTCCCACCTGACGGTAGAGCGCGATCAGCGCCTCGGCGGCGCGGGCGTCGCCTTGGCTGAGCAGGGGCTCGAAGCACACGATGGCGTCCTGTGCTTGGCCTGCCGTAACGTAGGCCTCTCCCAGCTTCCAGCGTCGCTCGTTGGCGCCCGGGGAGTCTCCCGAGGCCGAGAGGTAGCCGACCCAACGCAGGGGCAAGAGCTCGGGGCGGTCTTCGGATTCGGCGAGGCGCTCGAGCAGCTCCAAGGCGCCCTCGTGCCCGGCGACGGCGTCGAGGGCCGCCTCGCAGTAGGCGACGCCGTGCTCCGCGGGCACGACCTGAGCCATCTGGTAGAGGGCGTCCGCCGCCTTGCGCCGATCCTGCTCCGCCGCGCGTGGCTCTTGGGCGGCCTCGGCGCGTCGCAGCAACAGCGTGGCCATCTCGTGCAGGACGGAGAGATCCCCGGGCGCCTGCGTGAGGGCCATCTCCAGGGCAGAGAGCGCCCCGGCCAGATCCGACAGGTCGTCCGCTCGCAGCTGGGCGAGCTCTCGGAGCAGGGCGACCCGACGCGCGGGATCGGGCTCGGCGCGTGCCTCCATCTCATAGAGCGAGGCGGCCGCCTTCAGGTTGCCCGCGGCCTTGTAGACCTCCCTGGCGCCGTAGATGGCGGGGACCAGGCTCGGGTCGGCCTCGAAGGCCTTGCGGTAGAAGCCGACGGCCTTGTCGGGCCGGCCGAGGCTCTGGTGCCAGACCTGTCCCGCCTTGAGGTGAATGCGGGCGAGTACGCGCGCGTCGGCGCCGGTCTGGGCCAGAGCCAGCCCCCGGCGCTCGAGCATGGCGGCGAGACGAGACGGATCGTTCGACTCTTCGAGGATGGTCTCGAGACGCGTGGCGGCCTCGTCGTGGGAGGGACGTCTGCCCAGGGCCTGTTCGTAGAGCGTCGCGGCGCGGCGCGGATCGCCCAGATAACGGTGGACGAGCTCCCCCGCCTCCGTCAGCGCCGTGGCGGCCGTGTTGGCGTCCGTGTGACGTCCGGCCCAGCCCTCGATCAAGTTCGCCAACGAGGCGAAGTCGCCGATCTGTTGGTAGTGGGCCCGGAGCGCCGAGAAGGCTGCAGCGTCATCCGGTTGTGCTCGCAGCCGAGCGATGAGTTGGTCTGCTGTATTATCCATGCGGAGCGGCGCGAACACTATCACGAGAGGGCTCGGTCCTGCGACCAGGGGTTTACAAGTCTCTCGTCCCGGCCTAGGAGGCCCTGCGCCGGTGGATCCCGCGGCGCGACTCGGAGTCAGCAATGGACGCCAAGGAAGACCCCATCGCCCGCTTCGTGCGCGAGCTCGAGCGCGCTCGCGCAACGGAGCGCTTCGACGCCAGCCGCTGCGCCCTGGCCACGGCCACCCGAGAGGCTGTGCCCTCCGTGCGCTTCGTCTTGCTCAAGGGCGTGGACGCCCGCGGCTTCGTCTTCTTCACCAACCTGCGGAGCCAGAAGGCCCGGGAGCTGGCCGACAACCCCCACGCGGCTCTGGCGTTCCACTGGGAGAGCACGGGCGTGCAGATCCGCGTCGCGGGCGAGACCGAGTTGCTCGAGGACGCGCGCGCCGACGCCTACTTCGACTCGCGGCCTCTCGACAGCCGGCTCGGCGCCTGGGCCTCCAAGCAGAGCCAAAAGCTGACGTCTCGGGCGGCGCTGGTGGCGCGTGTGGCGCAGGTCGCCGCGCGCTTCGCAGGCCGACGAGTGGAGCGCCCGCCTTTCTGGGGAGGCTACCTGCTGGTGCCGAGGCGCATCGAGTTTTGGCACGACGGCGTAGCGCGCCTGCACGACCGCTTCGCCTTCGAGCGCGAGGCTCGAGGCTGGAGCGTGAGCCGCCTCTATCCCTAGTGCTCGCGCCCCATCGCAGCCTTGACTTCGGTGTGTGTCGAGATAGGGTCAGGTGTTCGCTAGGAACACATCTGACTACGTGATGGGGGGTATCCATCGCGGGCGGGGGCCGAGATGAGCGCAGGCACGATCAAGTGGTTCAACAACGCCAAGGGCTGGGGCTTCATCCAGGTCCAGGCCGGCGATGACGTCTTCGTTCATCACTCCCAGCTCCAAGGTGAGGGCTACAAGACCCTCGAGCAAGGTCAGCCCGTGGAGTTCGAGCTCAAGGATGGTCCACGGGGAGCCTGGGCCGAGAAGGTGCGCGTGCAGGCCTAGCTTGCGACGTATTTCTCCACCGTCAGGGCCCAGCGTGCCAGCTCCACCGCCTGCTGCGTGTCCGTGACCGCGCGGGCCCAGGTGATCTCGTGCCAGGTGTCGAGCAGCTTGCTCGCGTCCATCGGGTCGGTCACTTGCACGCGCTCGGCGCCCACCTCCCGAAAGCCCTGCGCCTGTGCGAGCGGGCCAGTCGCCTCGCGTACGCGCGCATAGAGCGCAGCTTCGTCATCGGACGGGAAGTCGGAACGCTGGCAGCGGGTGGTGAAGCGCACTTCACAGCCACTCTCCACCCGCAGGCGTACACCAGAGTCCATCATGTGCAGCCGGACGCGCTCTGCGAGCAGGATGTCCGTGCCGATCTTCTGGTAAATCTCCAGCTCGGCTTCGGTCAGTGCGGCCTCGAGGGCGTTGGCGTCTAAGCGGCTCACGTTAGCGTGTGGCTCCTTCCCCCCGGAACAAGTCGTGGAAGAAACATCCGCAGGCATGCGACTCTAGCATCCGCCGGGACGGTAGGGCAACGCGCGATGTCCAACCCACGTCATGACGTGTGAATGCCCGCGTCTCCAGCGCTGAGACAGCGCTAGATGTCACATGAGTGGATCTCGCAGGAGTGTGAAGTGCCTCAGGGCGTGTTGGCCGCGCCCGGGGTCGGCGTGCTGCTGGTCGTCCAGTCCGAGTTGGCGTCGTCCGTGTCCGTGCCGTTGGGCATGCGCACGAGGGAGAGCACGTCGGTGTTGTTGTCCTCGGCCGTGGTGGGCGTGCCCTCGACCAGGTTGAAGGTCATGCCCGAGACCGTGGCCGCCGTGATCGAGCCCTCGTAGCTCAAGGCGTCCACGATGGTGTTCGTGCTGGTGTCGAGGATCATGACGCCGTCCGGCGCGCCGTTTTGGATCCCGTTGCTCGGAATGTCGATCCGCGTGACGCTGGCGGGCACGCTGACGCCGGTGTTGGCCAGCACCAAGTACTCACCCGCTCCGAGGCTGCCTGTGAGATCCACCGTGCGGTAGTCCACGCTGCTCGAGCCATTGACGAAGACCACCGACAGGGTCGTCAGATCCACCGGGGAGCTGTCGCCGTTATAGAGTTCGAGGAATTCGCCCATGTCGGCGCCGGGTTGGTCGTAGTCCACCTCGTTGATCACGAGGTGTCCCGTGGGCGCGTCGCTGATGGTGATGGCCGAGCTGAACATGTCCGTGTTGAGCGTGGCGCTGAGCGTGCCCGAGGTCGCGGTCGCCCCGGCGGTCAGCATGAAGCTGGCGCTGATCGCGTCCGCCGGGATGTCGACGCTGGCGGGTACGCTCCCGCCCATGTCCAGCGAGAGCAGGACGGTCACGCCACCGGTGGGTGCCGGGATGTCCAGGCTCACCCTGAAGGACTCGGTCGCGCTTACGGAGATCGTGGCGCTGGCGGGCGAAAGATCCACCAGGCGGGGCGCCTCGGCGGCGCCGATGACGCGCACGTCCGCGGTCTGCATGACCCCGTCGAGGGAGGCGGTGATGGTGATGGGGGTGGGCGAGGCGGTGACTCCCGTGACCGGGACCGGAGCCGATGTCGCGCCCGTGGGGATGGTCACGTCCGAGACGCTCAGGCC
>JAADHO010000397.1 GCA_013151775.1 Deltaproteobacteria bacterium | reverse complement strand
CCACCAGGAGCACGCGCTCGCCGTCCGCGAGGTCGATGCGTGCCTCGACCCGAGCGGGCTGCCGGTCGAGCCCGCGAGCCAACGCCTCGGCCTGTTCCAAGAGCTCCGCGCGCGCCTCGCGCATGCGCCGGCCGAAGTCCGCCTCGCTGGTGCGCGCACGTGTGGCCGCGTCCAAGAGCTGGTACGCCGCGTGGGGGTCATCTGCGCGTACGGCCGCCACATACGCTCGCAAGGTCTCAGTCGCGCCGCGCGCAGGAGGGGCGGAGCCGCAGCCCGTCGAGGCGCAGCCCACAACCAAGACGACGACCAAGGAGGCTCTCACGCCGGACATGCTACACTCGCTTTGTGTCGCGCACTCGTGAACTTTGGTTCACGCTGGTCCATTCGTGCACGATGCTCTCCGTCACTTTCATGCATGATCGTCGCCATTCGACCTGGCACGGATCGTGGATCAGACTTCTGCAACACAGGCTGCGTCGGCACGAATCGAGCACGATGGCACGGCTCGACGCTAGCGACCCACGGGTGAACATGATGCGTACTCTACAGATCCTCAGTTTCGTTCTCGTCGCCGGCTTCGCGCTCAGCGCCTGCGGCTCGGAGGACTACTACTGTGACGACACCGGCTGCTTCTACTGCGACGGTCTCGGCTGCCGACCCGTGGACGCACCGACGCGGCCCGCCTGTCTCGGCGACTACGAGTGCAGCGAGGGTGCGGTCTGCACTGATGTGGGCTGTGTGTCCGAGTGCAGCAGCAGCTCGGATTGTCCCCAAGGTACGGTCTGCCGCGACGACGCGTGCTTGAACCCGACCGAACCCCCGCCGACGCCCAACCCGGGCACCTGCAGCGTGACCGCGGATTGCGCGGCCTCCGGCGTGAGCTGCGTGGACGGCAGCTGTGTGGCAGACACCACCTGCGGCGACGCGGGCTGTGACTGCTCCGCCACGGGCGAGTGCTCCACCGGCTTCAGCTGCATCTCCGGCGAGTGCCGCGCCGACACGGACATCTGTCGCTTCAACGCCGAGTGCGGCCCCGGACGCATCTGCGTCGACGGCGCCTGCCCCCTCGGCTGCGACTCGGCGGCCGGCTGCCCCACGGGACAGACCTGCGAGGCCAGCATCTGCCGCGACATCCCGCCCGTCACGGGTGAGTGCACCGCGAACGCCGACTGCGCTGCCGGACAGATCTGCGTCGACTCGACCTGCATCGACGGCTGCGCGACGGACACCGACTGCGGCACCGGTCGCTACTGCAACGCTGGCACCTGCGCCGTGGACAACCGGCCCCATCCCTTCTGCGGTAGCGACTCGGATTGCGAGCCAGGCCACCCCTGCGTGGGCGGCGTCTGCCGCACGCCCTGCACCGAGAGCGCCGAGTGCCTGCGCGTCGACGTGCAGTTCAACTTCTGCCTCGACCGCTTCTGCGCAACCACCAACGAAGCCACCAGCAACTGCGCCGTCAGCGCGGATTGCGCCGCGGGCAAGGAGTGCATCGACGGGATCTGCTCCTGACGATCCGGCCAGGCCTTCGATCTTCGAATCAGCGCCAGTAATTCAAGAGCAGCGTGAACACCAATGGGAGCGCAGCCAGGCCGAGCAGTGGCAGCAGGCCGGCGGCCTTGGCCTTCGGATCACGTAGGCCCACGCTGGCGCTCAGCATGCAGGCGGCGAGGATCAGCGTCGCCGGTAGCCACTCGAGTGCGGGCATGTTCCCGAACGCGTCCGCCAACCCCGCGAGCTGCGGCACGAGCGGGCCGCGCATCAGCTGCTTGGCGACGTGAAGCACGAGCACGCCGAGCAACAGCAGCAGACCGAGGCGTAGCCAGCGTGTGGGAGCCCCAAACCCGTGAAATTGCTCTGAATGCTGGGGTGGCGGCGAGGCGAAGCGAGGGAGGGTGTCCTCGGGTTCGAGGGCGTTCGTGTCGCGTTCCGGGCGTGTCTGGCTGTTCATGCCCTGTCATCGTCCCGAAGCGCACCGAGTTGCCTCAAATCGTCGGGCCCTCACAGCTCAGCGTCTTGACCCTCGGGCCGCCGGGGCTAGCCTCCGTCTCCCCGACACCCGGGTCAGGACCAAGAGGACGACATGGCGCGCTTCATCGACGAGCTGAAGAGGACACATGGCTGCGGCGAGCTCCGCGCCGAGGACAGCGACCAAGAGGTCGTGCTCTTCGGTTGGGTGCAGGCGAGGCGTAGCCTGGGCGGCTGCGTCTTCATCGACCTGCGCGATCGCACGGGCGTCACGCAGCTGGTCTTCGACACGGAGATCTGCGCGGATCCGTTCCCGATCGCCGAGCGCGCCCGCACGGAGTGGGTTCTGGGCGTTCGAGGCAAGGTGCGCGCCCGCGAGAAGGCCAACCCGCGCATGGACACCGGCGCCATCGAGATCGCCGTGCTCGAGGCGGACGTCTTCAACGAGGCCAAGACGCCGCCCTTTCTGATCGAGGACGACATCGACACCGCCGAGGAGAAGCGCCTCGAGCATCGCTACCTCGATCTACGTCGGCCACAGCTGATGAAGAACCTGTTGATGCGCTCGAGTCTCAACCACCACACGCGCAGCTACTTCCACGAGCACGACTTCACCGAGGTCGAGTCGCCTCTCCTCGTGAAGTACACGCCCGGCGGCGCGCGAAACTTCCTGGTGCCGGCGCGTCTCTACCCCGGCAGCTGCTACGCACTCGCGGAGAGCCCGCAGCTCTACAAGCAGCTCTTGATGTGCGCCGGCTACGATCGCTACTACCAGATCGTGCGCTGCTTCCGTGACGAGGATCTGCGCATCGATCGCCAGCCCGAGTTCACGCAGATCGACGTGGAGATGTCCTTCATCAACCAGGACGATCTCTTCGAGATCATCGAGGGGCTCGTCTTCCGGCTGTGGCGCGAGGTGCTCGGCATCGATCTGCTCGAGCGCTATCCCGACGGCGCCTTCCCGCGCATGCGCTTCGACGACGCCATGCGCGACTACGGCAACGACAAGCCCGATCTGCGCTTCGAGATGAAGCACACGGACCTCACGGCACTGGTCACCGAGCATGGCGGAGGCGGCATCGGCTTCTTCGCGGAGATCGCCGAAAAGTTCCGCGACGGGACCTATCGCGCGGACTTGCCCGAGGAGTTGGTGAAGGCGCTCGTGGTGCCCGCGGAGCACGCCATGAGCCGCAAGCAGGTGGACGAGCTCGAGAAGGTCGTGAAGCGCTTCGGCGCCAAGGGGCTCGCGCGCGCCAAGGTCGGAGAGGACGGAGTCTGGACGCAGAGCCCGCTCAGCAAGAGCGTGACGGACGAGATGCGCCTCGCCATCAACGAGGCGGTGGGCGCTGGGCCCGGCGACCTGATCCTCTTTCAGTCGGGACCCGAGGCGCGCGTGCAGACCGTGATGGCCAACCTGCGCCTGCACCTCGGCAAGAAGTTCGGGCTGATCCCCGAGACGGGCGCTGGGGGCGACTGGAATTTCTCTTGGGTGATCGACCCTCCCCTCTTCGAGCGCACGGACGAGGGCGGCTGGGCGGCGGCGCACCATGTCTTTACGCGACCCCACGACGAGAGCCTCGAGATCCTCGAGAGCGATCCGGGCAAGGTCTGCTGCTACCGCTACGATCTGGTGCTCAACGGATTCGAGATCGGCGGCGGCTCCATCCGCCTGCACGATCCCAAGGTGCAGGCACAGGTCTTCCGCGTGATCGGCCTCTCGGATGAGGAGGGTCGCGACAAATTCGGCTTCCTGCTCGATGCCCTCACCTATGGCGCGCCACCCCACGGCGGCATCGCCCTCGGTATGGACCGCATCGCCATGCTCGCCGCCGAGACCGACTCCATCCGCGACGTGATCGCCTTCCCCAAGACCTCGCGCGCCAACGATCTCATGACCAAGGCGCCCGGCAGCGTGGACGCAGCGCAGCTCGCGGAGCTCGGCCTCGCCGTGATCCCGCAGGACGCGCCCAGCGACTGACCCGACTTCACGGTTCGGGGCGGAGCCGCCGCAGAGGCGCCACCAGACAGCGCACGGTGCCGCCGAGGCGAAACAGATGGGACACGTCGATGGGGTGCACCACGGCGCCGAGAGATTCGTAGACCTGCCGCGCGGCGAGGTCGAACTCGGGCAGGTCGTAGGTCGGCATGTAGACGTGAAGGCGACCGTCACGTCGCCGCTCCATGAAGACGTTGTTGTAGCTGAGCCACACGTGCGCTTGGTCCGAGACCAAGAGTGGCAAGGCGACGGTCCGGAGGCCTGCCGCCGTGAGCGCGTCTCGCACCTCGGCGAAGGGGGCTCGGGCTTCGGCCGTGCGATCGATGACCAGAGGAGCGCCGGCCACCATGAGCGCGTCGCGGTCCCGGAGAAGCGCTAGACCCATCTCGGGATCTCCATAGAGCACGACGCCCTCGCCCAGAGGCGTGACGAACATGCCGATGTGATGCGAGGGCGACGGATGCCCCTCTCGACCAATGCGCAAGATCGGGCGCCCCAGGGTGATCTGAAGCTGAGCTAGGACGCGCTCGGCACTCACATCCGGGTTGCGTTCGAAGAGGGGCGTGGCGACGTAGACGTGATCCGCGTCGGCGATCAGGTCGCCACCCTCGAAGCGAAAGATCGCGCGCTCGAGGCTCGCCGCGTCACCGAGATACTCACTCAGCGCCCAGGGGACGAGCCAGTCGTTGGCACGCGCTTCGACACCCGTCATGGGCGCGGGAGGCGCGAGGATCGTCAGCGCCCCATCGGCCCCCGGGTCGAGCACGGCCAGGCGGTCCCGTGCCCACGAGGTGATCGGCCGACCGACGATCACATAGCGCACGCCCGGACCGTGACCGTCTTCACGCAACCAGGCTCGACGCAGTCGCTCGAAGAGCACGCGATCCGCCTCGTCGCTCACGATCACGTGAACCTGCGTGCCTTCGTCCATGGCGGCGAAGAGTTGCCGATAGACGCTCGCGAAGAGCTCGGCCCCCGTTCGGTGAAACTGAATCGCGAGCTCTTGGATCGGCCCACCGGCGGCGACCATCATCGCGCCAGGTCGAGCGCTTGGCCCCGTCTCCTCCGCACCGAACGCCCGCCGACCCGTGACGATAGCGAGCTGCGCCGCCATCACGATCAGCAGTGGCGCCCAGATCCGCCGCGCCTTCTTCTTCAACCCGCCGACCAGCGGAGCACGGCCAGGAGGGAGTCGTCGGCGTTCGCGTTCACGCGCCGAAGTCGAAAGCTGGTGGACGTGTAAGCCGCGAAGGCAGGCACCTCTCGGTTCACCTCGGGCGCGGCGATCTCCACCTCCAGCTCCCTGCGCACCGTGGCCCCGGCGGCGATTGTGAGCTTGACGCGCTCCGTGTGCAGGACCGTGGGCGGAGGCGTCATACGAGCCATGGGGCTCCCGGTCTGTTGTACGCAGTCGACCTCGAGATCGCTAACGTGCTCCCGGGTGTCCGGGTTGTGAAAGACGAGCACGAAGCGCGCATTCGGGGCACGCTCGAGCTTCACCTCCAGGCCCTCGAAGCTCGCGTGCTGCGCCGTCGGTCCGGTCAGGAAGGCGTCAGCGGGGATCGTCTCGGGCGCTTGGGCACCAATGCCCCCTAGCCTGCCATCCCCCAATTGAGCCGTGGTCCCGCCGAGGAACCAATCGAAGGCGGCTAAGGTGAAGACCAGCGTGAAGACCAGCACATTCGAATATCGTTTCATGAAACCTCCTGAAGTCTCCCCAAGGCGACCTATTCACATTAGCTCGGGATCATGAAGCGCGATGTAAGAGTCCTGTTAAACAAGCGGAAGGCTGACGATGACCAGAGCTCCACCTCCGTCGGCTTCACGCACTTCGGCGAACCCTCCGTGAGCCTGCGCCAGGTCGTGCACCAAGGAGAGGCCGATGCCCGTGCCAGGGTTGTGGATGGTCTCGGCGCGCTCCACGCGATGAAAGCGCTCCAAGACCCTCTCGCGCTCCTCGACGGGAATTCCGGGACCGTGATCGCGCACGCTCAACAGTGCCTGTCCGTCCTCGACATCGACGCTCACGTGGACCTCACGGCGCCCACTAGCGGCGTACTTCAAGGCGTTGTCGAGCAGGTTCACCACGATCTGCTCCAGCGCTTGGCGATCGAAGTGCAGCTCGACGGGCGACCCCTCGCCGGGCCCCGTGACGCGAAACCCTCTGCGCTCGGCGAAGGGTCGATAGTGGGAGACGACCTCCTCGACATGAGCCCGCAGATCATCGAACTGAACACGCAGTGGACGTTGTCCTTCCTCGAGCCGTGAGACCTCGAGCACGTTCTCCACCAGACGCGCCAAGCGTACGCTCTCGTGCACGAGCTCCGCGTACACCGTCGGTCGCCGAGCTTCGCTGACCAGTCCCTCTTCGAGCATCTCCGCGTGCATGCGGATGGTCGTCAGAGGTGTGCGCAGCTCGTGGGAGACCGCGGACACAAACGCGGATTTTTGGCGCGTGAGCTCTTCGCTCCGTCGCACGGAGCGGTCGAAGGTGAAGAGGGCGACCGCGACGATCAAGAGCAGCCCCACCAGCGCGCCCCGCTGAAGATTCTGAGATGCGTCCAGCGCCGCCGTGGCGGTCCCCGAGGCCGCCTCGGGATAGCAGAGCTCGACGCCCGTCAGGATGTGCGAGACCCGAGGTCGATAGGAGCAGTCGGCGCGCTCCCCGGCGGCCACCACGTCGGGCGTATCGGTGGCGCTGTGACGTCGGACCAGCGACGGCAGCCAATGTTCGACGAGCTGCGCCCGATCGAGCACGACGCCTTGCACCACGGCCGCCCCTCCATGGCTCACGATGCGGTGGAGCAACACCTCCTGCCCGAGCTCGTACCAGGCCATGTCGGTGTACCCAACCTCGGCCTCTTGCTGCGTCCTGTTGGCGAGCGTCGGGCCGATGGGAGCGGGAACAGGTGGAGGCCGCGTGAGTGATTGGGCCTGCTGCGCGACTGCGCCGTAGGCGCCCCACGGGACCTCCCTGCGGCGAGTCAGAGGCGCCGCGCGGCCGCGGGCTTGGACGCGGAGGGTGGCCTCGAGATCTCCAGCTTGGGCGGCCTGAATGTCTTCATAGACCTCGTTTCCCCAGGTGTTCAGGTTGAGCGTGAGAGGCCCCTGTGGTCCAAAGGCGTTGTCGACCTTCGGACCATCGCGACCGCTCGTCATGCCGTCCCGCGAGCCCGAACGATGCCCAGACCTGCGCTCCCCCCGAAGCGTAGGAGCCGGCGCGTTGGCGATCCTCGCGGGCGGTGACGCGGCGGCCAAGAGGCTGTGCTCGTCCTGCCCTTGTGCGTGCGTGAGGGCGCGCAGTCCGGCGAACTCAGGTGCGGCGAGCAGCCGCCGGATCCTGCGGGAGCGGGGCGTGTCGGGGGCGCCCACCGTGACGGTGTAGGGCGTCCTCAGGGTCCCATCGGGATCGATCTGAAAGTAGCCGACGACGCGCGCGTCCTGTGGAGTGAGGGCAAGCGGCGTGATCGCGACCGGGTCGTTCACCGCGACCACCGAGGGCGGGCTGTAGAAGTGGTTGTAGAGATAGAAGGGGCGCGCGTCCTCGCGGCGTCTCAGCTCCTCGAGCCCCTCGTCCACCGCCGCGCGGATGGTGTCTGCGGAGCGCTCGAGGCGCGTCCGCTGCTCGCGCTCCACGGCGTCCCGCTCCGCGCCCGACGCCCGAAGCCATCCGCCACTGAGCAGGATCGTCGGCAAGGCGACTCCGAGCGTGAGGGCGAGCAGTCGCCTCATCTCAGGTCCGGCTCGAAGCGGTAGCCGCGACCTCGCACGGTGCGGATGAAGTCCGCGCCGCCCGGCACGACAGCGAGCTTCGCCCTCAGCTGCTGCACGTGAACGTCGACCGTGCGCGTTCGGACGCCACCGTCGCGATAGCCCCAGACATCCACCAACAGCTCTTCGCGAGTCACGACGCGGTGTCGACGGCTCGCCAGATAGGAGAGCAGCGCGCCCTCACGCGCCGTGAGGCGCAGCTCGCCGCCGCTCCAACTCACCCGCAAGAGGTCGCTGTCGATGGTGACCTCGCCCACGTGGATGCATCGAAGTGTCTCGGGTTCCTGGGTAGAGCGACGCAGCAAGCCCTTGGCCCGCGCGACCAGCTCTTTGATGCCGAAGGGCTTGGTGACGTAGTCGTCGGCGCCCGCCTCGAGACCGGCGACCACGTCCTCTTCAGCGCCCTTGGCCGTCAGGATCAGGAAGGGCGTGTAGTCACCCTCGGCGCGCCGTCGTCGCAGCACCTCGAGACCATCGATCCGGGGGATCATCAGATCCAAGATGACGAGGCGATACTCGTTCGCGGCTAGGCGCTCCAAGGCCATCACGCCGTCCACGGCCGAGTCCGGGGCGAAGCCCTGACCTGCGAAGAGCTCTACCAGTCCGGCCAGGATTGGCTCCTCATCCTCCACGATCAAGACGCGGTCGTCAGCGAGCTCCGTCATCCCTCCATGCTGCCACGATCCCGCGGGCGGTGCGTAAGGCTTGGGTAAAATCCGCCTCCGCCTCAGAACCTGTCGACGTCGAGGCGGTAGCTGCCCGACTCGCTCGAATTGAAGCCGTCGACCACGAGCTGAAAGAGCCCCGCGCCGCTGGCCGTGGTCGAGAGCGCCGAAGCCAAGGAGTTCTCGAAGCAGTCGAAGTCGTCGTCGTCGTTGCAGGCCACGGAGCTTCCGTCGTGCTCGACGTGGAGCACGGTGTCCCAGCCCGTGGAGGAGTTGCACAGGGTCGCGCTCACGCTGCGGTTCTGCCCCGGGCATTGCGTCCAGTAGTAGACGTCCTCTGCGCCAGCGGAGCTGCTCGATCCACAGCTCGCCGCGATCCCACTGCCGCCGCTCGTGCGGCCCGAGTAACTGCCCACGCTGGAGAGCAAGATGTTCGCTCCACTCGACGCCGGCATCATCACGTAACGCAGACTGAAGGTGCCAGGGACGACCGAGGAGGACGCGACGTGCACGGAGAAGTAGTGCGTGCCGGGATCGACGAGGGTGGTGAGCTGGCTCCCGACGCGTCCACAGGCGTCGTTGTTGCACGAGATGGCCGATCCAGGGCAGCTGGTGGAGCGATACGAGATCGCGGTGTCGAGGCTGCTGTCGAAGGTGTCGAGGTAGACGAAGCTGCGCACGCTGACCGTGACCTTGTAGAAGACCTCGACGCCTCCACAGCCGGAGGCTTGGGCCGTGGCGCCGATCAACGTGCCCGCGATCGTTCCGTTTCCCGAGAGCGCGACGGCGCCGGCGCACAGATCATTCGGCGGCGCGGGCACGGCGCAGCCGTCGTCGGCGATGCCGTTGCCGTCGTCGTCGCAGCTGTTGCCGCAGGTCTCCGCCGCGGCGACGCAGGTCGAGAAGCCGCAGCTCGAGTTGCAGCTCTGGCTGCCCGCGGTTCCGCAAGCGGTTGTACAGCTCGCAGCGCCCGAGCCGAGCACACAGCTCATGCCGGCGCCGTCGTCCACCGCGCCGTTGCAGTCTTCGTCGGTTCCGTCACAGGTCTCCGTGGCGCCCGGGTGCACCGCGAACGCGCCATCGTCGCAGTCGTCGCCGCCCATGCAGCCGAGGGCGACGTAGCCGTCACGGTCCACGTCCGCGGGGATGTGGGCGCAGGCGCCGCCGCTGCCCGCCGCGGGGTCGCACGAGTCCGCCGTGCAAGCCACGCCGTCGTCACAGCTCGGGGCTGCGCCGCTGCGGCAGCCCACGGCGGGATCGCAGGTCGCAGAAGTTGCCGTTGTCACACTCGGCGTCGCCGCTGCAGGCGGGCGGAGTGACGCAGCCCGTGGTCGGGTCGCAGGTCTCCGTGGGCGCGCACAGGCTGTCGTCGGGCAGATGCGTGCAGTCGCCGGAAGGGTCTCCGCAGCTGTCCGCCGTGCAGGCGATGCCGTCGTCGCAGCCCGCATGCGGACGCACGGCGCAGAGCCTCGTCGTCATGTCGCAGTAATCTTCGCCGTTGCACGCGAGGCCGTCGCTGCAGCCCTCGTCGGAGAAGCACGGTCGCCCCGCGTCCACCGGCGCACCCGAGTCCGTCGAGGCGTCCACGCCCGCGTCGAATTCGCCCGCATCGAATTCGCCTGCGTCCGACTTCGCGCCGTCGGGACCTGCGTCAGTCGAGGTCTCGGCGTCTGGCGTCGTGGTCGAGCTATCGGGTCGGCTAGCGTCTTCGAGGACAGATCCGCCACCGGTGGCGCAGGACAGGCTTAGAAGGAGACAACATTGGCCAAGAAATAGCAGCGAGTGACGCACGGGAACTCCAGGCGTGGGGGACACTCTTCACAGATAGCAGAATCGGCCAGTGGATCGATAGCGGGGTGCGAACTTGTTCTAGTCCACGGTGGGCGTGTCAGTGGCCCAGACGGTCACAGGCGGCTTGGCTGCCTTGGAAGCAGGCGGTCTGCAATTCGCCGTCGCTCATGCCGTCGACGTCGAGGGGAGCCGCGGGCGCCTCGCCCATGGTCGGGTCGTCCACGCCCGGCGCGTCGTCGTTCACGGGATCGTCGGCCGTGACCGCCACGGCCGCGACCTCTGCCTGACGCCGGGCCTCCGCGGGATCCGCGGACGACTTGGGACAGCCCGTGGAGAAGCCAACGCAGACGATCAGAACCAGTAGGACGCGGCGACGCATGCGCAGACTCTAGCACCTCGAAAGCCAAGCTCGAACCACCCCCCTTGCTTCGAATCGAATCGGATGCATCTTGAAGGCATGCGCAGCCCGTGGAACATCCGAGGTCTGAAGTTCTGGCCAGCGCTGATCGTGCTCGGCGTCATGGGCACGGTGCGACTCGGTCACGCCGACGACAGGCAGGCGCCCGACTGCCTCTTGGCCAACAAGACGGTGCTCTACCGCGCCTATGGCTACGACCACATGGTCGAGCTTCGCAACACCTGCCCGAGCACCGTGAGCTGCGAGCTCTCGAGCGACGGCACGGAGGCACAGCAGGTAGTCGTCGAGCCCTCGGAGCAAAAACATCTGCTCCTCCGCCGCGGCTCCCCGGCGCGCGAATTCGAGTACCGGCTAGTCTGCACAGGTGGCGGCTAAGCGCGCTCTTTCGGCAAGCGGAGGATGCGCAGCTCGGTGTCGTCGAAGGCGTTGCAGCGCTCGAGCGTCTGCTTCAGCTCTTGCATGTCTTCGAAGTCGAGGCGCGCGGTGAACTCGTGGGCGCGGTCGAGCATGCGGACGAAGTCGCGCGGAGCAGCATCTCGCGAGAGGCGGCGCAGAGTGCCGAGATAGTCGGTGCGATAGGCGGTGGGGACCAGGATGCGTGCCTCGCCGTCTGACCACAGCTCGGCGTTCATCATGGCGCGGCTGAGTCGACCATTCCCATCGTCGAAGGGGTGAACCTCCGCGACCAAGAACATCATCAACGCAGCGCGTTGAAAGCCGGTGGTGAGCTGAGTCAGCACGCCGAGGCCCTGCTCGAGCGTGCCCTCCACCAGCTCAGGGCTGACGAAGTGGGTGTTCCCCGCGCGATTGTGCTGCCGCTTGAAGTCCCCCGGCCTCGCCTCTGGGCGACCGGCCAGCAGCGTCGCGTGGCGTCTTCGCAAGGCCGCGCTGAAGTCCTCGTACGCGAAGCCCCCCATGGAGACACGCATCTCGCTCTCGTCGAAGAGCAGGCGATAGGTGCCGAGGATATCGTGGGCGTCCGCGGGCCGTGACGTCATGGGTGCGTCGTGAAGTACGATCTGCTCCGCTTCGTCGACCTCGAAGCGTGTGCCTTCGATGAAGTTCGAGAAGTAGGCCTCCACGAACGCGAGGTGAGCGCGCTCATGGGAGAGCATGGGTGGGATGGGGCGATGGGTGTCGGCCCAGCTCTGCGTGAGCTCCTGCGCCAGGACCTCGAAGAGCCGCACACGCCTCTCGTCGAAGGGGCGCCCGGACGCACGCGCCACCGCGCTGCGCGCCACCAGTGTGCTCTTCCGCGTGTGCATCAACGCGCCTAGCACCTGCTCCAGGCTCTCGAGGGCGTTCAGCGCGTCCAGCGCCGGCGCAAGCTCTCGCGCATCATCGCGCAGCTGATTCAGCGCCTGCTCCCCGCCGAGTTGCAGCATGCGCTCGAGTCGCTCTTCGAGGTCGGGACGCGGCAGCGCTCGGGATACGCCCCGCACGCGCGTCGCCTTGAGGTTCTCCAGACTCGCCCGCGCATCCGACGCTCGATGAAGGTCGAGCACGCGCATATCGCCGGGCTGCGGTCCTGGCCCGCGAATGCCGCGCAGCGTCAGCCCAGGCAGGCGCAGCGTGCGCTCGTAGCGCGCCGTGAGGAAGAGCGTGCCCTCGTGCGGGATCATCTCGAAGGCGGAGCGATGAGAGATTACGGCTCCCGGCATCAGCAGCGACGCGACCTCCACAGCGTGCCCGCGTATCAGACGCTCGGCCGGCGTCTCGAGCTCCGGCGTGTAGAGTCGAGGCCCCAGCTTGCGCAGCAGATGCTTGCGGACCGCGGCGGAGACATCCTTGCTCAGCGCGCCTCCCGATCGCAGCAGAGTCGGCAGCCCGCGCGCCCACGACTCCAGGCTCTCACCAGACGCCCTCAGGCGTATCCTTGATGTTTTGTCCGATACGATGAGTTATCTTGTCAACTTAGCGCGTATATTGTCAACTTAGCGCGTATATTGTCAACTTCGCGTGGATCAACATGGATCACCTCAGCGCGACGTCGACTCCGTCGGCTACGCGATCCGAGGGGTGCACGATCACCTTTTGGCCCGGCTCTAGGCCTGCGAGGATCTGCACCATCAGGTCGCCACGGCGGCCGACCTCGACGGGCACGAGCTTCGCCTTTCCGTCTCGAAGCAGGTAGACGGCCCAGGCGCCTTCGTGGCGAAAGGCGGCGCTGGCGGGGATCTGCACGGCGGCGTCCTCTTCGAAGATGCGCACGCTGGCCTGAATCCGGTATCCGTCGCCGAGGGCCTGCCACTGCTCGCGCGGGGAGTCGAGGTCGATCACGATGTTCACGCGCTGCTCCTGCACGCCGAGGGCGCTGACTCGGGAGAACGCGCTCGGCTCGATCAGGCGCACGTGTCCGCGCAGAGGGTGATCGCCTCCCCAACGCAAGAGTTCGACCTGCGCGCCGGCGTGGATCTGCACGGCGTCGTTGGTCAGCACGTCCACCACCACCTCGAGGGCCGCGGGGTTGCCCACCTCCACCAAGGGCGTTCCGGGCCCGACGACCCCCGCGCTCGATTGGATCACGCGCAGCACGCGACCGTCGATGGGCGACGTCACCTCGAACTGCTCGCCCGCGTCGCCGCCCATGCGCGAGAGCGCCGCCCGCGCCATGCGCACCTCGTAGTCCGCCACACGCGCACCGAAGCGCGCCGACGTCAGCTCCTCCGCGCGGGCTCTGCGCGTCGCCGACGCCGCCTCGAGCACGGCCGTGGTGACGGCGCCACTCTGCGCCAGCGCCTCGCGTCGAGAAGCTTGGCTCTGGGCCAACTCGAGCGCCGCCTCCGCGCGTCCGATGCTGGCTCGCGCTTGTCGTTGTGACGCCTGAGCCGCGAGCACCCGTGCCTCGCTCTGCGCACGCGTGCGCGCGTCGAGCAGCGGCGCGGCCATGGGCAGGATGCGTCCGAGCACGGCGCCGTCCTCCACCGCGTCTCCGGCGTGCAGCGTGATGCGCGCGAGGTTGCCGGCGATGGGCGCGGACACGACGTAGCGATCCTTCACACGCGTCTGTCCATCCTCCGTCACGGAGACGACGAAGCTGCCTCGTGTCACCTCGGTCACGTCCACGGGCACGGGCTGCGGCATGAAGGAGACGGCGAGCAGCCCGAGCAGACCGGCGACGGACAGGAACAAGAGCCCCCGGCCGAACCATCTCTTCAGCGCGGCCTTGCGCTTGCGACTCGCTCGTCTCACGGCTTCATCTTGTGATTCTTGCGTCATCTCACTCTCGCGTCTTCAGCACCCCAATGAGGTCCAGATGATCCAACTTTTGGCGCACCATCAGCGCGCTCACCAGCGCCGCGGCCGTCACCACCAGCGTGGCGAAGGCGTAGGTGCTGCCCGAGACGATCACCGGTAGGCGATACATTTCGGCGTCGTAGAAGCTCATGATCCCCTCGCCCATCTTGCGCCCGATCCACAGCCCGATGGGGATCGCGCACACCACCTGCAGCGCTAGCTCGCCCAAGAGCACGCGGCTGATCTCCGCCCGCGTGAAGCCAAGCACACGCAAGCTCGCCAGATCACGGCTGCGCATGGAGAGCGAGATGCGCGCGTTGTTGTAGACCACGCCGATGGCGATGATCGCGGCGAAGAACGCCAGCACGGCGGCGAAGATATGGTTCATCTCGCCGCTCTGCCTGCGGAAGCGCTCGACCGTGACTGCCTTGCGGTTGATGGAGACGACGCCGGGCATGTCTTGCAGGCGGCGCAGGAGCTCGTCGTAGCGCGCGGGGTCGATGCTCAAGAGCGCCATGCTCGCCGTGTCCTGCTCGTGGAGCAGGCGATCCAAGGCGCCGAGCCGCATGTGGCCCTGCAAACCCGCGAGCTCGCTGACGAAGCCCGCGACGGGGATCGCGAGCGTCGGTCGATCTCCCTCGTGCACCTCGACGCGCACGCGTTCCCCGATGGAGACGCCCAACACCTCACCGAGCTTTCGCGTGAGCAGGATCCCCTCGGCGGGCAAGGGCACGACGTTCGTGTCCCGGTCGATGGGCTGCCGCAGCACGGAGCCCGCGGAGTAGCCCATGACGGCGCTGTCGCGATGCCGCGGGCCGAAGCTGATGCGTGCCGGCACGATGCGAAAGGGCTCCGCACGGAACACGCCGGGTTCCCCCTCGAGGGAGTGCAGCTCGCGCATGGACACGGGCTCGAGGAAGCCCACGGCCACGTCTTCGCGCCAGGCCGACTGCATGTACTCGTCGATCAGGTAGTTCATGGAGTCGGCGAAGAAGCGACCGACGACCACGATGCCGACCGAGAGCGCGATGCCGAGCACCGAGACGCTGAAGCGCAGCGGGCGGCGACGCACCTCGCGCAGGATCATGCGCGTCGCTTGGCCCAACATGGCGAAGAGCGCGCTGCGCTCGAAGAAGCTGCGGCGATAGTCCGCAGGCGGAGGCGGGCGCATGGCCTCGGCGGGCGGCAGCCTCACCACGCGACGCACGGCGCCGAGCGCGCCGACCACGCCGGAGATGAGGCTGACCGCGACGGCCACGCCGTAGACGCCGTTGTCGAGGCGAAAGCGCAGGTCGGGGAAACGGAAGTACTGCGTGTACATCTGGGTGAACGCGCCGCCTATCAGGTTGCCGAAGGCGAGCCCGAGCAGCGCGCCCATCAACACGATCAGGCTGACGAGCTCGAGGTAGTAGAGGCCGATGCGCCGGTCGGCGTAGCCCAGCGCCTTGAGCGCGGCGATCTCCGGACGCGAGAGGGCGATCAGGCGTGAGAGCACGACGTTGAGCAGGAAGGCCGCGACGAAGAGGAAGATCGCGGGCGCCGTGTTGGCCATGCTGCGCAGACCGCCCATCTCCTGCTCGAGGCCGTAGTTCGAGAGCTGATGCGAGCGAGGCACGGAGCCGGCACCGCCCCAGCGCTCGAGCACGGCGTCCAAGCGTGTCATCACGTCGCTCTCGGAGGCGCCCGGCTCGAGCTTCAGCGTCACGTCGTTGAAGGCGCCCGAGAGGTCGAAGGCCGCGGCCACGGCGTCGTGGCTCATCCACAGGATGGTGTAGCGCGCGCTGTCCGGCGCCATCTCCCCGGGCGGCATGGCGAAGACGAACTCCGGGCTCATGCCCGTGCCGACGATCCGCAGGCGCCGCAGCTTGCCGTTCATCACCACCGGCAGGTGATCGCCCGGCTCGAGTCCGTGGGCCTCGGCGAAGGCCTCGAGCACCACCACCTCGTCGGAGCGTCCAGCCTCGACCATGCGCCCCGACTTGATGTGCACGGCGTTCAAGACGGGCTCACCGTGTTCGGGCAGCGACACGATCTGCCCCGTGGCGGGCTCGAGCATGTCCTCCATGGGCAGGCGCACGGCGTCGACGATGCGCGTCTGCACTCGCGCTACGCCATCGATCGCCAGCAGCTCTTCACCCACCGTGTCAGGCGCACGCTCCAGATGTGCGAAGACGTCGGCGAAGCGGTAGCGCTCGTAGTAGGCCTCCTTCGACTCGAGCAAGGAGAGGTAGGTGCAGCGCACGCCCACGAAGGCGGCGATGCCCGCGGCGACCACCAGCGCGATGGTCAGCACCTGCCCGCGCATGGACGAGAGATCGCGGAAGAGCTTCTTGTGGAGTGGGCTCACCAGCGGAGCTCGCTCGGCTTCGCCTTGGTCGCGTTCGTCTCCACGTTCTGAATCGAGCCGTCGCTGAGCGTGATGATGCGATCCGCCATGCGACCGACGGGCGCGTTGTGGGTGATCACCGCGGTGGTGGTCCCGAGCTCGCGGTTGATCTGATCGAGCACGCTCAGCACGGCGACGCCCGTGCGAAAATCGAGGGCGCCCGTGGGCTCGTCGCAGAGCAGCACATCGGGACGCTTGGCGATCGCCCGCGCGATGGCCACGCGCTGCTGCTCACCGCCCGAGAGCTGCGACGGGAAGTGGTTCAGGCGTCCACCGAGGTCCACGAGGCCCAGAGCGTCCGTGGGGTCCATGGGGTCCTCGCTGATCTCCGTGACCAGCGCGACGTTCTCCTGCGCGGTCAGGCTCGCGATCAGGTTGTAGAACTGAAACACGAAACCCACGTGCTTGCGTCGGTAGTTCGTCAGCTCCGCCTCGTCCGCGTGCGTGAGTTCCCAATCGCCGTAGCGCACGTGGCCGCTCGTGGGCGTGTCGAGGCCGCCGAGGATGTTGAGCAGCGTGGACTTGCCGCTGCCCGAGGCGCCGAGGAGCACGAGCAGCTCACCCTCGTAGAGGTCGATGTCGACACCTCGCAGGGCGTGCACATCCACCTCGCCCATGCGGTAGATCTTGGTCACGCCACGCGCGGCGAGCACTACCTCACGAGTCGTCGCAGCGTCGCCTTCATCCTGCATGCCTGCTCCAAGTAGTGACGACCAGGCTCAGACGCAAGCAGGGCCGAGCGAAGGCCGCTTTCATCGAACATCAGCAGATCAAGCTCGAGAGCCCCCCCCTGCTCTGAGCAGCACTCACACCTCGACGGCGACGCCGCCTCGGCGGATGTCGCCTACGCCGCGCAGCTGACTCGCCGCGGGAGCGTCCATGTCGCGCAGCACGGCGTGGACGCCACCGAAGAAGAAGGCGCGCTTTTCGAAGGCGAAGACCTGTTCGAACTCGCGCTTCAGCGCGCCGACCACGGCCTCGGGGTCTTCGAGTCCTTCGAGCTCGACCCAGACCTGACCCTCCTCGGCGTGGACGCGTGGCGCGCCCACGGCGGTGTCTAGATCTGAGCCCAACACGGCGACGCGGTAGAGCACCTCGGCCACGGCGGAGCGGATGCGGTTGCTGCCGCCGCTGCCCAGGGCGAAGACAGGCTCGCCGCGGTAGAGGGCCACGGTGGGCGCGATCATCGACGGCAGGTGCGCGCCGGGCGGGTGCACATGAAAGCCCTGCGGGTTCAGGTCTTCTTCACCGAGGAAGTTGTTCATCTGGATGCCCGTGCCGGGGATCAGGTGACCGCACCCTTCGCCGTTGGTCAGCGTGGTCGAGCAGGCGCCACCTTGGGCGTCGACCACCGAGATGTGTGTGGTGCTGCCGAGCTGATTGAAGCCTTCGCGAGCGCGGTGACCCGTCAGAGACGCGCGGGCGATGCGCAGCGCCTCCTCGGCGTCGCTGGTCTCGGGCGTGCCTGCGGTCAGCGCCTCCACGATCACGCCGAGCAGCGCTCCTCCAACGCGCGGTGAGGTGATCACCTCCCAATCTCCAATGCGGATGCGCCGTGGGGGCAGCACCTCCACCTTGGCCTCGGCGACGTCGGCCGCCGAGAGCAGCCCACCTCGCTGTGGACCGAAGGCCTCGAGCATCTGCGAGGTGACCAGCGGCGGGGTCTTCCCCAGGCGACCGAAGTCCATGAGGATGGCCGAGAGCGCGGGGTTCACGTGCAACTCGCCGGGCTGCGGCAGACCGCCGTGGGAGGAGTAGAGCGCGCGCGTGTCTGGGTCGCGGTTTACGATGGGCCAGAGCAGCTCGAAGACCCAACAGGTCTCCGCGGCGACCGGGACGCCCAGGCGGGCGATGCGCGCGGCGGGCTCGACCAGATCCGAGAGCGGCAGCGTGCCGAAGCGCTTGGCCGCGAGCGCTAGCCCGGGGAGCGCCAGTGGCACGGCGACGGAGCCGCGTCCGACGTGGAAGACCTGCGTGGCGGATCCGAAGTCGACCTCCACGGCTGCGAAGTCAGGCGCCTCGGGCAGACCGCCACGACCCGGTGTGTCGGAGAAGAAGTCCACCACGGCGGGCTCTCGGCCTCGCAAGGCGATGGTCATCATGCCCGAGCCGCCCGCGCTCGCGAGCAGAGGCTCCGCCACGAAAGAGGCGAGGGCCGCCGCGACGACCGCGTCGACGGCGTTGCCGCCCGCCCGAAGAACCTCGGCGGCGGCTTCAGCGGTGTAGGGGTTTCCTGCGGAGACGACGCCGTGCACGGACGCGAGTCTGCATCAGGTTGAGCAAAGTCGCCATTCGGGGACGTTGCCCGCGACAACCGAGACGAATCCGCGAACGAATCCGCAACTCCATCGACTTCGGAGCGATAAGACGCGCATGACCCAGAATGACGCAGAGTGGAAGCCGAGCGCCGCGCTCCCGCGCAAGCCTACGGCGGAGGATCAGGAGCGCGTGGCCGCGATCGAAGCGCCCGAGCTGTGCGCACCGAAAGACAGGAAGATCCTGTGGGTCCAGCGTCTGGAGTCAGCCACCATCGAGGCCGGATTCGGAGCTCACGAGCGGACGCTCGAGGTCCTTCATCCTGACTACGAAGAGCTCACGGAGTGCGCAGACTCCATCGCGTGGCAGCGACTGGCCGCGAACCCGAGGGAGGCCGGCTACCGGGGCGCGAGCGCGCCGTCGCTGCGCATGAAGACGGTGATGACGCGCGCCCATGAGCAGCTCGCGGAGCTTCAGGAGCGCTCCGATGCCGAGGACCTGCGGCTCGTGGTGCACGGAGAGGACGTAGCCATCGTCGCACGCAAGCGCTGGCGCTGGGCCGTGGGCCTAGAGAGCGGCGAGCTGCTGGGCCATTGGCGGGGCGTAGGTGGACGGCAGGTCGCCTCGATTCAGCCTGTGAAGAATGTACGGTGGGCGCTGGTAATAGCGTCCGTGGTCTTCCTACTCGTTCTCGTGACGATCCCGCTACCAAGGGAGACCGCACGCCGGCTCAGCGAGTTCGGGGTCGTGCTGACCGGGTTCATCTGGTGGCGAGCCGGGTGCCTACCCCGGTGACTGGCGCGAAGCCGCGCAAGAAGCTGTTAGTGAGTTTGCAACGCCGGTGCTCACGGAGGCCGGAGCAGAGATCTATGAGCGCTTGGAGAGGCGCTAGCCGTTCTTGGCGGCTCGCGTCTACTGCGTGCGGAGCAGCGCCTGGGCCATCTGGTACTCGAAGAAGCTGACCATGCCCGTGTTGATCACGCGCTCGAGGAAGGAGCGTCCACCGGCGCTGTCACCGGCGGCGAGGCGTCGTGTCGCTTCGTAGAAGTAGGCCTCGGCCCGTTGGCCTTTGCCCTCTGCGCTGCGTGAGAGCTCGTCGAAGTCGATCTGTCCCGCGCCGAAGCCGGCGAGCTTCGCCCACCACGCCTCGCCTTGGGCCATGTCGCTCAGCTCGTCGCGCACCTCGGCCGGCACCTCCGCGTGAGCGCGTCCGGCGATCGCCGCCACCCACAGGCCGAGGTAGACGCGCCACTCGGGCGCCAAGGAGGCGTCGCGCAGAGCGCGATGGTAGACCTGCTGCGCGAAGTCGAGGTCGGGTGCGCTCGCGACCAGATAGGTGAGCGCCGTCGTGTACACCTCGAGCACGCCCGAGGCTGCGGCCATGGCTTCGGCGAAGGCGGCGCGTGAATCGCCCGCGCGACCGAGCCTCCCGAGCAACACACCGCGCCTGAGCTGCGCCAAGGCGAGGGGCGCGTTTTGCAGCTGACCCACCGCGCCATCCCACGCGCTGAAGGCCTGCTGATACATGCGCGTCGCCTGGGACGCCTCTCCACTCTGGCGGTAGGCGTCGCCCAGATGCTCCAAGATCTCCGCGCGCTTGAGGGCGTCGCTCGGCACACGCTCCGGCGTGAGGTCGAGGGCCTGTCGGTAGAGCCTCAGCGCCGATGGGAGGTCGCCCGTGCGCTCCGCCAAGAGCCCGAGCTGCAGCATCGCCTCCGGGGCCTGGTGGGCTTGGATGCTCGCCTCGAGATGCGCCTGCGCCTCCGCCGGGCGCCCCGCGTGGGTCTCGAGCACGCCCATCAGGTAGTCGAGCTGCCAAGGTTCCACTGCGGGCTGCGTGTTGGGGAAGCGCTGCGCGCGAGCTTGGATGATCTCCCGCGCATGATGGGCTAGCACGCGCGCTTGATCAGGATCCGAATCGAAGAGCCCGCGCTCGATGAAGGAGCCGATCTTCTCGAGCGCCTCGTCGTAGAGGGAGGGCTCGTCCGGCGCCATGTGGATCGCCGCCGAGTACCAGGCCGCGGAGTCGGCGTAGCGCCCCGTGTCTCCAGCGACCACGGCCAAGCAGACGGCGAAGCGTGGATCGTCGGTGAAGCGCCGATGGCCGAGACGGCACAAGCCCAAGGCGACCCGCGGCCGCGGCTCTCGATAGGCCTGGGCCAGCTGAATCAGAGCGTCGCCGCCGTCCTCTCCGGGAGAGCGCGCCTGGTTCAGCGCTCGCTCGAGGCGCAGCCCCGTCTCGTCGCCGCTGCCCATCTCGCGCACGTGACGCGCGGCCGAGGCGACGTCGCCATAGCGGAGGTAGACCGCCGCCACATCCAGAGGTGCGAGACGCATGAGCTGGCTCGGGAGCGCGCTCATGGAGCGCATCACGCCCGCGGGGTCTTCCTGGAACGCCGTGACCACCGCGTCGCGACGCTCCACGTGGAGCCGCGCGAGCATGTCGAGCACCTCCGGCGCAGGCGACAGACGCGCGTGTTCGTCCCAGACGTCGATCAGGCGCGTGTAGCGCTCGAGGGTGTTCGGGACGTGGCTACGAGCGTCGCGCCCCCACTCGGAGACCTCTTGGTACTGCGCCGTGAGCGTCGCATCGTCTGGATGCAGACAGCGCAAGAGATAGAGCGCCGCGAGCACGCGCGCCTCGTCTCCGCGAGGAGCACCGACCCGCGCGATGTAGCGAGCCGCTTGCTCGAAGGCGGGCGGCAGCCGTCCGGCGCTGACGTCCGCAGGCAAGAGCAGATCCGACATGTTCGCGAGCTGAGCGACCACGGCTTCGTAGTCGTCGCTGGCGATCAACGGAGTGGCCGCTGCGGCATAGTAGCCGAGCAAGCCCGCTCTCAGCGCCGGACGCTCCGGATCACTCAGACCCATGGAGTGGAAACCGCGGAGTCGCTCCGACAGCTCCTCCGCCGTGACGTGAACGGTCGCAGTGGAGGCGCCGGTGTGACCGCGCTGATGGACGCTCGAGCCGCCGCAAGCTGCGGTGGAGAGGAGCGCGATGAGCAGATAGGTTCTCTTCATTCGATGGCCACCGCTCGCGCGGTCCAGAACGATACCAACAGCGGCGCCTCGGCGCATGCCGGCGGCGGCCCTTTCGTGGATCAACCCGGCAGCGGCTCGGGATCAGCGCGGACCGAAGGCCAGCGTGTAGCTGTAGGTGGCGTTTCCACCGAGGGCGGGTTCGCCGACCCGCAGGCGCCGGCCGGCGTCGCGCAGACAGCGTGCGAAGCGCGAATCGCCGATGGTGGAGCCCTCCGTGCTCACGCCCGTCACGGAGCCGCTGGGCGTGATGGTGAAGACGAGCATGGCGCGCCCGCGAACCAAGGCGCCGCGATCGACGAGACGATCGTAGCACGCAGCGAAGCGACCGCTGAGGGCGTGCACGCCGGCGTTGACCCGCGACGCGCTCACGCGACCACGCCCATCGACCTTCTCGGCCAAGATCACCCTGACGGCGCTCGAGAGCGCGACGTCCTGCTCGAGGATCTCGAGGGAGGGTGCGTCGCGGGCCACCTGATCGGCGGCGTGGTCAGGCGGCGGCTCCACATACACTACGCCCTCGGACGCTTGGTTCGCGGAGTTCGGGATACACTCGCGGAGCGTGTGGGCGAGGGAGGCCACGCGCTGCTCGAGGGAGACCACGGCGGCCGCGGCGTCACGTCGAGCGACGGAACCCGCGGGCGAGCCGGCGAGCTGCGTGCGGGCTTCCGTCAGCAGGCGCACGGTCGACATCAGGCTGTGGTTGATGCGCTCGACGCAGGCGAGCTCGGTGTCGAGGCGCGCTTGCACGGCCGCGGGCGAGTCGTCCGCGAGTGCGGTCAGTGGGAGGATGAGCGCGAAGAGGAAGAGGAGTGTGTGTCGCATGGTCCTGAGTCGTTCGTCACGGGTCGTGGGCCCCGACCATACGACGTTCGGCCCCGACGTTTCGTTCAAAATGCCGACGGACTTCAGCGGGTGACGTCACTCGCGACGCAGCGTGTCGGCGCGGGCGGTGGCTCGCCTCCGGGGACGCCCGGCACGACCTCGAGGGGCAGGCTGACGGTGTCCGTGATGATGCTGTAGCTGCCCGCCGGCAGCGGCGGCAGACGACAGCTCGTGCGCACGGGCACGCACACGTCGGCGCAGGCGCCGCAGGCCGGGCAGTCGCAGGAGCGGGTGCGCGCCGTGACGATCAAGCGCGAGCCCTGCTGCAGCACCTCACAGTCCGCCGGCTGATCGAAGCAGCTGCCGCAAGTATCGGTCAGGGTGATCTCTGCGGACACGTCCTCGTACACCTCAGCGGGCGCGCAGAGTTCGGCCACGACGCGAATCGGCTGGCTCTCCCAAGGACAGATCAGGCCCTCTGGCTGGGGCGGCGCCGGTGTGAAGCTGAGCTGCTCCTCCGTGTCCGAGCGCCACACGGGTAGCGTGAGTTGGAAGGCCTTCTCGCCATTCATCAGCACGCGGTAGTCACCCGCCGGCAGCGCAGGGATGCGGCAGACGCCGTCGAGATGTGGCGAGCAGCTCTCGCACAGGTCGCCGCTGCAGGTGGCGCTACTCAGCTCGATGATCGCGGGGCTCAGACCAGGGCCTCGACGCACGTTGACCTCACAGACGAGCTCCTCGCCGCAGAAACAGCCGCCGTCGAGCGAGATGGGCAGGTCGAACTCCTCGTCCACGGGCAGGGCCATGCCGCCGAATCCCGCGAGGGACACCGTCGTGCGATCCGGACGTGTAGGGGTCAACGGCTCGAAACACGTACCGGGCGTCACGGCGTCGGGCGCTGCGTCCACGGGCGAGTCCGCATCGACGGGCGAGTCCGCGTCCACGGGCCCGGCGTCGGGCGGAGGACGAGTCCCCGAGTCCACGGGAGTAGGCGAGCTGCCATGCGCGAGGAAGCAGCCACTCGTCAGGCAGATGAAGGAAACCACGGCGCCAAGTGGCGCACGTTGACACAGTCTGAACCACATGCGTCCACTACCACGCAATCCACGTGCCACAGCGACATGAGGCTGGTTTGCTCAGAGGCTGCCCTGAAGCTGCAGCTCGAAGAGCATCTCGCCGTCGTTGCCGAAGCTACGATTCCAGCGGTTCATCACATCCGCCTGCAGCTTGAAGGGGTGCCGGGCGAAGTACCAGCTCACGCCCAGACCGAGCTCGCTCCGCCGATCCAGAGAGCTCTCCGTGGCCGAGCCGATGCGGCGAATGGTGGCGTAACGTGCGGCGATCTCGAAGGGCACGCGAGGCAGCAGGTAGCCCGCCTGAAGCGTGACGCCGTACCCGTCCGAGGGCGCCTCGATGGGGATGGGCACGCCCATGTCATCCACGGCGGTACCCGGGTTGCGGCGACCCGAGCGATAGAGCAGCTCTCCCATGGCGGAGAAGCCCGAGAGCTTGAAGATGGCGTCGAAGGCGAGGTGCCGCGTCTGGGTGGTGCCGCCATCCGCGGGAGGGCTGCCCGTGATGCCGCGATCATTGCGCGCCTGGTCGACGTAGCCGGCAGCCGCGCCGATGGCGAGGCGTGGCGCGCTGGTGCGCTCGAAGTCCACTTGGGACATGTCGTTGAAGGAGCCGAAGGGCAGGAACTCGACGCGCGCCAAGCTCATCATGCGGAAGCCGCCGAAGCCCACGGCTTCACGTCCTCGGGCGATGTAGACGCCGACGTGATAGCGCAGGTAGCCGAGGCCAAAGAGATCCTGAGAGCTGAGATCGATGCCGACGTCGCGGTCGAGGTTGAACTCCCCGTTGACGATCGAGCGGCCGACCATCTGCAGGTTACCGGAGGAGTTCACGCGCTCGCGGTTGAAGGGCACCTTGAACTGACCGATGCGAACCCGCAGATCTCGCAGCTGCCGAAACTCGAGGTAGAAGTCGAGCAGGGGCGTGTGTTGCGGCGACCGACCGCTGTCGTTGTCGCGGATGCCCTCGTCGCGAGGAGAGAGCGCGAGCTCGAGCTTGAAGCGGTTGTCAGCGCCGAAGAAGTGGCCACCGAGCTGCAGGCGCGCGCGACGCAGGGTGAGCTGCTGCTGCGGATCCGAGCCCGCGGCGTTGGGCACCTCGAGCTGATAGAGCATCTGAACGCGTACGCGTGTGGCGATGGCGAACTGACCGTCGGCGGACGCGAGCTCGAGCCCATGTCCCGGGCGGAAGCGGATATGAGGCAGGTCGACCGCGTGATCTCCCACGCGCTCGGCCTCCCCGGGCGGCACGAGGCTGAGCGCGATGGGCGTCTCGGCGGGCGCTTCGACCACGCCACTCTCGGCGTCCGCCTCCGCGAACTCGTCGTGCGACTCGCCCTGCACGGCACTCGGCTCCGCGTGCGCCTCTGCAGCCGGCTCGGGCGCGACCGCGTGCGTCTCCGGTGCGGGCACGATCGGCGAATCTGGCGACTCGGGCGCTGCGGCGTCACTCGCGTTCGCGTCATCTGACGGCTCCGCAGACGCCTCATCTGGCGCATCTACTAGAGTGTTCGCGCCGTCTTCGCCAGCGTCGCGAGTCGCGGGCGGTGCCGCTGGAGTCCCGTAGGGGTTGTCCGTCGCGAGCTGCGCTCTCGCCCAGGTGGGGACGAGCAAGCTGAGGGCGAGGATGACGAGGAGGTGCCAGCGGAGCGACGTATGTGACATGTGAGCGTCCTATGGGCGCTCTGTATCAGCTTTGTGACAAATGCGTATCGGCTTGGGCAATGTGCGCCGCGGAGAACTACTCCTTCGGACGCTCTGGATCACCAAGCTCGGGCGCGATGTCCGCTGGCAGGCCGAGGCAGAACGTCGTCCCGTGGCCCAATCGGCTCGTGACCTCGACCTCTGCGCCGATGCGTGCGGCGAGGTGGCGCACGATGGAGAGCCCGAGGCCCGTGCCTCCCACGTCGCGGGAGCGGCCCTCGTCGACGCGGTAGAAGCGCTCGAAGATGCGACTGATGTGCGCCTCGGGGATGCCCGGACCCGTGTCGTGCACGGCGATCTGGACGGCGTCATCCTCGACTCGCCCCGAGACGCACACGCGCCCGCCGGGGGGCGTGTACTTGATGGCGTTGTCCACCAGGTTCACCAGGATCTCGTCCAAGGCGCGCGCGCTGGTGGTGACCGTGGGCAGGTCGTCGAGACCGTCGAGCGTGATCTCCACGTCGCCGGCCCGCGCCTGCGCCTCCAGACCTAGCGCCACGTCGCGCGCCATGGCGCCGACCTCGACCTGCTCGAGGGCCATCTCTTCGTCTGGAGCCTCGGCGCGAGAGAGGGCGAGCATGTCGTCGACCAAGCGGGACAGGCGCAGGGTGTGCTTGATGATCGTGCCGAGGAAGCGCTCGGCGGTCTCGCGATCGTCGAGCGCGCCAGCGGCCAGAGTCTCGGTGAAACCGCGGATCGCCGTCAGGGGAGTGCGAAACTCATGGCTCGCGTTGGCCACGAAGTCGCGTCGCACGCGATCCGCGAGGCGCGCCTTGGTGACGTCGTGCAGCACCGCGACCACGCCCGCGCGATCCGGCAGCGGCGCCACCTGAGCGATGAAGGTGAGGCGCTCGTCGCCTCTGGTCAGGATGATCTCGGCCTCTGCGCCGTCTCCCCGGCGCGCCTTGCGAACGGCTTGATGCAGATCCGCGCTGCGAATCGCCTCCATCGGCGTCAGGCCGATGCAGTCGCCATCGACCAATGCGTCGAGCGCCGCGTTGGTCAGCACGATGCGCGACTGGCTGTCGGTCACGAAGACCGCCTCGGACATGGCGTCGAGCACGGTGGCGAGCCGCGCGCGCTCGGCCGCGAGCTTGTGCAGCTGTCGATCGAGGCGCTCCGCCATGGTGTCCATGGCGCGCCCGAGCACGCCGAACTCGTCGTCGCGTCGACTGCGGGTGCGCACCTCGAGGTCGCCCTGGGCGAGGGCGTTGGCGACCTGCGTCAGCTCGCTGGCGGGACCGACCACCGAGCGGGAGAGGGCGAAGAGGATCAACAGACCGGCCAGCAGCGCGAAGCCGCCGCCGAGCAGCAAGAGCTCGTGCAAGGTGCTGCGGATCGCGTCCGACGTCGCGAGAGAACTCTGGGCGACGACGACCACGCCGTCCGGCAGTTCGACCGCGAGATGCATCGAGCTCGAGTCTTGTCCCGCCTCGGTCCAGCGCTGCCGGACCTGCTGCCCGTGACGCGCGCGCTCCACCAGCTCAGCCAGTCGCGAGGAGCTGGGCTGGGACAGGGCCGCTCCGTTGAGCCCCGTGTCGCCCATGCGCCTACCCTGTGCGTCGAAGATCGAGAGGCGCAGCCCGCGCCGCGCCCCGATGGAGTCGGCGACGGAATCGGGATCGGCGCCCGCCGCCAGCTCGCTCCGGGCCTGAGCCACGGCCGCGTCGAGGGCTCGAGTCAGGCTCGCCTCCACGCGACTCTCGACCAAGGGATCCTCGATCAACAGGAGCGTGAGCACGAAGGCCGCCGTGATCGAGACCACGGCGCCGACTAGGTTGGCGCGTAAACCACCCACGGAGCGGAGCATACTCGCTTATCCGATCGAGTTATCCACGCCCGAGGTCGTCGCGCATGCGATAGCCCACGCCGCGCACGGTCTCGATGCTCTCGCTGGCGGCGCCGAGCTTCTCCCGCAGGCGCTTCACGTGAGTGTCGACCGTGCGCGTCTCCGTGCCCATGGAGTAGCCCCAGACGCGCTCGAGCAGCGCGTCCCGGCTCTGCACGCGGCCGCGACGAGTCGCCAGGTCGAGCAGCAGGCGAAACTCCAACGCCGTCAGCGGGACCTCCTCGCCGTCGACCAAGACGCGATGCGCGGGCTCGTCGATCAAGAGCCGTCCCAGCGCCAACACCTGACCCTGGGCGGGCGCTTGGTCCCCGCGGGCCCGACGCAAGATGGCCTCCACCCGCAACACCAGCTCACGCGGGCTGAAGGGTTTCACCACGTAGTCGTCCGCGCCGACCTCGAAGCCCACCACGCGATCGACCTCGGAGCCCTTGGCCGTGAGCATCAGCACCGGCAGGTTCGCGGTCGCGGCCTCTCGACGCAAGCGGCGGCAGACCTCGATGCCCGAGATGTCGGGCAGCATCACGTCGAGCAGCACCAGATCCGGCCTCGAGCGCTGCACCTCGGCCAAGGCGGTGGTGCCCTTGCCCGCGGTGATCACCTCGTGGCCCGCCTGACGCAGGTTGAAGGCGACCAGGTCAGCCAGGTCGATCTCATCTTCGACTACGAGGATTCGCGCTCCCATGATGCTCGATGCTTCGCCTCTCTCGTGACAACGTTGTGACGCTAGCGCATCCATGCTGCAACTGCCGGGCTGTCGTTCCTCGCTCTTCTTCGCGCTCGCGGTTGCCCTCGGGGCCGACCTGAACTAGTGGAGCGTCCCTCGCATCTGCAATTCGTAGGAGGAAACGTGGCGCTCTCGGTCGGAATCGTCGGTCTACCCAACGTGGGCAAGTCCACACTCTTCAACTCGCTCTCGGAGAAGCAGGCCGAGGCCGCGAACTACGCCTTCTGCACCATCGACCCCAACGTGGGCGTGGTGCCGGTGCCGGATCCGCGCTTCGACGGCCTCTTGAAGCTGTACGAGTCGAAGAAGATCGTGCCCGCCACGGTGGACTTCGTGGACATCGCCGGGCTCGTGCGCGGCGCCTCCAAGGGTGAAGGGCGAGGCAACGCGTTTCTGACCAACATCCGCGAGACGGACGCCATCGCCCACGTGGTGCGCTGCTTCGAGGACGAGAATATCGTGCACGTGGACAACCGCGTGGATCCCGTCGCGGACATCGAGACCATCGAGACGGAGCTCGCCCTCAGCGATCTGGAGGCAGCGCAGAAGCGCCTCGACAAGGCGCAGCGCGCGGCCAAGGGCAACGACCCGCTCGAGAAGAAGGCCGTCACCATCTGTGAGCGCCTGGTCGCGGCGCTCGACGCCGGTGAGCCCGCGAGCACGGTGAATCCACAGAACGACGACGAGGCGCTGATCCTGCGCGACCTCTTCCTGCTCACGCGCAAGCCGATGTTCTATGTCGCCAACGTCGCCGACACGCAGCTCGACTCGCTCGACGACGATCCTCACGTGTCGAAGGTGCGCGCGTTGGCAGAGGAGCGCGGCGTGCCCATGGTGGTGATCAGCGCCGCCATCGAGGCCGAGATCACGCAGCTGCCGGAGGAAGATCGCGCCGAGTATCTCGAGTCCCTAGGTCTCGACGAGCCTGGACTGCATCACGTGATCCGCACGGGCTACGCCGTGCTCGATCTGATCACCTTCTTCACCGCGGGTCCGCAGGAGCTGCACGCCTGGACCATCACGCGCGGCACCAAGGCGCCCCAAGCCGCCGGCAAGATCCACACGGACTTCGAGCGCGGCTTCATCCGCGCCGAGGTGATCAAGTGCGCGGATATCCTCGAGCTCGGCAGCGAGGCGGCGGTGAAGGCCGCGGGCAAGCTCGGCATCGAAGGCAAGGAGTACGTCTTCCAAGACGGAGACATCGCCCACTTCCGCTTCAACATCTGAGGCGCCGAGTCGCGATCAGAGCGACGCGTCCACGGCGCCCGCGTCCTGCGGTGCGGCATCCACGGCGCCCGCGTCCTGCGGTGCGGCGTCCACGGCGCCCGCGTCCTGCGGCGCGGCATCCAC
>JAADHO010000412.1:20274-39732 GCA_013151775.1 Deltaproteobacteria bacterium | reverse complement strand
CGGGCGCGGCCTTGGCATCGGGTGCGGCCTCGGCATCGGGTGCGGCATCGGGCGCGGCATCGGCATCGGGCGCGGCATCGGGCGCGGCATCGGCGTCGCCCGTAGGCGAGGTCTCGAGCGGTGAAGCCTCGGCCGCGTCGGGCGAGATGTCTTCCCGCGCGCTGTCCGGCTCCTCGGAGAGCCCCGCGGCGTCCGGATGGGGGCCCGCTAGGGGGATCGACGCTCGAGGACGCGGCGGCGGCGGCTCCGAGTCCGCCGTGGCCGAGAAGGGTTTCAGGCGCGGCTGCTCCTCCGGATAGTCCTCCTCGGGCGGAGCCTCTACGGCCGGCGCCTGAGGCGGGCGTGCCTTGCTCGCGAGCGTGGAGGGTGGCGTGGCCGGGAAGGATGCGTCGATCCCCTCGCGCAGCTGTCGACGCCTCGCGAGCAGCGCCCGTCGGCTGCGCTCGCGCACCTGCCTCAGACCCAGAGCGTCGCTCTTGGCCTTGCGGGCGAAGCGCCCCGGAACCCTCAGGAGTCGTACGTCGTCCTCGGGCGGGCGCTGCTGCCAGGTGCCGTCGAAGGCGTCGTAGATCGCGGGGGACGTCTCGGGCGCATCACCGAAGATGCGTGACGCCTCCTGCTTCAGTTGCGCACGCCCGTTGGCGTAGCCCAGGAGCTCGAGGATGGGTCCCTCGCCCGTGAGTTCATGGTGCACCGGGCGGTAGACGGATCCGAAGCAGCGCACCAGCTCCTCGAGCTCCAGCGTCCACCGACCGTCCCTGAGGACGAGCCGCCTAGGCTCGGCGGCGTCTAGCGTGCGAATCCACATCACCCCCAAGAACGGTCGCCGTGGCCAGAATATTGAGGGCCAAGCGCTAAACGTCGATCATCTCGGCCAATCCGCGCTTCAGCTCGTAGCCTGCGTGGAAGCCGAGCTGCTGCGCGGCAGCGTCGACGACGGCGCAAGAGTGGCGAATTTCTCCGCCTCGAGCCTCGTCGTGACGCACCTCGAGCTGGGCGCCGAGCACCTCGAGCACGGCGGCGGCCAGCTGGTTCACGCTGGTGCCGACGCCGGTGCCCACGTTGAGCGGACCGACGACGTCGGGCGACGAGAAGAGCGCGCGCTCGAGGGCGTCCGTGACATCGGCGACGTAGACGAAGTCGCGCGTCTGCTCACCGTCGCCGTAGACCGTCAGCGGGAGCCCTGCCCGGGCGCGCTCGAAGAAGATGGAGATCACGCCTGAATAGGGGCTCGAGGCGTCCTGCCGCGGGCCGAAGACGTTCAGGAAACGCAGGCTCGTCGTCGGCAACCCGTGGACCTCGGCGTAGAGGGCGAGGTAGCGCTCGCTCGAGCGCTTGTGGATGCCGTAGGGCGAGATCGGCGCGCAGGGCGCGCGCTCGGGCGTCGGCACTTCGGCCACATCCCCGTAGACGGCCGCGGAGGAGGCGAAGGCGACCTTGCGCACGGCGTGGCGCCGAGCCCACTCGAGCACACGCAGCGTGCCGCCCGCGTTGACGCGCAGATCCTCCAGCGGGTCCTCTAGGGACGCGACGACGGAGACCTTCGCGGCCAGATGTGCCACGCGGGTGATGGGAGAGGCGGCGTGCGCGGTGTCGAGGGCGGCGTCCAGATCGCCGGCGACGTCCGCCTCGATCACCAGCAGCCGCGCGTCGCCCGTATGCTGCGCGATATTCTCACGCTTCCCGCTGCTGAAGTCGTCGAGCACCACGACCTGGTGACCGGACGCCAAGAGGCGGTCGACCAGATGGGATCCGATGAAGCCGGCACCACCGGTGACCAGGACGCGCTCGATATCCTCGCTCATGGGCGCGCAGCCTAGCGTCGTGGAGCGCCCGAGGCGAACGGATGTTGGCGCGACCCCAAGGGGTGATACGATGCGCCACGAGGTCATCCCCATGCAGAACCATCTCCGACTCGTCTTGCCCCTCTCCCTGACGCTCCTGCTCGGCCTCGCCGGGCTTGGATGCTCGGCAGGCGGCGGAGGCGGAGGCGGCTCATGCTCCCCGGGACTCGAGAGCTGCGAGTGCGCTGCGGGAGGTCGCTGCCTCGAAGGGCTGAGCTGCCTGAGCGGCCGCTGTGTGGACACTGGGGGCGGCGTGGACGGCGGGGGACGCGACGGCGGGGGCTTCGACTCGGGCGGTGGGGGCTTCGACTCCGGTGCCCGCGACGGCAGCATCCCGGACGGTGGCATCCCGGACGTAGGCCCGAACCCCGACGCCTTCTTCGCCATGGATCCGCCTCCGCGTCTCTGCCTCGAGGACGGCGGCACGGGGCCGGTGCCCGATCCTCCAGGCGGCACACCGGACTGCCCCGACGACAAGAACCGCGAGGGCTGTCGCTGTGAAGGCGTGGGCACGACGGCGCCGTGTTGGCCAGGTCTGCGCGTGAACCGCGACCGAGGCATCTGCCGTGACGGCACCACGACCTGCGAGGCCTTCGACGAGTTCACCGGGCGCTGGGGAGCGTGCGTGGGCGCGGTCTTGCCCGACCCGTCGGCCACCTTGGGACCGTCGGCGTGCCGCTGCTTCTCCGCCGGGCGTTGGGCCATCGACAACCTCAGCCCCTGCTTCGTCGACTACGGGGGCCGCGGTGTCTACGCGGTGTCGACCTACATCGCTGGGGCCGGCGCCCAATGCCCGACGCTACCGGCCAGCGCCGCGCCACCCCCCACGCCCGAGCCCGGCACGGATTGGAGCACGGACAGGCTCACGGTGGACTGCGAAGGGCGTTTCCAGCTCTGCTACACCTTGAAGGCCGGTAACGCGGACACGCCCAGCCCCAGCGACTGCACCGTAGCGCGCGTCTGCACGGAGACCTGGTACACCTCACGCGACATGGAGCAGGAGCTGCCGCCGCTGCCAAGCTGGACCAGCAGCGACGCCGCCTGCGCGCGCCAGTTCCGCGACTCGGGAGGCTACGGCGAGATGAGCGTCACGGGGCTCAGCGTGGAGTGCGACCCGATCGACGACGGATCAGGCGGAGAGTACGTCTTCAACCGCGTGAACTACTGCCCGGCAGACTGCGCCTCGAGGCCCACGGCGCCCGAGTGCGCCGGCTGTATGATGGGCGGCTCAGGCGGATTCTGAGGCCGCGCCTCGCTCAGCGACGGCCGCGAGCCATCAAGATCTGGATCACGTACCAGAGCAGGAGCATCACGTCGGCGAAGAGCGCGAGGCTCGCCGCCACGTGCTGATCTGTGCGGTAATAGAGCATGATCTGCGACGTGTGATAGAGGATGTAGCCGCAGGCGAGGGCGACCATGGCCCACGAGAAGATCAGGCCGAGGTTGAAGCCGAAGATCGCGCCGGCGATGATGAAGCCGATGGCGCCGATGGCCAGTACGCCCAGGATGCCCTTGAGGAAGCTGAAGTCCTTGCGGGTCAGGAAGACCACGCCCGTGAGCCCACCAAAGAGCACCAGGGTGACGAGCCCGGCCGTGGGGATCACATCGGGCGACGAGTAGTACGCGGCGAGGAAGAGCAGCGGGATGAAGATCACCGCCTCGGCGACCACGTAGAGGCCGAGGCCCATGTACTGCATGGCGCTCGAGGTGTCGCTGCGCGCCCAGCGATCCGCGATGAAGCTCACGGCGATGAAGGCGCCGAGCACCAGCAGCCAGCCGAAGCGTCCCGAGAGCGGGCCCTCGAGGACGAACTCGGCGACCATCTGCGCAACGCCCGTGATGAAGAAGGCCGCCTCGAGGAAGACGAACGCAAAGACCGCGCCGACGAGGTGCACGTAGGTCTTGACGATGAAGCTCGCCCGCTCATCCACCGTCGCGTGGGCGACGGCCTGAGGGTTTCCGTAGGGTTCAGCGCTGAGTTGCATGTTGGCTCCAGAAGGCGCGACTTCCCCGTGGGCGGCAAATCGTCTTCGGGCTCAGCATGCGTCTGGGCTGGGGCGAGCGCAAGACCCGCTGGGGCCACTCGAATCAGATCCGTGGACCGCCACCCACGCGTGGTGCGGTGATGGTGAGGGCGTCTCCGGGCGTGTAGATGACGTTGACGTAGCCCGTGAGGCGCAGCTGCATGCTCGACTCGGGCCCTTGTCCGTTGACCCAGATTTGGACGTTGCCGGCGGCGGCCACCGGGATCGTGCGCACGAAGGTGATCAGGTGCTGTGCGTTGCTTCTACTCACGTTGTCGGGGTCTTCATGCCAGACGGCCATTCCGCTCGTGCCGCACTGCGCGGTGCTCAGCACGGCGGCGGCGTCGCAGATGCCGACTAGCGCGCCGCTGCACACCTTCGATGACGTGGTCGTCGAGTCACAGTCCACCCAAGCGCTGCCTGTGACCATCACCGTGAGGCTGCCCGGGCCCGGCGCCCGGACGACGAAGGTCTCGAGGGTCGCGGGGCTGTTGGTGGGCGCCACGCCGCTCACCCTGTACGTCCCCGCAGCGGCGCCACCTGTCAGCACGCTGCCCGCGTACTCCGCGTAGGCGGCGTAGGGTACCGTGGCGAACTGTGTGCGGGGGCTCATCTCAGAGCCTCCGTCGATCGAGACGCCGAGGTAGAGGGGGCTGTTGTCGCGGAAGATCGCCAAGTCGAGCGCGGAGCCGTCGCCGAGGTAGGCGGTGAAGAAGCCTCCCTCGACCAGTACGGATTGGGTCTCCGTGTAGATGGGTGCGCCTCCGGTCTCCGCGTTGTAGAGAGCGAAAAGGAAACTCGGCGAAGCGTCCACGGGCACGCCCGCGTCGTCGGCCAAGAACCCCTGAATGGGAATCTGTGCTGGCGCCTCCGCTGCGGCGTGAGCACGAGGCGCGAGCAGGGCGAGGGCGACGAGAGCCCCGAGGGCGACCCGAGGGAGAGCGGAGATGGTCGTGTTCATGGCGATCCTTGCGTGGTCTAAGCGAAGCGAGGGACATGGAGGTGAGACAGCGCGTCCATGGGGGCGAGCTGTCCCGTGTTCGGAGTCACGACTCCGATGATCAGCGCAGGGCGGCGTTTGCGCCCAGGGAGAGGTCGCTGTCTGGGCTGCTGGTGCGGCCGGCGGGCGTGACGCCCACAGAGATCCTCATCTGGAAGCCGCCTCCTGTCATTACACCGCCGCCCGAGCTGTTCAGGAAGCGCGTGCTGCGCGGCGTCATGGGGCCCGCGTCCTCTGGACCCGAGTCCACGGGACCCGCGTCTGGCATGAACGCGTCTGGCATGGACGTGTCAGGCACGCCCGTGTCCGCCGGACCGGAGTCCGTCATGCCGCCGCCCCCACCGCAACCGGCGAGCGCCATAACCAAAAAAGCGATGTGGTGTCTCTTCAAGGCACCCTCCTCGCGCTGATCGTGACGCACCTGACCCACTTGGGTCAAGGCGACTTCGAAGGGTGGAGCAGGATCGCCCTTCGAGAGAGTGACCTTGTTCATGGGTTGCGCTCCGGTAGACGGGACCTAATGAGAGATCGAGAGGTCTCCACGGGGGGCCACGCGAGCCGCGCGCAAGTCCTGCGCGCAAGCCCATGGAGGCGTGCAACGAATGCGCGGCTTCGATGGCAGCGCTGGGGATCGCAGCCGATTCGAGCTTGGCACGGCCCCTGCTAGTGAAAGCGATCACTGACCGCTGACGGTCAGGGAGGATCGCCCCATGGCAAAAAACGAGTCTTCTCGCTTCGGACCCCTGAGCCGCGCCGCTCGAGCCGCACCGCTGCTCGATCCCGTCAGGGAGCGGAAGCTCGCGATGGCGGCGAAGTCGGGCGATATACGAGCCCGCGACCGCCTGATCGTGGCGCACCTCCGGCTCGTGATCGCCGCAGCTCAGCCCTACGTGGGAGGCGGCGTCTCGCTAGAGGATCTCGTGAGCGAGGGCTGCCTCGGGCTGATGGAGGCCGCCAAGCGCTTCGACCCCGAGCGAGGCAACCGCTTCAGCACCTACGCCGTGTGGTGGGTTCGTGCGCACCTGCGTCGCTACGCGCTGGCAAATCGGCGCATCGTGCCCACGCCTTCGACCCGCGCGGCGCGCAAGGTGCTCGGATCCCTGCAGCGCGCTCGCAAGGAGATCTCGCAGAATTTTGGGCGACCGGCCTCTCGCGAAGAGCTGGCCGAGCGCATCGGCGTGAAGGTCTCGGATCTCGCGCTGGTCGAACAGGCCCTCGGAGGCCGCGACGTGGTCCTCGGGCCCGCAGAGGACGGAACCTCTCGCGAGCTGCCGACGCCGCAGGATAGCCCGGAGGAGATGACCGCCGAGGCGGAGATCACCGAACAGCGCGTGGCCTGGGTCGAGAGCGCGATGCACTGCCTCACGGCGCGCGAGCGGGTGATCATCGAGCGACGGCTGCTCTCGGACGAGCGCTGCTCGCTGGCCTCGCTGGGCGAGCACTTTGGGGTCTCGCGTGAGCGAGTGCGTCAGATTCAAGAGCGTGCACGCGCGAAGCTGCGCACGGCGCTGCTCGATCAGGTCGCTTGATGGGTCGCCACGGTCGAATGCCCCTCGAGGCGGTGATGACCGCCTTGCCTCGCGTCGTAGCGCCCACCGAGAGCCTCGCCAACGCGCGCAAACTGATGGATGACAACGGTATCCGTCACCTCCCCGTGGCGGTTGATGGTCGCCTCCGGGGCATGGTGCGAGAACACGATCTCGCTTTCGTCGAGAATCGCCCCGGCGTGGATCCCGCCACCACGCCCGTGTCCGAGGCGATGACAGCCAACGTCTACGCCGTCGCGCCGGACTGCCCCTTGGGCGAGGTCTTCGGCACCATGGCGGACCATCGCTATGACGCAGTGGTCGTGGTGGACGAGGACGACGTGGTGGGCATCGTCACGACCGTAGACGCCATGAACGTGCTCGCTCAGCTGCTGGGTGCGAACACCGCGAACCTCGCTCCGAGTCAGGTGCGGGAGCGGATCCTGGCGGATCATCGTCGGCTGCTGGCGCTGCTGGATCAGATCGACGCCGTAGCCCGCCGCGTGCTCGACGGGGACGAGCCCGCCGAGCCTCGTCTGCGCCAATGGGCGAAGGACCTCTACGGGTTCCTGCGAGCGCATCTTCATCTCGAGAACGAGATCTTGGTGCCCGCCTTGGTGAACGCGCGGGGTTTTGGCCGAGAGCGCGCCGAGTCACTGCGCCAAGAGCACCGTGAGCAGGAGGCCGTCTTCGAGCGTGTGCTCGGTCGTCTGGCGCGAGGCGCCGCCCCCTTGGCGACGGAGCTGAAGGAGCTCGCGCGTTCTTTGCGCGACGACATCGCGCGAGAAGAGCGGGAATTTCTCGCACCCGACCTGCTCGAGGATGACGTGATACACGCGAACTCCATCGGCGCCTGAGGCGCATCGCCGGAACGACCGTGGGCTTGTGTCTGTGAGGCGGCGGCGGCATGGTGCCGGTATGACCAAGACCCGGGGCCGGATCCTGGTGGTAGACGACGAGGCGAACGCGCGCGAGGCGCTCGCCGAATTGCTCGAAGACGACGGCTACGAGACAGCCACCGCCGCCGATGGCGAGAAGGCGCTGGCCGCCCTCGACTGTTTCCGGCCGCACGTCGTCCTGACCGATCTGAAGATGCCCCACCTCGACGGAATCGGGCTGATCGAGCAGGGCCGGCCGCGCTCCCCGGCGACCGCGTTCATCGTCATGACCGCCTTCGGTTCGATCGAGAACGCGGTGGAGGCCATCAAGAAGGGCGCGGAGAATTACCTCACCAAACCCCTCGACCTCGACGCGGTCAGCGCCTTGGTCGAGCGCGCCATGGAGAAGAGTCTGCTCGTCAGCGAGGCCGCGGACCTGCGCCGACGCCTCGACCAACGCTTCTCTTTCGACCGTATCCTCGGGGTTCATCCCAGCATGCAGCGCCTGCTCAAGATGGTGGCGCAGGTCGCCGCGAGCCGCGCGACCGTGCTCGTGCTCGGCGAGAGCGGCACCGGCAAGGAGCTGATCGCGGCCGCCCTCCATCAGAACTCACCTCGGCGCAACAAACCCTTCGTCAAACTCAATTGCGCCGCCTTGGCCGAGACCCTGCTCGAGTCGGAGCTCTTCGGTCATGAACGCGGCGCCTTCACGGGCGCCACCGGCCGACGCGAGGGCCGCTTCATGAAGGCGGACGGTGGCACGCTCTTCCTCGACGAGGTCAGCGAGATCCCCCTCTCGGTGCAGGTGAAGCTGCTGCGCTTTCTGCAAGAGCGCGAGTTCGAACGCGTGGGAGGCAACGAGACCCTCAGGGTGGACGTGCGGGTGGTGGCGGCGACCAACCGCGTGCTAGAGGACCGAGTCCAGAGCGGGGAATTTCGCGAAGACCTCTACTATCGGCTGAACGTCGTTCAGCTCGACGTGCCACCTCTGCGAGCGCGTCGCAGTGATATCCCCATCCTGGCCGAGCACTTCTTGGCGAAGTACGCGGAGGAGAACGGACGCTCGATCGAGGGGTTCAGCGAGGCCGCCCTGCTCGCCCTGCGCCTCTACCCGTGGCCGGGCAACGTGCGCGAACTCGAGAACGCCATCGAGCGAGCCGTGGTGCTGACGGAAGGCTCACAGATCGAGGCCTCCAACCTCCCGAGCGCGCGAGGTCAGGGGGATCAGCAAGACCTCGGCGTGATGATCCCGGGCGTGAGCCTCGCCGAGCTCGAGCGCATGGCCATCGAGCGCACCATGGACGCGGTGGGTGGCTCCACCTCCAAGGCCGCGGAGATCCTCGGCATAAGCCGCAGGAAGATCCAGTATCGCCTCAAGGAGTGGGCGACGGCAGACGCCTCAGACTGAAGCCGACGCGAGCGCCGCCCGACTCGGAGCGGCCCAAGGCGAGCTGCCCGCCGTGGCGCACGATGATGTCCTGCACGATGGTCAGCCCCAAGCCCGTCCCGGCCTCCTTGGTCGTGACGAAGGGCTCGAGCACGTCCTCGCTCGTCTGGTCGAACCCGGGGCCGTCGTCGTCCACGCACACTCGAAGCCATTGGTCGTCCACGATGGAGGCGCGGAGCTGAACCGTCCCGCGTTCACCTTCTCCCATGGCGTCGATGGAGTTCTGCACCAGGTTGATCAAGACCTGCTTCAGCTTGGGAGCGTCGCCCTCGATCTTCCCCACGTCCTCCGGGACATAGATCTCGATCGTCACCCCGCGCTGCTCCGCCAAGGGGCGTTGAAGCTCACCGACCCACTGAAGCAGCTCTGCGACCGAGACCCCGGTGAACTGAAACCCCCGTGGGCGAGCCAGGCTGAGGAAGTCCTCGAGCATCGACGAGAGGCGCGATAGCTCGGAACCTACGATCTCGATGCGACGCAAGATCTTATCGCGCAGAGGCACCTCGGGTACCTTTCGCGCGCCTCGCGTCATCACCTCGAGCTGCAGCTTCGCCGCGTTGAGTGGGTTTCGGATCTCGTGGGCGAGCCCCGCCGTCAGCGTGCCCATCATGGCCATGGCGCGCGCCTCTGCTGCCTTGCGCTCGAGCTCGAGCCGCTCGGTCACGTCGAGACCCACGGCGAGCAGCTCGCCACCTCGGGCGACCGCGTGAGCCGGAATGAAGGTCCAGCGCACGGTGCGCTGCTGTCCCGCCCGCGTCGCCAGAGGATACTCGAGGTCGCGCTTGATCTGACCATCGAGGGCTTGCGTCAAGGCTCGCCCCAAGGAAGACGAGGCCGCGTCGGTCGCGAAGATCGTGGCGAAGCGCCGGGCGCGCGTCTGCTCGAATCCGAAGCCGCTCGTTCGCGTGGCGTAGTCGTTCATGAACACGACGCGCAGCTCCTTGTCGAGCCCGACGATGAAGGCGGGCACGGCGTCGACCACGCCTCTGTAGAGACGCTCGGACTCGGCGAGGTCTCGTGCGAGGCGCTCGCCCTGCTTGCGAAGAGAGACCTGATCGAGGGCGCGCTGCCCCATGACCAGCAGCTCGTGCGGGTCGAAGGGCTTCAACACATACGCGAAGACCCCCTGACGAATCGCGCGCACGGCCGTGTCGAGGGTGGCGTTGCCCGTCACCAGGATGATCTGTCCATCGGGCGAGAGGCGCTTCAGCTCGGGCAGGAGCTCCATGCCGGCGTCCCTGCCGCCGAGGCGCAGATCCACGAGCGCCAGATCGAACCCCGGATCCGCGGCCAAGGCGCAGGCCGACTCGGGGTCCCGCGCGACCTGAGGGATCACGCCCAGATCGAGGAAGAGCTCGATCATGTTCTCCGCCAAGGCGTGGTTGTCTTCGACGACGAGCAGGCGCGCCTTCATGGGGCCACCGCGTCGGGCAAGCGCAGGACGAAGCGCGCGCCGCCCTGCTCCATGTTGGACACTTCCAGGACGCCTGCGTGCTTCTCCGCGATGCGCCTGCAGAGGGCCAGGCCCAAGCCCACGCCACCTTGGCGACGCGTGAAGAGGGGCTCGAAGACGTGGGCCAGCGCGTCCTCGGGGACGCCTGGTCCAGTGTCGCGAACTTCGATCTCCACCACGTCGGCGTCAACCCGGGCGGACAGCGTCACGCGTCCGGCCTCCGCGTTTTCCAAGGCCGCAACAGCGTTCTGCGTCAGATTTACGAGCAGCTGCCGCAATTGGTTGCCGTCCAGCAGAATCAGCGGAAAATCATCCGGCAGCTCGAGCACCAGGTCGACGCTCGAGGGATGAGGCACGCTGTCGAACACCTCCGCGCCGAGGAGTCTGAGGTCTGTCGCGCTGCGCACCGCCGGGCGATCGCGAGCGAGCTCGAGCAGCGCGCTGATGATCTGGCCACACAGCATGACCTGATCGCGAATGCGACCGATGTGACGCATGCTGCGCTCGTCTCCCGAGGCGTGTCGGCCCAAGATGTGAACCGACGTCTGCATCACAGCCAGAGGATTGCGCAGCTCGTGCCCGATGGACGCGACCACCTGACCCAAGGCGGCGAAGCGCTCCGCAGCCCGCAGGCGGTCACTCTGGGCGGCGTGGCATGTCTGCAAGATGACCGCCAACTCCACGTCGAGCAGCCGGTCGATGGCCAGATGAGCGCGCCTCTTGCGGGCCGAACTCCAGTCTTCAGCGCCGTCGGCGAGCGCGCGGTGGACGCCTGCTCGAACGAGGTTCATGCCGGCGAACAGGTAGCGCTGCGGAAAGCCTACGCCCGTGTGCGCCTCTCCGATGCGCTGCCGCGCGGCGAACCACTCTTGGCCATACTCCCCGCTGAAGGCGCCGCTCAGCCAAGAGCGCAGGGAGGCCTTCTGACGCTCGATCTGCGCCTCGTCTTCGAACACCGCGGTGGCCGCCGGGTGCCGAAGGATGGCGGCGTGGACATCCTCGATGATGCGATCGTGATGAGCTTCGACCAAAGGTCCGAGCTCACGCAGGATGGCGACGTCCTCGGGTCCGAAGCCGACGTACTCGAAGAGCTCCTCGGCGAGCTGAAGTCCGGTCTCGGTCATCCGCGCGACGGCTCGAGAGCGAGACCCGCCTCCATGTCACGGCGGGTCAACAACACGGGCACGGGAGAGCGGTCGAGTACGCGCTCCGCCGTGCTGCCCAAGAGCAAGGAGGCCAGCCGCCCGTGACCGCGGGTCCCCACGACGAGGAAGGAGGCGCCGCGCTCCGCCGCGAGCTTGGACAGAGCCTCGGAGGCGTTGCCATGACCCACCTCCGCGGTGGTCTCCACGCCGAGGCGAAGCTCCGCCGCGAGCGCGTCGAGCTTCCGCTGCGCCTCTGCGATCAAGCTGGTGCGGATCTCCCTCCACTCGTCGGGCATCGACTCGGCGTCGTAGGCCTCCGGCACCACGTGCACCAAATGCAGCCGACCTCCCGAGACGCGCGCCATGCGCTCCGCCTCGCGCACGGCTACGCGTGACTCGTCGGAGAAGTCCACCGCCACGAGCCAGCTCGCGCCCTCGACGTGATCCGGCACGCGCCCGCAGGTGACCAGCACCGGGGAGCTCGCGTGGCGCACGACCCGTTCCGCGGTGGTCCCGAGGATGCGCTCGCCGATGCGGGCGCTGAGGCCGTGGCCCGCGACGTGATCTCCCACCACCACGAGGCCGACGTCGAAGCGCGCCGCCGCGTCCAAGATGGTCTCCCAGGGCCGACCCTCTTCTACGCTCACCTCGACCTGAACGCCCGCATCTACGGCCACGGCTGCGGACGCATCCAAGGCCGCGGCCTGAGTGGCCATGCGCGCTGCCACACGGACCTCGAAGGCCTTGGCCGCGGGAACCACCGAGGGATCGAGGGAGCCTAGGTCGACCCTGCCTTCGACCTCCATGGCGTGCAGCAAGACCAGCTTCTTTTGGGTGGCCTTGGCGATCAGGGTGGCGAGGCGCACGGCGGCGTCACCGGAGGCCGCGAGATCCGTCGCGCAGAGGATGGTGGTGTGACTCATGCTGAGGTATGTATCCTAGACTGGCCGCGGGGCGAAGTCCCCAGATTGGTAGCGACTCCATGACCCCCATCAAGCGTATCCTCGTACCCGTGGACTTCTCGGCGCCGTCGGAGCACGCCACCGAATACGCGCTCGGACTGGCCGAGACGTTGGGCGCTGACGTGGCGCTGATGCACGCCTACTCGCTGCCGGTGTACGCGTTGCCGGACGGCGGCGTGATGGTAGGCCCCGAGTACGCGGCGCGGGTGTCGAGCGCGGCTCAGGCGTCGCTCGACGACTGCGTGGCGCGCTACTCGGGGCGAGGCGTGGAGGTGACGGGACATCTGGCCGAAGGCGTGCCGCACGAGGAGGTGACTCGTCTCGCCGCGGAGCTGAACGCGCAGATGGTCGTGATGGGCACCCACGGCCGTGCCGGTATGCGCCACCTGCTGCTCGGCAGCGTCACCGAGCGGGTCGTGCGCACATCCAAGGTGCCCGTCCTGACCGTGCGGCTGGATCCTCGGTAGCTTGCGCTAAGCGAGCGCTTTGGACACAAGGAGCCCGTGCGAGGTCTCCACGCTACCGACATGCGGCTGGTCGTCGTGCTCATCGCGAGCCTGCTGGCCCGCTCGAGCCCAGCTGCGGCCCAGACGCCACCACGCTCCGGTGATGTCGCGGCGCGCAGCGAAGACGGCGAAGAGTCGCCCGAGCTCGAGTACGGAGCTGAGGCGGTGGTCACGGCAGCGGATGACGCCTCCGAACGCGCGCTCCGAGGACGCGCCCACTCCAGCGCCACTCGGGCAGAGATGAACGAGCGCCTGTCCACCTCGGCGCCCGACGCCCTGCGCTACGAGCCAGGGATCTCGATCCAGCAGACGGCCCACGGCCAGGCGAGTCCCTATGTGCGCGGCATGACGGGTCAGCAGGTGGTGCACCTCTTCGACGGAATCCGGCTCAACAACGCCATCTACCGGCAGGGGCCGAACCAGTATTTCTTCACCGTGGACACCGCCAGCATCGCGCGCATCGACGTGCTGCGGGGTGGCGCCTCCACACGCTACGGCTCGGACGCCCTAGGTGGCGCGCTGCTCGCCCTGCCTCGGGAGCCGGATCTCTCCCTCGCGGCGCCGGGCCTGTCGCTGCATCCGGGCGCACGTCTACGCCTCGCCTCGGCCGATCGCATGGCCGGTGGTCGAGTGGAGATGGAGCTGACCTACGGTCGACGCTTCGGTGCGCTGATCGGCGTGGGCTATCGGCGCGCCGGATTGCTGCGTTCGGGCGGTGCGGTCGATCATCTGCGGCAACCCGGAGACTGCGCCGGCGGAGCCGGTTCCTCTGCCCCGAGACGAGGCGACTGCGCGCCATGGGTCCCGCGCTTCCGCGAGGAGCGCGCACACCCAGATCCCAGAGATCGCAGACGCTGGAAGACGCAGCTCGGCACCGGCTTTCGCGAGTGGACCTACGACGCGCGCCTGGTAGGCAAGCTCTCGGAGCGACTCGAGGTGGTGGCGGCGACCTACGGCTTTCGCGAGCTCGACGCGCCACGCACGGACCAATGCCCGCCGCCCGAGGCTCCCCAGAGCGAGTGCCTGAAAATAGCGCGCCAGTTTCGCTCCCTGACCTACGTCTCGCTGAGGGGGAGAGGTGGCGGGGCCATGCGCGACGTCAACCTCACGCTCTCGTATCAACGCCACCTCGAAGAGCGAGTGCGCAACCGGCCCCTGTCTCGGGTGCGCTTCGACTGGCTCGACCGGGTGAACACCTTGGGCTTGAGCTTTCGCGCCTCGACCCGGGAATTCCACTTCGGCACGGCAGGCGTCGCCCGCGTGAGCTATGGCCTCGAGGCCTACCGAGACGGCGTCTCTTCCGAGGCCAACCAGGAGCTCGTGGATCTCCAATTCCTGCGGCAGCTCTCGCGTGGACAGTACCTGACGGGTTCACGCTACGCGTCTGCGGGGGTTTTCTCGGAGCTGCTCTTTCGGCCCTGGCCGGGCGTCACCTTGCGGGGTGGCGTGCGCGGAACCTGGGTCGGAGCGTGGGCGCCGGGCGATCCGGAGTCCGGAACTCGCGGCGTGAACGCCGACTTCCCCTCCTTGATCGGACGAGCCGGGCTGACCCTGGGTGAAGAGCAGGGAAATCGCCTGCACTTCGACGTCGATCCAGGCTTCCGAGCGCCCAACCTAGACGACCTCACGAGCCGACAGCAGGTGGGTCCGGGATTTCAGTTCGAGAACGCCAAGCTGAAGAGCGAGCGCGCGATCACGACTCAAGTCGGCTTCGAGAGCGCGCCCGGTTGGCTGTCCTTCGAGGCGTGGATCTTCGCCACGACTCTCCGGCGAGCCATCCAACGCGCCCCGCGGGGTCTCGAGGATTGCCCGCCGAGCACCCCCGAGTGCGCCACCTCTCGCAGCCGATTCTCGCTGGTGAATCTGCGCGGACGCGCGCTGATCGTCGGCGGAGAGCTCTCCGGTCGCGTCAGGTTTCCTTGGGGCTTGTCGGCTCGAGGCAGCCTCAGCTACGCGCGTGGAGCGGGCCCGAACCCGACCGGTGCGCCGGGGCGCGTCCCGCTCTCGCGCATCCCGCCACTCTCTGGAACCGTAGAGGTGCGCTACCTCAACCCATCCACGGGTGTGTACCTCGGCGGGGCGCTGCGCTGGGCCGCGCGCCAGACCCGGCTCGCTCCCAGCGACCTCGGGGACGCACGCATTCCCATCGGTGGCAGCTCGGGCTATGCGGCGCTCGACCTGCGGGCAGGCCTCGAGCTCGACGCGCATTTTACGCTGAATCTGGTGGTGGAGAACCTCCTGGACGCGGCCTACCGAGTCCACGGCTCGAGCGTGAACGGACGCGGACGAGGCGTGCTTCTCGGCCTCGATGCGCGCCTCTGAGGTGGGCCCACCGGGGAACGCACAAGGGGTACTTCCCTCGCGGCCCAGGGATGCTAGACTTTTCGCTCCACTTCCCCCACGGGGGCACTCATCCCTCCGGGGACCGCATAGGAGCAGGACCATTTCCGCCAAGGTATTCGTAGGCAACCTCAACTACTCGACGACCAAGGAAGACCTCGTAGGTCTCCTCTCGGGCGCCGGGGAGATCGTGGATGCCTTTCTTCCCACCGACCGCGAGACGGGGCGGCCGCGAGGCTTCGCCTTCGTCACGTTCGCCAACGACGAGCAGGCTAAGGCGTGCATCGAGAAGTTCAATCGCGCCGACCTCGGTGGGCGCGCCTTGAACATCAACGAGGCCGAGGAGCGCCCACGACGTGGACCACCGGGAGGGCGCCCTTCAGGGGGTCGCCCGGGCGGTGGCTATGGCGGCGGACCGCGCGGTGCGCCGCCAGATCCGATGGATCCCCCGAGCGACTGGAACGAGCTGCGCGGCGGTGACTGGCGTGGAGACAGTGAGGGGGAGAGCAGCACCGAGAGCACCACCGAGGGCGCCGCACCCGCGAGCGGAGGTCGACGCGTGTTCGGCGAAGACGCCAAACCGGGCAGCTCGTGGGACAGCAAGAAGCGCAAGCGCGGTCGCGGTAGTCGCCGAGGCCTGCGCGCCAAGAAGCGCTCGCTCTAGCTCTCGCCGATTTCCAGCTGCTCGCGGCCCGCGACGAGCGCTGGGCCCTACGTCCCGCGCGGCGCAGGCTGACCGACTCGCAGTCGGGGCCGCGGCTCGACCCGGCCCGACCTCGGAACGCCTTGGCGCGTCTACAGCGCGCGCTGCTCCCTACCCGCGACGAGCGCTGGGCCCCACATCCCGGCGGCGCAGGCTGACCCAACTCGCAGTCGGGGCCGCGGATGAGCCTCGGGGGCTCCGAAATTCACCCTTAGGGTGACAGCCTGTCATACAGTCAGATATTCAAAGTCTGTAACACGTACTAGGCAACTGCCTTGGGTGTTAGCCTTCTACAACTGCTAGCGCGTCTTTTCGCAGTCCCGCAGGCCCTCCAACAGCTTTTCGAGCGCCTCTTCGGTGGGTTTCATGTGGTGATAGAGGACGCTCTCGAGTGTACGTCGCTCGAAGTCGGTCACGTCGCGCCCAAGGGGACCGGCGAGGAAGCGCGTCAACACCTCCGGGTAGTGTCGGGCTGCTCGCTGAGGAGAGCCCTGCGCCTCTGAGTCGGTCTCCAGCGGTCGCAGCAAGGCGTCCACCGGCTCGCCCGTGATCTCGCTGATCAATCGCAGGTTGTCGGCGTTGGGGTGCGTCCGGTCCCGCTCCCACATGAGCACGGTGCTGTAGGCGACTCCCAGCGCTCTCTGGAACTGACTACGGTTGAGCCCGACACCCACGTATGCGCGTCGAATTCGTTGCCCGAGACTGTCCCCTCGTGCGGTCATATGCTGCATGTTCTGCAACAGAGTAGAACGGCAGACAATCTCGTAACTTCACCCTAATTCCTGAATCGATCTCTCGCAAGCTCGTGAACGGGCTCCGCGCGAGAGGCAGCTCACGTCTCATCTGTTCCATCCGGTGAGGACGGAATCAGGAAACACCGCCCGCCGCGAGGGCGTCAGCGAGGCCGCTACGACGCCTGTTCGGGTTGGCGATCGACTCTCTCAAGACCAGCGCGCTCGAGAACACGTCCACGCGTGAGCGGGCGCGGGTGACGCCTGTGTAGACGAGCTCGCGCGTGCACACGGCACTGCGCGTGGCGGGCAGCACGAGGGCGACGGAGTCCACCTCGGATCCCTGACTCTTGTGAATGGTCATGGCCCACGCCGACTCGTGCGCCGGTAGGCGCGAGGGAGCGAGAGATCGCACGCTCCCTGCATCGCCACGAAAGTACGCCACGGCTGCTCCCGAACGCGTCCTGTCGACATAGCCCACGTCCCCGTTGAAGAGCCCGAGAGCTGGCGCGTTGCGCACGACGAGGATGGGCTCGAAGACTGCCGCGCCGTCCGAGGCGCGCGCAAGGAGCTGACGCTCGAGCAGCGCGGCCTGAAGCCTGCGGGAGATCTCGGGCGCTCCCGACGGACCTCGGCGATGGGCACACAACACCCGAAAGCGATCGAAGGCGTCGAGACGTTCCCGAGGGCTCTCGGCGGCGAGAAAGTCCGCGTAGCCCTGCTCGACCACGGTGAGGAACTCGGCGCTGAGTCGTCGGCGCCCGGACACGGCACCGAAGAGCGCGAGGGCGTCGCCCGTCCGCAGCGACTCGAGCGCGCCCTCGGCGTCGCCGCCTCGAATTGCTTCCGCGAGCTGGTCGAGGGCGCTCCCCGACACGTAGCGGTGTCCTTCGAGCAGACGCACCTGCGCGCGACCGAGCGTCGACCCCGCAGGAGCTGCGCAGAGATCGGCGAAGACGGCACCCTCGGAGACGCTCGCGAGCTGCGATGGATCGCCGAGCAGCACCAAGCGTGACCGTGGGGAGAGCGCCCGCAGCAGCTCAGCCATCAGACCGAGATCCACCATGGACGCCTCGTCTACGATCACCACGTCGTGGGAGAGGCGACCTTCGCCGAGACGTCGACGCATGCCCGGCGCCAACCCCAAGAGTCGGTGCAGCGTGCCGGCGGAGGTGGGGATGGCCTCTCGAACCTCCGCGCTCACCGGCAGATCACCGCGAGCGCGCGTGATCGCCTGAGCCAAGCGCGCGGCGGCCTTGCCCGTGGGAGCGCTCAGGGCGACGCGCGGAGCACGCTCGCCTTTGGCCAGCGCCTGTTCGACCAGCAAGGCGAGCAGCTTGGCCACGGTGGTGGTCTTGCCCGTGCCGGGGCCGCCCGTGATCAAGCTCAGCCCACGTCGCACGGCCAGCGCCGCCGCCGCCCGTTGTAGATCTCCTTTGGGCGCATTGGCGAAGAGCCGCTCGAGCCCCGCGCCGAGGGTCGACTCGTGCACCTCGAGCGGCGTCCGCACACGCTGAGACACGGCGGCCGCGATGCCCGCCTGCGCCGCGAAGGTGCGGCGAAGGTACAGACGCCCACGAGCGTCGAGCACCAAAGGACGCGGCGAGGTCGGAGCCTGATAGCTGCTCGAACACTCCACGGCCGGCGAACGTTCGAGCGCATCGGTCCAGCGCCGAGCGTCGGGGAGCTGTGAGGTTTGCACCACGACCGGCGCCTCGTCTTCGTCATGCGAGGACGCATCGCGAACCAGGGGATCGCCGAGGAGGTAGCAGAGGTCGCCCCGGGTTACAGCGCGCAGCGTCGCCGCCGCCGCCAGCGAGAGCTCGAGGGAGTCGTCACCGGAGAGCCGCGTGACGCTCCGCGCGAAGGAGAGCTCGAGAGCCGAGAAGAGGCCTTCAGAGCTCGCGAGGAGGTCGCTCACGACGCTCCCCGCGTTCGGGCCGAGGGGCCCATGATCGCCTGCTCCAGGTCGGCGACGAGCGACTCGGTCGGGCGCTCCACGTACACGCCCGTGGACGCCGCGTGGTCCGGCGACATGCCTCGCACGAAGAGATAACGGACACCACCGAAGTGCGTGTCGTAGTCGAAGCTCGGTAGACGGCTCCGCAGCATGCGCACCATCGCGACCACATAGAGGTGGTACTGCAGGTGATAGTGATGATGCGCCATGGGCTCGAGCAGCGCGCTGGGCGCGTAGTCCTGCGCATGGTCGCCGAGGTGGTTCGTCTTGTAGTCGACCACGTAGTAGCGCTCGCCCCCGCGGAAGATCAGATCGACGAAGCCGTGCAGGTATCCCGAGAGCTCGGGAAAGGCGAGCTGCGACAGGCGCTCCGCGTAGGAAGGATCCGCGACGGGAGCCCCGTGACGCCGGAAGACCGCGGCCAAGCGCCGAGGCGTGAGCCTGGGCTGGGCTTCCGCGCGCAGGAAGAACTCGAGCTCGGCCCGATGGGCGTCCATGTCATGCAAGCTCGGCTCGCTGCTTTCACCCAATGGGGTGTTCAACGCGTCCGACAGCCCTCGTTCGAGGGTCGGCGCCAAGGCCTCGTCGAAGCCACGCTGCAGCAACGCGGCGCGACACAGAGGCTCGATGGGCGTGGTGTCGGGAGACTCGAAGGCGTAGCGCTCGAAGACCTCGTGCACCACGTGACCCGGACCCGTGCCGGAAGGAAAATCTGCCAGGATCACCCGCGGCGCGTCCTCGCCCTCTTGCGCACTCGCCTCAGGAGCGACGCCTTGGTCGCGGTCTCGCCCTTCGAGCAGATCCCCTTGGGAACCGAAGGACTTCAGGGAGGAGAAGCTCGCCACGCGATAGGCCGTGTGGACCTCCGGGAGCTGCCCGCGCGCGACGAGCGTGGGAGGCGCCTCGAGCTGGAGTTCGAGCTGAGTCGCGGCCGGCGCG
>JAADHO010000412.1:0-20266 GCA_013151775.1 Deltaproteobacteria bacterium | reverse complement strand
GCTTGTCGAGGGTGATGGCACCTCGCGAGGACGCGACCAGGCGCAGTAGGTCGGCCTCGAGCGCGTCGTCCTCGAGGGGCTTCACACGCTCGAGCGTGGCCGCGCGGGCAGACTCGCCCGCCACAGCGCGCTGGGCGCCATGCAAGAGCCACGCGGGCGCGGACTCCGCGAAACCGTGGGCCGCTCCCCAGACCACATACGCGCGATGCTTGGCCCGCGTGAGGGCAACGTAGAAGAGGCGCATGCCTTCGGCGAAGGCCTCGTCCATGGCGCGCTCGCGATGCGCGCCGAAGTCGTCCGAGCCGAGGTCGAGAGTCTCGCGGTCGCCCGCGTCGGGATCGTGAAAGCGCACGCCCTGGTAGTCCTTGGCCTTGCTCACGCCGAGCTCGCAGACGTGAGGCGCGTACACGATCGGGTACTCGAGCCCCTTGCTCTTGTGGATCGTGGTGACACGAACGGCCCGGGCGTCGCTCTCGAGCCGCAGCTGAGCCGAGTCATCGAGCTCCGCCGAGCGGCGACTAGGCTCTACGCGTAGGGCGTGGAAACGCTCGAGCAGGGAGGACGCAGAGAGGCGCTCTCTGGAGGCGATGTCGCCCAACAACTCGAAGACGTGCAGCGTGTTCATCAGGCTGCGCTCGCCGCCGGGTCGACTCGAGAGCCGCTCTGAAACCGAAAACCGCTCGAGCAGAGCACGCTCCAGCGCGGACACGCTGCGCTCGAACCAGGCGCGCCTCAGCTCACCGAAGAGGGCGGCGAGCTCGTCCCATCGGGCCTCGTCTCGCGACAGCTCGAGCAGCTCGCGACCGCCCATGCCGAGCAGCCCCGTGACCAGCGCGGACCTCAGCGCGCCGACGTCGGTGGGCGCGAGCAGAGCGCGCAGAATCAGCTCCACCTCGGCGGCCTCCACGGAGTCGAAGACGCTCGCGGCGGACTCGAGCACAGCCGGCACGCCTTGCCTCGAGAGCGCCGCCTGAACGAACGCCGCCGCCTCGTTCGTGCGCGTCAGCACCGCGATGTCAGGAGGCGAGAGCGATGGCTCGCGCTCGAGCAGATCGGCCACGTGGCGAGCCAGCAGTCGCGGCACTTGGCGGTGCATGAAGTCGGCAGTGATCTTCGCTCCACCACCCACACCGGGATCATCTCGCCGCAGCCAGAGCAGACGCAGCGCGGGGCCCGGGAGGCGCGCCTGCACGCCCGGACGAGGATCCACATCCACGAAGCGGATGCGAGGATCGAGGAAGGGTGCGGGTGAGTCGAAGAGCGTCGCGACGCCGCGCAGCAGCCCCGGGTCAGAGCGCCAGTTCGTGGTCAAGGTGTGACGCTGTGAGCGCGCGTCCTCGGCGGCGCGCAGGTAGGCGAAGATGTCCGCGCCGCGGAAGGCGTAGATCGCCTGCTTGGGGTCGCCGATCAGGAAGAGCGGGTGGCTCTGATCGCCGAAGAGCTTGTCGAAGATGGCGTATTGGAGAGGATCCGTGTCCTGGAATTCGTCTACCAAGGCTGCGCCGAAGGAGGCCCGCAGCGCCTCCACCAGGACGCCTGCGTCGGGGGCCATCAGGGCGTCATGCAGAGCCACGAGTAGATCCGAGTAGGAGCGCCGACCGGCCCGAGCTTTGCGGCGTGGCAGCTCCTCACGGACATGCTCGGCGAAGCCCAGCAGGAGCTGCACCACCGCACCCTCTAGCGCTTCGTCGAGCTCGCCCCAGGCTTGCAAGAGCGCCGCCACCGCGTCGAAGAGCGGATGGGCAGGCGGCGACTCGGCCTTGCGCGTGCCCCCAGCGATCGCCTCTGGGGTGAGCTTGAGCAGCGCCTCGCGTGCCTTGCCGTCGAGGCTCTCGGGCGCCTCGGCGTCGAAGAGCGCGTCGAGCACGGGCGCCCACTTCCCGCTCCACGAGGCCCGCTGATAGATGTTCTTCTTGAGGGCTCCGGCCGTCAGCAAGCGCACCAACTCCTGACCACCAGGGTAGACGGCGCGGGCGGCGGCGTGGGCACGCTCGAGGGCGCGCTCGACGGGCGCCAGATCGTCGGTCTCCTGCGCCTGCGGCAAGAGCGCCAAGGGCCCGCCGCGGGCGAACACACGCGCCATGCCCTCGAGGTAGGTGGGCACGGGCTTCCGGGCTCGAGCACCCACGGCGGCGTAGAGGCGAGGCGACATCTGCTCGAGATGGTTCGCGTGAAAGTCCGAGGCGAGATCCGAGAAGATCTGGCTGTCGTCCTTGCTGAACTCCGTGTCGGGATCCGTGCGCGTGTCGAAGGCGTGCTCATCGAGGGCGCGCTGACAGAAGCCGTGGATGGTCGAGATGGCCGCCTCGTCGAAGCTGGCCAGGGCTTGGGCGAGGCGGGTGAGATCGTGCTCGAGTTCGCCTTGACGAAGGCGCGTCTCGACCAACTCCTGCAGCATGGGGTCGCGGTCCCGCGCGACGTCGCGTCCCGAGAGCGCCGCGTGCATTTGACGTAGACGCGCACGGATGCGCTCTCTCAGCTCCGCCGTCGCCGCGCGGGTGAAAGTGACGACGAGGATGGCGCGCACCGGGAGGCCACGCTCCAGCACCAGGCGCACGTAGAGCATGGCGAGCGTGAAGGTCTTGCCCGTGCCAGCGCTCGCCTCGATCAGGTGCCTGCCGCCGAGGCTCACGCGCAGCGGATCGAAGGCCTCGGGTCGCGTACGCGCAGACGTCACGTGCCCTCCACGTGGTCGAGCAGCGGCCCGAAGACCGTCTCGGCGAGCTGCGCGAAGGGCCCGTCTTCACTGCCGAGGAGGCTGTCGAGGCGATCGGCGAAGAGCATGCGGCGGTCCTCGAAGGCGCGCTGATACTTGGTCTCGACGAAGGAGCTCCGAAGCTCCGCGCGCGCTTTGGCCAAGGCCCCCGAGCGCTTCTTCGGATCGCGCCGCCGCCGAGCGTAGCGGAGGGAGATGTCCGGGATCAGCGGGAGCGCTCGCGCGGGCAGCGACTGCGCCAGCTGGCAGAGCTGCGTGAGCATGGGCCGAGCCTGATCGACGGGTCTGTAGGCGACCGCGCGCGCGCCGCTGCCGTCGCCGCCGACCAGCAGCGTCCGCGAGGGACCGAAGGCGGCGCACGACACCAGGTGACGCAGCCAGGCGCCGAGCTCATGTGTCGCGCCGAGGGTGCTGAAGCGAGTCTCGACCCGATCGCCACTCTCGGGCTGCAGCAAGATCCCGTAGAGCCGTGTCGCGCCCAGATCGAGTTCGGCGCGGCGTGCGCGCGTTGGCGGCGCCATGTGCGAACCGTGCGCCAGACGATGGACGGCTCGCGCGCGCGCCACCAGCTCGCGGAGCAGCGTCCTGCCGGGGTTCCCGTGGGGCAGCAGCCCACCCGCCCACACACGCTGAAGCAAAGCGTCGTCGTCGACGCCGCGTCCCATCTGCGCGAGCAGCTCACGGCCGAGGCTCGAGCGCTCGAAGCCCGAGAGAGCCAAGGGATCGTCGCCCTGAGGCGCAGCGTCTTCCCAGGAAGTGAAGAGCCCAAAGCGCAGCTCGAGGTGGCGCCGCACGGGACGCGTCAGGGCCGCCTCGAGTTCGTGCAGCGTGAGCTGCGGCGATGGCTCGACGGGCGCGTCCGAGACTCCCTCGAGGAAGCTTGGCCTCGGCCGAGCTTCAGCGAGCAGCGCGAGGGCGGCGTCTCGATCGGACTCGGAGTAGCTGAAGAGGCGTGGATCCGAGCCGTCGAAGTAGCGGGGGCTCATGCGCGAGAGGGGATGCTGAATGACGAGACGTCGACGCAGCTGCTCGCTTCTGTCGCCCGCCTCGGCGTCGACGCCGTCGAACTCGTAGGCTTGGGCGAGGTGATCGAGGAGCGCGGAGACGACCACCGAGGGAGGTTGCGTCGAATTGTCCTGCGCGGATTGACCGACGTAGGTGATCAGCAGGCGCTCACGAGCGCTGAGGATGGCCTCGAGGAAGAGCTGACGATCGTCGTCACGCGCGCAGGGATCGCCGAGGCGCGGCTGCTTCCCCATGCGGTCGAAGTCCGCGCGTCGCTCGAGGCGAGGGAAGCCGTCGCCCATACCGAGCAGCGCGACCACTCGGAAAGGCAGCGCGCGCATGGGCACGAGCTGGCAGAAGGTCACGCCTCCACCGAAGAGCCCGACCGACGGGTGTCGCTTGCCGATGCGCGCCTGAAGCTCCGAGAGAAAGACGGAGAGGGGGAGCTCCGACTCGAAGCCCGCGGCGCGTGCGCTCTCGGCGACCGAGGCGAGCTGCGAGCGCAGCAGGTCGAGCTCGGCGTCTTCTTCGCTCGAAGTCGAGGACGCCTCCGAGACCAAGAAGTCGTCGACCAAGCGGCGCAGGCGCTCTGCCCACAGGGCGCAGCTCAGCTCACCGGCCAGCGCCGAGCGAGCGTCCGAGAGCGCCTCGAGGCAGCTCACGAAGTGACCGAGGAGCTCGAATTCGCTGCTGTCGACGGGCTCTGGGAGATGGCCGGCGAAGGGCGCCGGTGAGTCGCGGCCGTCGATCGCCACACCGAGCAGCAGCCTGTCGAGCCCGAAGCGGATGGTGTTCATGTCCGACTCGGGCAGGCCCTCGGCGCGGCGATGAGCGGCGTCTGCACCGAAGCGGATGCCGCAGGAGGCGAGCCAACCCGTGACCAGAGGCAGATCTTCTTCTCGGATGCCCCAAGGTCTAGCGATGGCGTCGCGACGCAGCAGATCGAGCAGCTCCGGAGCGCGCATGCGGGAGCTCAGGAAGGTCACCAAGGCGAAGAAAGCGTCGACTCGCGGCAGCACGTCCCGGCCGACGCGATCGGCGACACGGAAGGGAATGGCGACGCGCCCTCGCTCGTCGGACGCGCCGAAGATCGCCTCGACGAGCGGCGCGTAGGACTCGATGGATGGCGCCATCACCACCACCTCGTGCGGCCTCAGCGTCGGGTCGCGCTCGAAGGCGTCGAGCAGCCGATCGCGCAGCACCTCGAGCTCGCGCGCGGGCATATGACACGAGTGCAGAGAGATGGAGTCGTCGTCCTCAGCGATGCGGACGCGCTCCGCGTCGGGCGCGCTGCGATCCTTCAGCGCGGCCATGTCGTCCTGCAGCAGTCGCAGAAGCGTATCGGGCGGCGCCTGCGGGAGACGCGGAGTCGGCAGCTCCTGATAGTCGTCGTTCGTCTCGAGCACGGCCTGCATGTCGCGGCTGCGATGCCCCAGCTCGGCGAGCAGAGGATGCCCGCCGTGATGCTCGAAGTCACCGCCTCCCGTGAGCTGTAGGCGCAGCTGCTCGCGTTGGTCGCGCACGTCGGCCCAGTACTCGTCCGACGGGCTGAGCAGAAAGAGGTGCACCTCGAGCTCTTGCCCGAGGGCGGAGAGCAGCTGCACGTAGAGGGGCGGCAGGCTCGTGACGCCGAAGAAGCTGACGCGTCGAGGCAGACGAGCGCGCATCTCCGAAGTGAGCCCGATGCGCAGCTGCTCGAAGAAGCGCCGCGCACGTCCGGGCAGGTGCGCGTGGCCCGCGGCACGCGAGAGCTCGTGCCAGAGCAGCGACTGCCAGTCGGCCTCGGGCGCCTCGTCCCAGCGCAGGAGCAGCTCGGGGCGATAGACCGCGTATTGATCGAAGACGCGCGCGACGCGGCGCGCCAAGCTCAGCCGGGCGTGATCGCCCACCCGCTCGAGGTAGCGTCGAGGCTCGGCCAGCTCGGGTGCGGGGAGCTCGGCCAGGAGACGTGCGATGACGAAGGCGGACTGCTCCACGTCGAAGAGCGTGGCGCCAGCGGGCGTGTCGCCGAGGACGGCGTCCAGCATGGACGAGATGCACTGACGCGGAAACGGAAACTCCGCGTTGGCCCAGACGCCCAGCTCGTCGGCCAGGCGCAGGGAGAGCCAGCGCTCCGTGCCGCGCCCCTGAATCGCGACGATGTCCGGCTCGAGGGCGTCGGCGCCGGAGCAGGGGGTGGCGAGCAGCTCAGCCAGCCCGGCGGCGAGCTCCTCGACCCAGCGGCTGCGATGCACGAACACGAGCCGCGAGGGTACCAGAGGACGCACAGAAGAACGGCGCCAGGGCGGTCCCACGCCTCAGCCCGGCGAATGATGATGTATCGGCTTGCTCATAGAATAAGTCCGACTTATACACGGGACATGGCTCGCAAGGCAGACTCGGTGGCGGATGACCTGATGCGCCGCGTCGTCTCGGGCGAGCTCGCGCCGGGGACCATCTTGCCCAAGGAGACGGAGCTCGCGGAGCGCTACGGCGTGAACCGCAGCGTCGTGCGTGAGGCCATCAAGCTGCTCGAGGTGCATGACCTGCTCGAGCCCGTGCGTCGCCGCGGCACGTTGGTGCTGGATCCGGCGGCGAGCACCAGCCCGGAGGTGCTGCGCCTGCGGCTCTCGCCTCGGCCCGGCGAGGTCGACGCCAAGACGCTGGCGGACGTGCTCGAGATCCGCGCACAGCTCGACGAGGAGATGGCGGTGCTCGCCTGCCGCCGGCGCACGCCCGACGACGTGGAGGAGATGCGCCGGACGCTGCGCGAGTTGGACGGCAGCGTCGCGCGTGCGGAGGCCTACCAGCAGGGTCTCGTGGCCTTCTCCGTCGCCCTCGCTCGCGGCACCCACAACCTCGTCTTCGAGATGCTGGTGCATTGGAACGCACGGGTGCAGGCCGATCTCGCGGAGGTGTTTCTGGCGGTCAGGCCTGCGACGCGCGAGCACCTCCAAGGACTCCACGTGCTGGTGGATCTGATCGAGGCGGGCGAGGCCGAGCGCGCGAAGCTCTTGGTGCGAGCCTGGCACGAGTGGCTGACGCCGCGCCTGGTGCGCGCCGCGGAGCTGCTCTCGGACGCGCCCATGAGCGTGACCCGAGAGATGCAGCCGGATGCGGCAGTCGAAGGCCACGAGTAGGTCGCTCGGCAACGCACTGATTTTACAAGCAATTGATCAACAACTTAATTCCTTAGGACCGTCCCCCCCGGAGAATGCATATGACGTTGGCGATGAGTGAGATGCGAGAGACGCGACGACGTGGGCCTTGGCGTGAGCAGGTGCGGGGGCTGAATCTGTTGAAGGTCGAGGGGGACGACTATGAGATGGGGTTTCAGCATGGGCAGATGCTGGCCGCGGAGATCCCGGAGGGGCCGCTGCCCTACTACGCGAGCTACACGCGGAAGATTCTGGGCGACACGTTGGGCCCGCTGACGCCCGCGCTGGCGCCGCTGCTGAAGGCGGCCATCGGCGGTCAGGTGGAGCGCAAGCTGCCCGCCTCCGTGCGTCACACGCTCGAGGGGCTGGCCGCCGGCGCGGGCATCCCGCTGCGCTCCGTGCTCGATGGCGCGACCTTGCCCGACGCGCTGCTGTGGCTGGCGAGCCGGCTGATGCAGGTGAAGAACGAGGGACCCGCCATGCACCACAGGCTCGCTCTGGGCCTCGGCTGCACCAGCGCGCTGGCCTGGGGGGGCGCCACCAAGGACGGCATGCTGCTGCACGGGCGCAACCTCGACTACCACGGGGTCGAGTCCTGGCCGCGTCACCCGGCGGTGATCTTCCACGCGCCCAAGGGAGCCCTGCGCTACGTCTCCGTCGCCTCCGCGGGCGTGCCCCTCGGCGGCATCACCTCGATGAACGAGGCGGGCCTCACGCTGACCGTGCATCAGCATATGTTCACAGACCGCGCGCGCCTCGGAGGCGTGCCCATCGGCGCGGCGGGCGAACTCGTGATGCGTCACGCCCGCGACCTCGGCGATGCCGAGCGCATCCTCGGCGAGCACACCCCCATCGGCTGCTGGACCTACGTAATCGCCGACGGCAACAAGCGCGAGGTCTTGATCTGGGAGGAGAGCCCGGACCGCAAGGTCGCCCGACGCGTGCAGAGCGCGGAGGAGCTGTGCAACTACGCGAACATCTACCTCGACGCGGAGCTCGGCGCGACGGAGAACAACCTCTACGGCGCCTATTGGAGACACAATCGAGCTCGCTTCGAGCGCGCCCGCGCCCTGCTCGAAGAGGGTCGCGGTGGACACGACGCCAAGAGCATCGCCGGCATCCTCGGCGACGAGGGAGACTCGAGCTGTCGCCTCTCGAGGTCGATCGCCATGCTCATGACCGTCGCCTCCGTGGTCTTCCGGCCCGAAGACGGCGTGCTCTGGGTCGCCACCGGTACGGCGCCCACGAGTCAGAACGCCTTCGTGCCCTTCTCATTGCGCGACGAGCGCCACGCCCCGGAGCTCGGCGAGGTGCCGGCCCAGGACGACAGCAGACCTCAGGCGCTAGCCTTCCGCGCCTACCGCGACGCCTACGTGGCCAATATGGACGAGGACGACCTACCCAAAGCCCGACGGCTCATGGCGGAGGCTACCCGCCTCGCCCCGGAGCAACCCCTCTACCACTTTCTCGCGGGCCATCTCGCGCTCGCGGAGAGCGACCTGCGCTTCGCAGCCGACTGCTTCGAGCGCGCGCTGAAACTCGGCCACGACGACGAAGAGCGCCTCGCGAGCTTTCACCTCTGGCGTGGACGCGCCCTCGATCAGCTCGGCGAGCGTCAACGCGCGCGTCACCACTACCTGCACGCCCTCGGACATCGCGCCGATCCTCCAGTCGTGCGGGCCGCGCGCCGCAACCTCAGGCGACCCTACGCCCCACGACGCGGGCGCGCGAAGAAGGTCGAGTTCTCCTTCGCCGAGGTGATGGCACCGTGACTCTACCCGGTTCCTGCCGGAGGACCGTGCAGGAGAAAGTCCTGCCAACTCTGCGTCGCGATGCCGAGGCGATCGGCGGCGGCGAGGCGTGAAGGATCACAGAGGAGGAGCGGCTGATATGCGGGCTCTCGATTCACGAACTCGAAGAGCCCCAGGAGGTCGGCGCTTCGAAACGCTCCGGTCTTGATCTCGATGGCCCAGGCGCCCCAGCTCCCATCGAGCACGACGTCGACCTCGAAGGATCGCTCCCGCCAGTAGCTCGGGTGCTGACCCGCGTTCCAGGCGAAGGCGATGCAAGCGTTCTCCACCCACCGGCCGTGACGATCCGGCTCCATCCGCGGATCGGGCGGACCACGGGGATCGACCGCTGCGCACAGGGCGTTGCTGAGGGGCACGAGCTTGGGGGGTGACGCCCTGCGCCGCGTCGGCTGTCGGGCGACCTTGCGCAGCGCTGCTACGAGGTAAGCTTCCTCGAGCAGCTGCAGGTAGCTCGCGATCGTCTCGAGCGCGCCGCGGTCTTGAAGCTGCCCTTGCAGTTTCTGCAGCGACACGACCTCGGACGGGGCCGACGCCGCGAGGGCGAAGACTTGCCGCAAGAGCGCGGGCCGCCGCACCCGGGACAGGGCCATCAGGTCGCGTCCAATCGCGGGCTCCACGATGGCGTCGCGGACATAGGCCGTACACCTCGCCTCGTCGTGCCTCAGGGCGACGGCGCCCGGATAGGCACCTCGCCGCACGACCTCCTCGACTGCCTCTTCCGCGCTCAGCCCGAAGACGTCCACCAGCGCCGCGGCCGACCAGTGGACGAGCGTCATGTTCTCGAAGCGTCCGGCGAGGCTCTCGCGAGATCCCCCTGCGAGCTGCAGCGCCGATGACCCCGTAGCCACCACATGAACGGGCAGCCTCTTGCGCCGGATGCGATCCCACTCGGACTTGAGGCGAGACGACCAGTCGGCGACTCGTTGCACTTCATCCAGGAGCACGACCGACCGCCCCTGGTTCTTCGCCCGAGTCGCCGCCCGCTGCCACAGGCGCTCCCAGAACCCAGGCAGCAGCGCCTCGGGCCCATCGGCAGCGGCGTAGATCGCCTGCTCCCCCAGCTCCCGCTCGAGCTCGAGCAGGAGCGTGGTCTTGCCCACCTGGCGTGGACCTGAGAGCAACTGAAGCAGACCGGGCGCGGGCTCTGCGAGACGCTCCCGCAAGAGCCCCAGGCAGCTCCCGTAGTCGAGCCTGAAAGATTTATCGATCATACTCGAATAATTATTCGAATACGCTCGAATAAGTCAAGAGGAGCCCTTCGCTGGCAGAAAAACCTCGGCGGCGGCGACGAGTCGTGCCAAGAACACAGCGTGAGCGAGACGACCCCGACGCGACCGACTCTGCACTTCGATTCTCATGGAGACTCGGGTCCGCCCGTGCTCTTGGTGATGGGCTTCGGCATGCGAGGCAGTGTTTGGAAACCGCAGGTGGACGGCCTGAAGGACACGCATCGGGTGGTGACCTACGATCACCGCGGCATCGGCGAGAGCGAGAGCCCGCCCGGTCCCTGGACCATGCACGACCTCGCGAGCGACGCTCTCCGCGTGGCCGACGCCGCCGGCTTCGACTCCTTCCACATCGTGGGAGTCTCCATGGGCGGCATGATCGCCCAACACGTCGCCCTCGGTTGGCCCGAACGCCTGCGCAGCCTGAGTCTGATCGCGACCCACGCGGGCGGCCTGCGCTCGGCGCTGCCGACCCTGCGCGGGCTCTCGTTCTTCCTGCGCGCTAACCTCGCGCCGCCCGAGCAGCGCGTCGACGCCCTGACGGAGCTGCTCTACCCCGCGGAGTTCGTGGCGCGCGCGGATCCCCGTCAGCTGAAGCAGCGCATGGCCGAGAGCGTGGGTCAGCGCGCCACGCGTGAGACGCTGAAGCGACAGTTTCGCGCCATCCTGCGTCATCGGACGCGCAGCCGGCTGAGCCAGATCACGACGCCCACGTTGATCGTGCAGCCGCGGCAGGACATCCTGATCCGTCCGAGAGAGAGCGAGCGCCTGCACCGCCTGATCCCCGGCGCGCTGCTCTCGCGCTACGACGACTCGGGTCACGGGCTGATCTTCCAAGATGCCAAGCGATTGAACGCCGAGCTCGCGCGGCACTTCGAGCAGGCCGAGCGCCGCAGACCGCGCGCACAACGCGCCCCGCGGCGAGCCGCATCCTGAGTCTCGGACCGCCTCGGCCCACGCGAGGCGCGCGGATTTGATATCCTCGGCGCCTTGTCCCGTCCGCCCCATCGCCGTGCGCTGTTGTTCGCCGCGTCGCTCCCGCTGCTGGCCGCCGCGCTGCCAGCGCCCTCCGCGGGGCAGGCGGCGTCACAGCCCCAGGCAGCGCCGGAGCTGCCACGCGTGGTGCTCGAGGAGCGAGTGCCTCGCGCCTGGCTGCGCAACGATCCCGACCGCTTCCCGCTCACGCCGGCGCGCTGGCGCAGGCGGCTCCCGCGACGCTGTCGTACGCGCGGCGGCTACCGGAACTTCTGCCAAGGCGAGCGCCTCGTGCCGACGCCCAGAGGCCCCGCGGAGCTCGTGGGAGAACGTCTCGGGCTCGGGCAAGCCTTCACAGCCCGCATCCTGATCGCCGAGCCGCCTCTGCCCGAGTGGATCGACGCGGTGGCCGACGCGGACGCTGACGGCAGCCTGAGTTTTCCGGTCCCTGGCGGTCACCGAGGACGCGGCTTCGGCTACGTGCGCCACGGCAGCCTGCACAGCCGGCGACACAAAGGTCTCGACATCGGCGCCCCCGAGGGCACGCCGATCCTCGCGGCGCGCGGAGGTCTGGTGGCCTACAGCGACAACGGCCTGACGGGCTATGGCAACGTGGTGATCCTGCTGCATCGAGATGGCTTCACCACACTCTACGCCCACTGCCGCGCCACCCACGTCTTCGCCGGTCAACGCGTCGAGCGAGGTCAGATGATCGCCGAGGTGGGCCAGACCGGCTTCGCCTGGGCGCCGCATCTGCACTTCGAGTGGCGGCAGCGTGGTTGGGTGCGCGATCCGGCGCCCCACATGCGGCCGGACGCGAGCACCTCGGGACAGGTCAGCCGGCGATGAGCCCCGCCCACGAAGGTCTGCCGGCGATCGGCGAGCAGGTTCAGAAGCGCTATCGCCTGGACGCCGTGCTCGCCCACGGCGGCATGGGTGTGGTCTACCGCGCCCACGACCTGATGCTCGATCGCCCGGTCGCGGTGAAGGTGCTGCCGCGCTCCCTGGACGAGGGCGTGGTGCGGCAACGCTTCCTGCGCGAAGCTCGCTTGGCGGCGTCCGTTCACGATCGCCACGTGGTCGACATCTTCGACGCCGGCTTTCTGGCAGAGGATCAACCTTTCCTGGTGATGGAGCTGCTGCACGGAGAACCCCTGCACGAACAGCTGCGGCGCAAGGGCGCCATGAAAGCGTATCGAGCGGGCGTGATGTGCACGCAGCTCTTGCACGGAGTGGGCGCCGTGCACGCGGCCGGCATCATCCATCGCGATCTCAAACCCTCCAACGTCTTCTTGGTCTGGGGTCCCGAGCTCTTCGTCAAGCTGATCGACTTCGGCGTCAGCAAGAGCCTCGACGATGACCTCACGCAGATCACCGAGCCCGGCCTCGCCGTGGGTACGCCGAGCTACATGGCGCCAGAGCAGGTGCTCGGAAAGGGCGCCGACGAGCGCACGGATGTGTACGCCGTGGGCGCGACGCTCTTCGAGGCGCTGACGGGCAAGCCCTTGGTGAAGCCGGACAAGCACGTGCACCGGGTCTTCGATGCGATCCTCAAGCTCACGCCGCCCACGCCGTCGAGCCTGCGTGAAGACCACCTGAACATCCTCGACGACATCACCCTGAAGGCGCTGGCTCGAGATCCGAAGGAGCGTTACGGCAGCTGCTCCGAGATGGAGAAGGCCGTGGAGTCCCGGCTCGAGTCGCTCATCCCCCGCGGACGCGCCTGATCGTTCCACTCGAGCGCGTGGGACGATCACCCGTGCTGGCCGCCAGAGCCAGATCGACGGCGGAGCGGATGCTCGCGCCGAGCTCTTGCCCACCGAAGGGTTTGATCAAGACCGACGAGAAGAGCGCCTCCTCTCCCTCCAGGGTCGTGCGTGCGTCGAAGCCCGTGGTCAAGATCACCGGCAGCTCGGGACGCACCTTGCGCAGTGCACGCGTCAGCTCGGTACCCGTGAGTCCGGGCATGCTGTGGTCCGTGACCACCACGTCGAAGGCGTCGGGATCGTCCAAGAAGAGCGCCAGCGCTGACGCCCCGTCGTTGCACACCTCCACCGTGTAGCCCAAGCGACGAAGCAGGCGGCGAGTCCCACGCGTGACGGCCACCTCGTCGTCCACCAAGAGCACGCGCTCGGAGCCACGCGCGCTGGACGCCACCCGAACGGGCGCATGCTCTGGCTGCTCGAGGGAGCTGAGGGGGAGATAGATGTCGAAGCTCGTGCCCTCGCCGAGCGTCGACTCTACGCGCACCGATCCGCCGTGAGCCTCGACGATGCCGTGCACGACGGAGAGCCCGAGGCCCGTGCCTTCACCGACGGGCTTGGTGGTGAAGAAGGGCTCGAAGATGCGCTCGAGCACCTCGGGCGACACACCGGGTCCGTTGTCCGTGACCCTCAGCCGAGCGTAGTGGCCAGGAGGCAGCCCGCAGGCCAGCGCCCGCTCCACACCGAGATCGGTGGACTCGGCGAGCAGGTCGATGCTCACCTGATCTCCGCCAGCCTGATAGGCGTTGGTGATGAGGTTGACGATCACCCGCTCGAGCTGTGTGCTCTCGGCGCGAGCGGGCAGCGCGTGGTCAGCCAGGCGCGCCCGCAGCTTGACCGTCGCGGGTAGGGTCGCGCGCAGGAAGTCCACGCTGGCCCGGACGCTCTGACGCAGGTCGATGATGCCTCGATCCGGAGGCTCTTCACCGCGCCCGAAGGTGAGGATCTGCTGCACCAATCGCGACGCCCGATCGGTGGATGAGAGGATCTGGCGGATCGAGTCGTGGGTCTCGCGATGCTCCACCAGAGACTGCCCCAGCAGCTCCGAGTGTGTGCGTATGGCGAGCAGGATGTTGTTGAAGTCGTGGGCGATGCCCGCCGCGAGCGTGCCTAGAGCGTCCATCTTCTGGGAAGAGACGGCGCGGTCCAGGTCCTCGTGGCGACGCGTCACGTCCTGCACGGCGCCGACGAAGAGCGAAGGCTCCGCGTCGCTGTCGTCGAGCACTTCGCCGACCAGGTGAACCCAACGCACGCGCCCCGCCTCATCGAGAACCCGCACCTCGAGGTCGTAGGGAGCCCCGTGAAGCACCGTCGCCCGGGCCGCCTCGATGGCGCCTTGGCGATCGTCGGGGTGCAGGATCGAGAGGTAGAGTCCTTGCGAGGCCTCGTGCTCGTCGGGGTCGAGGCCGAGGATCCGGAATGACTCATCGGACCACCAACACCTGTCACGCCGAAGTTCGTGCTCCCAGGTGCCAAAGCGGGCGAGTCGATAGGCGGCGGTCAGCTGACGCGACGCCTCGGCGTGTCGAGCCAGCGCGACGCTGTGTTGACGGCGCAGACTGACGACCACCAACGCGCTGACGCAGGCGAAGATGCCCGCCGCCGCCACCAGGAGCATGCCCATGTCCACGCCCAGCCCGCCGAAGGGCCCGAGCCCACGCTGCACTCCGAGGCCACCCGCCACCGCCAGCACGAGCGACGCGAAGAGCCCTCCCACCAAGCCGTGGCGATAGGAGAGCCAGACGAAGGGCAGCAGCGTCGCGAACCAGAGCCGTGAGAGCAAACTCCCGGGCGTGGCGAAGAACACGGCCGCGACCACGCCGACGAGGCCTAGGGCCGCTAGCACGCCTCCCAGAGGTGGCCGCGACGTCTGCCGAGCGAGCAGTCGCGACCAGGGCGAGAGCAGCGCGCCCGACACGCTGACCGGGACGAACACCTCGTGGAAGGTGTGGAGCGCGCTCGCCGGACCATGTTGAAGGTACGTGAGCGCGGCACCGCCCGCGGCGGCGACCAAGGGCATGAGGAACGTGGCGCCGACCAAGAAGCGCCACACCCCGGCCTCATCGGCCAGGAACCGATCCGGCCCACGATGAGCGCGCAGCATGCGCTCACCCACCCACAGCGCGGGCACGCTGACTGCGCCAAAGCCGAGAGCCGAGAGCGGAGGGGCGCCCAGGCCGAGACCGGCGAGCGCCACGCCCACGGCCGCCGCAGGGATGATTCGAGCCCCCAAACAGAAGCTCGCGCCCAGGCCCACACCCAACGCCGCAGACGCCTCGACGCCGGCCAGATCAAGCACCCACACCCGCGAGGCCACCCAGCCCAAGCCGGCGGTCAAGAGTGTGACCAACACGTGAGCGACGGGCCACGGGCCCGGAACGCGCACACAGGCAGCGTCTCCGACTCTGGCGCGGAACTCCGTGGGACTCAGGTTGGTAAGGTTCTGGTGGGGGATGGGACCGGACATCTCTTCCCCCTCAACGGAAGACGTACGGTCGGATCACCGCAATTCTGAAGAACGCCCCGCCTCGATCGTGAGTACGATCAACTCCAGCGTACGGCGCGCAGGCCATGCACAGCAATGGGGTCACTCTGGACGCGAGCCGCCGTATACTGTGCCAATGGCCGCTGCTCAGACCGTGCTAATCGTGGAGGACGACGGCCCCTTGCGCCGTTCTCTGCGCAGGCATTTGGTGAGCCGCCGACACCGCGTGCTGGAGGCGGGGGGTGTTCATGAAGCGCTGGCGTTGCTCGAGACGGGTGACGCGAGGGTGGTGCTCACGGACCTCTGCCTCTCGGACGGATCGGGTCTGGCGGTCATCTCCGCCGCCCGCGAGGCGGGCTTGGACGTGCTGGCCATGACAGCGACGAGTCACCTGCCCGACGAGGCACGTGCCCGCGGCGCCCTCGCCTGCCTGCCGAAACCCTTCCCCGTCGCGCTGCTCGACGAGTGGCTGGAGCGCCTGGCCAAGCGCAGTGAGTCCGCGCCCTGAAGGCTCGCGTGGACGGATCGAGGCCGAGCCACTCGTCGCGTTGCGGAGCGGTGATGTTTTGCGAGACTCCGCCCTCGTGGATGTGATCACAAGCGGCCCGCCCGAGCACCTCGAGCTCCCCGGAGAGGCTCTCGAGCCCATCTCGAGCGCGCTGCGTGAGGCGCTCACTCGTGAGGTCCACCGCGTCAACGATCGCTACCTGGTGGACTTCATCGAGGACTACTCCTTCTGTCCCTTCGCGCGCTCGGGGCGGGTCAAGGGCCAGACGCGACGCTACGTCTACTACGCGGACACGCGCAGCGTGGAGCCGCTGCTCGAGTTGATGCTCGAGGTGGCCGCGGACACCAGTCAGGTCGTGGTGCAGGTCGTGGTGCCGCTGATCGAGGTCGAGGCCGAGGATTGGGTGCGCTTCTGCAAGGCGCTCACCAGCCTGGGCAATGTGCGCATGGACGACGGCCCCGTGCTCGCCTGCGCGCCCCTGCACCCGAACCTGGAGTACCTGTCGCACAACGCGGCGACGATGATCCCGCTCTTTCGACGAGCCCCTGATCCGACCATCCAATGGGTGCGCCTCGACGGCCTCGCGGCCATCTACGAAGGTCGCAACGACGACACGGCCTACGTGGATCCAGACGAGCTCGACGACTATCTGCTCGAGCCGGCGACCAAGTCGCTCTACGACCGCATCGCCGAGAGCAATTTCTCCATGGCGAAGCGTCTGACCACGCAACATGTCGAGGGTCTGTTGGCCGAGTGTGTGCGCGACGGGCGTCAGAGCTACGCGCGCGTGTTGTTAGGAGACGACGATGAGCAGTGAGTGGATTCGGCTCGAACTGGCCAAGTACAGCGAGCTGACGGAGCTCGAGCCCCACGGCGTGTGCGTGCAGGGACGCGACCTCATTCTGATCCGCCACGGGGATCAGGTCGCGGTGCTCTCGGGCCGCTGCCCCCATCGAGGTGCCCGCTTGGCCGAGGCGAAGATCGACGGCGATCTTCTGGTCTGCGGCTCCCACGGCTGGGATTTTCACTACCGGGACGGAACCAGCCCCAGCAACCCGGAGGACAACTTGCGGCAGTTCTCCGCGCGCATCGACCTAGACGCCGACGTCGTCTGGATCGACGAGGCGGACTTCGAGCGCTGGGCGGAGACCTATCAGGAGGTCTTCGATCCGGACGAGCTGATGATCTGAGCCGCGCTCAGAAGAGCGAACGCAGGCGGTTCGCGAAGCGCGCGTCGCCCAGCTCTGCACAGAAACTGTCGAGCTCCGGATTCGGTCCACGCCAGCGCAGGTCGTCGAGGCTCTCTTCGATGCCGACGTCGAGGCGCAGGCTGGCGAGGCGTCGGTAGAGCAGCGCGTCCTCGCGCGCATCACGCAGATTCTTGGCCAGCGTCTTGGCGCCGCGCACCGTGACGGACCAGTCGAGGGCGTTGTCCGGGATCTGATCGAGGTGCGGGTAGTGCTTCAGCACGCTCGCCGTGCTCTTGGCGCCCCATCTCGCGACTCCGGGAATTCCGTCCGCGGTGTCGCCCACGAGCGCGAGGTAGTCGGGCACGGACTCCGGCTGCACCCCGAGGCGCTGCACGACTCCCGCCTGATCGAAGACGCGTCGACGCATGCGGTCCACACACACCACGTGCTCGCCTCGCACGCATTGGCAGAGGTCCTTGTCGGGCGAGCAGATGCGCAGCTGCTCCACGCGTGCGTCCTCGGCGTAGCGCGCCGCGGCCGTGGCCAAGGCGTCGTCCGCCTCGAACTCGACCATCGGCCAGGTGACGAGGCCCATGGCGCGGGTCGCCCGCTCGGCCAGGGGAAACTGCGCCAAGAGCTCGGGCTCCATGCCCTCGCCCGTCTTGTAGCCATCGAAGAGTTCGTTTCGAAACGACTCCACTACGTGATCGAAGGCGACGGCGATGTGGGTCGTCCCCGCCTCGCCGACGAGAGCCGCGAGCGATCGCATCAGGCCTCGGGTGGCGCCCACCTCTTGCCCGTCGGGAGACGTGGCGGAGGGCGCGCCGAAGTGTGCGCGAAAGAGCTCGAAGGTCCCGTCGACGAGGTGGACCTTCATGAATTCAGATGCCCAGACGGAAGGCCGCGGTCACGTTGGCCTGCCATATGTCGGTGGAAGCGTCGCTGTCCCTGAGCAAGGTCGGGAAGCCGAAGGTCGCCATCAGGTCGAGCATCGGCTCGCCGTCGGCGCCCTCGATGGTGTAGCCGCCGCCGAGGTCAGCCGAGACGACCGTGGTGTCGAAGTCGGAGTAGATGAACTGCGTGCGAGCGAGCAGGAAGAGCTCCGGCATCACGTTCACGACCAAGCTGAGAGGCACGACGAGATCGTTGATGGTCGAGTCTGCGAAGGTCGTCTGCATGAACACGCCCGTGTCGATAGCGATCATCTGAGCCAGCATCAGCCGCACCGGCGCTCCGAACATCACGCCGAAGTTGCTGTCGCTACCCGTGGGCAGGAAGGTCGTGAGCTCGCCGGCGACCTGCAGACCGTCGCTCTGGAAGAAGCGATAGCGCGCGTAGGGCGCAATCTCCGCGAGGTTGAAGTCCTTCGTGAGCTGAAAGGGCAACGCGCCCGTCGTGACTCCGGTGGAGAGGGAGCCTTGGCGATAGCCGCTCACGCCCACCTCGAGGTTGTCCATGACGCCGTAGGCGGCGCCCAAGGACAGGAAGGTGCCCGTGGGGCTCGCGGTCCCCATGTCGTTTGGCGGACGCATGACGCTAAAGCTAGCGTCGGCGCGCAGCGTGCCCGAAGGCAAGACGATACCGCGCTGACTGTACGCCAGGTTGTCCACGGAAACGGCCTCGCCGTCTGTGAATGGAGTGTCGTCGGGCTGTGCCGAGCCGTCCGGCGGCGTGCCGTAGATGTCCTGTGCCGAAACCGTGGTGGCGGCGCCCGTGGCGAGCGCGAGCGCGATGAGCGCGATGACATGCTTGTTCATTGGGCGTTCTCCTTTCTCGCTGGGTGAGCGCACGCGCTATCATTGCAGCTCTGCTCTCGTCACGGATATCTTTCTGAGCATGCGATACGTCGATCCTCGGGCCCGGGTGCTGTTGGTCTTGATCGTTCTCTCCACGCTGATCGGCTGTGGAGGTTCCAGCCCGGCCGAAGATGGATCTGGCCCGACCGAACCCCCGACATCCTGACGGTGATGGACCGCTACGGCGAGGACGGTTCACGGGGCTTCCCGGCCACACCCGGCAGCTGATCCACACGCCGCTGCGCAGCCTGAAGTACGCTTCTGGAACGCTGGCCTGGAAAGCCAACCTGGATTCGCGCTTGCGGACGCCGCCCGCGTCAGCGCATGATCACAGGCGTTGGGGGGGAAACCCAACCATGGATAGACTTGTACTCGGCATCGACTTAGGCACCACCAACTCGGTGGCTGCGGTGGCCGATGGCGGGCAAGTTCAGGTCATCTCCCATGGCGACGACCAACACCTGATCCCCTCGGTGGTCTCGTTTCACCCCGACGGTACGGTGTTGGTGGGCGAGGAAGCTCGCGAACGCAGGCTGATCGACGCGGCGCACACGATCTACTCGGTGAAGCGCCTGATCGGGCGTCCCTTCCTGAGCGAGGAGGTGCGCAACGCGCAGCAACGCTTCGCCTTCGAGCTGGTGCAGAGCGCGAGCGGAGGCGTGGTGGTGAAGGTGCGCCAAGACACCTACACGCTCACCGAGATCAGCGCCCTGGTGCTGCGCGAGATCCGCCGCGTCGCGGAAGACAGGCTCGGGCGGCCCATCACCGACGCGGTGGTGACCGTGCCGGCGAACTTCAACGAGCTTCAGCGCAGCGCCACCAAGGCCGCGGGACAGGTCGCCGGGCTCTCCATCGCGCGCATCCTCAACGAGCCCACGGCCGCCGCCTTGGCCTATGGCATGGGAGATCGGCGCGGGTCGCGGGTCGCGGTCTACGATCTCGGTGGCGGCACCTTCGATCTGAGCATCCTCGAGCTCGAGGATGACGTCTTCGAGGTGGTCGCCACCGGCGGCGACAGCTTCCTCGGGGGCGATGACCTCGACGTGGTGCTCGCCGAGCGCATGGCCGAGGAGTGCCTGAAGCTGCACCGCTGGGATCCGCGTTCAGACAGCCAGGCCTTCGAACGCCTTCGAGCGGCCGCCGAGTGGAGCAAATGCGAGCTCTCCTCGGAGCACCACGCGCAGCTCGTGATGGAGGAGCTGACCTTCGGAGATGGCGGCAAGTCCTTGGACCTGCCCTTTCAGATCGAACGCGCGGAGTTCGAACAGCTGATTCGCCCGCTGCTCGATCGTTCCTTTCGCGTCTGCGACAAGGCGCTCGAAGAGGCGGAGCTGTCGGTGGGCGAGATCGACGAGGTGATCCTGGTTGGCGGATCCACCCGCGTGCCTCTGGTGCGACGCATGGTCGAGGAGTACTTCGGCGCGCGACCACGGATCGACATCGATCCAGATCTAGTGGTCGCCCAAGGCGCCGCGATCCACGGCTACGCTCTGTCGGGCAAGCTCGGAGCGCCCCGTACGAAGGGCGCCCTCGGGGGCATCAACCTTCGTAAGCTCAGCGCCAAGGATCGCGGCGACGCCAGGAATCGCCGCGAAGAGCGCGCACGCGAGCTGCCCGCGCAACCCGCCTTCGCGCCGCGCCCGCCCCCGCCGCC
>JAADHO010000422.1 GCA_013151775.1 Deltaproteobacteria bacterium | reverse complement strand
CGGAGACATCTGCCTCGACTCGAGCACGGACACGAGCCCTCCACCTCCCGCCGATGGCGGCATGGACACCTCCACGCCCGGCGACTCCGGCATGGACACGGGCCCCGGCCCGAGCTGCCGCGGCGTCGGCGGCGCCTGCGATCCCACCCGCGGGTGCAGTACCGGCGGCTGTTTGGCCCAGCGGGACACCACCATCGGCGGCCCGACCGATCCGATCGACAACGGACCTGACGGCGGCATCTCCTTCCCCTCGACCGTCTGGGCCGGTGGCTACTGTTCCCCGAACTTCGATGGCACACGGTTCATGCCCTCGTGTGATGTGAACAACGCCGACGACCCGATCTGCGGCGACTGCGCCACTTGCGTCAACGGAGGCGGCACCCCGCCCACCGGCATCTGCCTCGCCTCTTGCACCGCGTCGATCACCGACAACGGCACCTGTCGCGACGGCTACGACTGCAACCTCAGCGTCGAAGCCTGCTTCCCCGGCTGCGGCAGCGACGACGAGTGCAAGACCACGCGTCAGAACACCAACGGAATCGACGGCATCCAGACGCCCAGCGATTGCACGGGGGACGCGACGCGTCCCGCGGCCATGCAGAAATGTGGTGGCGACGCCATGAACTTCGACCACCTCGTCTACGACGCCGCCTCCACGGCGACCTGCGATCCCGAAACCTTCCGCTGCAACAACCCCGGCACCGCCGGCGCTCAGGGTGGCGACACGTGCACGAACGACAGCATGTGTGAGGCCAACGGCCGCTGTCTCGACGAGTCCAGCTTCTCCGACTGGGTGGGCGGATCTTGCGTCAAGTTCCGCTGTGACCTGGCGGGCAACGAGTGCGCCGGTGACGCCGTGTGTCAGGATCGCCGCATCGGCGTCTTCCTGTGCCTCGCGGGCTGCACCGTTGGCGATGGCGCTACCGCCGCCGACAAGGCCGCCTGGCTCACCAACCGCGGCGGCTGTCGCGAGGGCTACGCCTGCACCTGGAACGGCGTCGGCGGCGCGGGTACGGCCAACAACGGCGCCTGCGTGCCCGGCAACTTCAACGACGTCACCACCAACAACATCGGCGCGGCCTGCACCGAGAACACGGACTGCTGGTCGCCCTTCGGCCAGGGCCTGTGCCTGAAGCCCGCCGACGACGGCACCGGCTTCCGGGGTGGCTACTGCACCATGCTCGACTGCCTCGCACCCGGCACGCCGGATCTCGGGCTCCAGCTGCATCAACCTCGGCGGCTCCGGCAGCGACATCACGGGCTGCTTGCTGAACTGCACCACGCCCGACGACTGCCGCCCGCAGTACGCCTGCGTCGACGCGGACGGCGATCCGGCCACCCCCGGTGGCCTGTGCACGCCGAGCTGCGGCACTGACGCGGACTGCCGTAGCACGGAGACGTGCAGCATCCCCGCCGGTGAGACGGCAGGGGACTGCGTGCCCCGCTGAGCCTAGGCTCCTTCAGCTGAGGGCCCCGTCGCTTCCGCGGCGGGGCCTTTTGCGTTCGTTCTGCGGGGCCAGCCAGGGCCGCTGAGCGGCTTTCGTCCGCGCTCCCTCGGTCGCGGTAGGGACCTACCGCTCGGTCGGTCGCTGTGGGCGCGCTCGCACCTCGTCCCCGTCTGACCCCGCAGAGTTGGCCAGCCAGGGCCGCTGAGCGGCTTTCGTCCGCGCTCCCTCGGTCGCGGTAGGGAGCGTCATTTGATTCGGAAAAGTCCGACGATGGCTTGATCCCCGGCCTCCCATCCCCTATAGAGCCGCTCCCACCGAGGATGATATGTACCTTCACGTCAAGCGCGATCCCCGCCTCAAGAAGCGCGGCAAGTCCAACCGTCACAAGGCCAAGAACGCCGCCAAGAACCGGCGCCGCGTTCAGGGCATGCATGGCCGCACCCTCGGCCGCCGGATTCGGCGCAACGCCAAGTAGACCTGTGGCCTGAGGGCCGCCCGCTGTGCAAGACAAGCCCATCTTCGTCGTCAGCGACTCCACCGGCGAGACCGCCGAGCGGGTCGTGCGTGCCGCACTGCTTCAGTTCCCGAAGCATCGCGTGCGGGTGCGCCTCTTCACACGTGTGCGTGATCGTGACGCGGTCGGTGAGGTGCTCGAGAAGGCGCGCGAGCACGGCGCCATGGTGGTCTTCACGCTGGTGAAGCTCGATCTGCGCGAGCATTTTCATCAGGTCGCCCACGACCTCGGCGTCGAGGCCGTGGACGTCATCGGCTCGCTGATTCACAAGGTGGGCACCTTCCTCGAGGCCTCTCCGCTCAACGTGCCCAGCGCACAGATGCCCCTCTCGGAGGAGTATTTTCGCCGCGTCGAGGCCATCGAATTCGCCGTCAAGAGCGACGACGGCAAGGAGCCGCGCAACCTGCGGCGCGCCGATCTCGTGCTCACGGGCGTCAGCCGGACGAGCAAGACGCCCCTCTCCACCTACCTCGCCGGCCGCGGCCTGAAGGTGGCGAACATCCCCTTGGTGCTCGGCGTCGAGCCGCCACCGGAGCTCTACGAGGTCAAGCCCGAGAAGGTGGTCGCCCTGACCATCGCCCTCGACTCCCTGCGTGAGATCCGCCAGAAGCGTCTCGAGCAGCTCGGCATGCCGCCAGAGGCCAACTATGGCCTGCGCGAGCACGTGCGAGCCGAGCTCGACTTCGCACACCGCATCTTCAAGGACCACCCCGGGTGGATGGTGATCGAGGTCACGGGGCGGGCCATCGAGGAGACCGCCACGATCATCCTCGAGGCGGTCAAGGATCGCGACGAGCGACCCTCGGTCGCGGCTCCGGCCCCGTAGCAGGCTAGCCGGGTCGTCCGCTCTCGTCGGCCTCGCCCGGAGAGACGAAGGTCTCGCTGTCGCGCGGCGTCACGTAGGCGTCCGACACCGTGGTCATGAACTGGGCCAAGATGCCATCCGCGACCCGCAGGCGGCGGCTGAGTTCCCGGGCGATGTTCATGATCAAGAGCGAATAGGCCTTCAGGTCGCGGCGGTAGAGCAGCCTGTCCACGTGCTCGCTCGTCATCTCGAGCAGGATGGTCGGCGCCACGGCGCGCACGGTGGCGGAGCGGGGTTGCACGTCGAGGATGGACATCTCCCCGAACCAGTCGCCGGGACCGAAGAGGGCGACGCGCACGTCCCCGGCGCCGTGGCCGCGCTTCACGACCTCGAGCTCACCGCCGATCACCAGGTACATCGCCTGGCTGTTGGATCCCTCCTCGACCACGAGATCTCCCGTCTCCACGTGGCGCGTTGGCAGCTCTCGGGCCAGCAGGCCCAAGGTCTCCTCGTCGAGACCTCCGAAGAGGCCGATGTCTCGGAGCATGGCCGCCGTGACTCGGATGCTGCCTGCACGATCGCTCTGTCTTTTCGTCACGTTCGCCTCCTTCGTCCTGGGGATGGCTCGGCAGAGACATACCACAGTCGGGCGCAGGCAGACCTCGAATCGCCGCTCCCACGTCCGGCGCGGCGCCGCGAGGCCGACGTGGAACTTGTTCATCGTCGTTCGCGGCGACTATGCTGCTGAGGCTCGGCCGTAGCCGGGTTTCGTCACCTCGAACGCTCGGTCTCGTCGGCGACCCATGGATCTTCCCAGGCCTTTCGGTCAGTACAGTCTCCTGCGTCGCCTGGCTGTGGGCGGCATGGCGGAGGTGTATGTCGGCAAGGCGCGTGGCCTGGGCGGCTTCGAGAAGTTGGTGGCCATCAAGGTCATCCATCCGCGCTATTCCGAGGATCCGCACTTCCTCGACATGCTGGTGGACGAGGCGAAGCTCGCGGTCCGGCTGAACCACGTCAACATCGCGCAGGTCTTCGACCTCGGCCAGCACGAGGACACGTACTTCATCGTGATGGAGTTCGTCGAAGGCGCTGACACCTCGAGGTTGCTGATCCGCACGCGCGAGCTCTCGAAGAAGCTGCCCTTCGACGTGTGCGCCCACATCGCCGCGGAGGTCTGCAATGGCCTCGACTACGCCCACCGTCGCAAGGACGCCGAGGGCCGCGCCTTGGGCATCGTGCATCGCGACATCTCCCCGCAGAACGTGATGGTCAGCTTCGCCGGCGAGGTGAAAGTGGTGGACTTCGGTATCGCCAAGGCGGCGCAGCGCTCGAGCGAGACCGAGGTCGGGGTGATCAAGGGCAAGTACTACTACATGTCGCCCGAGCAGGCCTGGGCGGATCCCGTCGACCATCGCAGCGACATCTTCTCCACGGGCGTGGTGCTGTACGAGCTGCTCACGGGAGAGATGCTCTACCAGGAGAACAACCTACCGGACCTCTTGGCGAAGGTGCGCAAGGCGGAGATTCGGCCACCCTCGAGCCTGCGCCGAGGCGTCCCGCCGGAGCTCGACGCCATCGTGATGAAGGCCCTCGCAGCGCGACCCGAGGAGCGCTATCAGTCCGCCTTCGACTTCGGGCAGGCGCTGACCCAGTTCGTCTACGGGTTCAACGCCTCCTTCACCTCGGGGCGCATGGCGGCGTTGATGGCGGAGGCCTTCAGCGAAGAGCTGGCCAAGGCCACGGCGACCATCCGGCTGCCCTCTTCCGAGCAGGTGCTGACCTCGAACTTGACCACCGATGGCGGCGGCTCCACCGAGGAGCACTCCCTGCCGCCGATGAACGCGGCGGACTTTCTCCCCGACTCGGCCAAGAGCGTGATCTTCGAGCTCGAGGCGGACGAGCGGGAGCACATGACCCGTCGCGACATTCCGCCCTATCGGCGTCGCTCGAAGCTAGCCGCGACCCGGGACCTCGCGTCGGCCGAGGCAGAGGCGCCGGTCGAGGCGCCAGGGCGTGAAGATGAGGACGAGGACGAAGACGAGGACGAGGACGAAGACTGCACCATCGTGCAGACCGGAGGACCCGAGCTGTGGCGCTCCTTGGGCATCGTCCCCAAGGGGGCTGGGCAAGGGAGCGCCCCGGCTCTGGCCCCCGAGCCGACGCTGGTGGACTCGAGCGGCGATCTGGCGCGGCGCGTCCGGGAGTCCCTCAGCCATGGGCGGAGCTCGGCTGTCCGCGCGCGTCCTGCGGCGCCTCCCGCTGTGGCGCGCCGACCCCCCGCGTCGCGTCCCTCGGC
>JAADHO010000456.1 GCA_013151775.1 Deltaproteobacteria bacterium | reverse complement strand
TGCTGCTCGGCGCGCTCCAAGAGCGCTTGCAGATCGAGGACCGGGGCGCTGTCCACGGGGGCGGCCTGCGCCCGGACCGTGGAGGTCAGGGCGAGTATTGCCACCAGCGAGAGATAGCGAACCGTCCTCATGGCGGAGGTTGTAGCCCAAAGCGAGGCGCTCAGCATCCAGCTTGCGCGCGCGACCGAATCGCGCATGACCAGCTCGTGGATCCCGCGACGCACGCACGCTTCCTAGTCTACCTCGAGACCTGGCCTTACTTTCGTGACCCCGGCACGAGCAAGCTCTCGGCGGGGGAGTTCGCGGCGCTCGATCGGGAATTGCAGGGCCTGCAAGCGCGCGCCGAGCGGCTCGGACCGGAGGCGGCCGCGCATCACCGTGAGCTGCGCCAGCTCTTGATGCTGGACTGAAGGCCGACGAAAACGCGGTCTCGCCGAGGGGACGTCCTGCTCACGCGGGCGAGCGTCAGCGACGCTTGTTCTTGCTCGCGCGCATGCCCATGCCGCCCATGCCGCTGGCGCGCGAGCGCCGCTGGGCGTTGTACTCTTGGATCACGCGATCCGTCAGATCGAGGTTGCTCGGGACCCAGACCACTCCGCCCTCGTTGGACTCGAGGATCAGCGTGAAGCCCTCGGCCTGGCCGATGTGGCGCAGGATCTCTTGCATGCGCTCGAGGATGCGCTGCGTGAGCTGCCCCTCCTTCTGCGCCAGCTCGCGCTGGTACTCGACGTAGGTGGACTGGAGCTCGACGAAGGCCTTCTGGTACTCCTCCAGACGGTGCTGCAGGGCGTCGCGCGAGAGCACCGCCTTCTGCTTCTCGATGTCCTCCTTCATCTTCTTCAGCTTCTGCTGCTGTGCGTCGAGCGTCTGCTGCCGCCGCTTGAACAGCCGCTTGAGCTGGTTCTTGGCGCGACGACCGTCCTCGGTCTCGCTCATGGCGCGCTGCAGGTCCACCACCGCCACCCGCACTTGGGCGTAGGTGTGTGGAGCGTAGGCTGCGAGAAGAAGCGCGGCGACTAGGGTCACCGCGTGGCGCTTGAGGCTCATCGAGCGTTCCTTTCAGGAGGTGGGGAGCTAGCTAGTCGCTGGGTGGACGTCGGTCAAGACGCGCCGCTCGGCGCTGAGATTCATCGAGGGGGTCAGAAGGAGTTTCCGATGGTGAATTCGAAGCGGATCTTCCGATCGAAAGACCGCCGAACGAAGGGGACGCCCCACTCGAAGCGCAGGGGCCCGAGGGGCGAGAACCAGCGCAGTCCGAAGCCCCAGCTGGCGTAGATGCTCGGCCTGAAGCCGCAGGGATCGCCGCCACGGTCGACGCCCGAGGGGCGCCCGGACTGGCAGAAATTGCTCTCCAGATTCCACAGGTTGCCGCCGTCGGTGAAGACCACGCCGCGGATGCCCACGGACTCGAGGATCGTGAACTCGAGCTCCGCCTGGTAGTAGGCCTCGAAGTTGCCGCCGATGGCGAAGCCGTTGGTGGGCACGCCTTGGTTCGGATCCGCCGAAGAGGAGAGGGACGGACGCGGACCGAGGCTGTAGAGCCCATAGCCTCGGACATTGTAGATTCCACCGAGGAAGTAGCGCTCCGAGATGGGTACGCCCTGGCCGTCGCGGGTGGTGATGAGGCCGAGTTGAGTGTTCACCTTGAACACGAAGGGGCCCCAGATGCGATGATAGAAGCGCGCGAAGGCGCTCTGGCGGACGAAGATGTTCTCGGAGCCCAGGAAGCGCTCCGCCACCTCCAGGGAGTAGGAGGCGTAGATGCCGGAGGTGGGGAAGAGCCGGTTGTCACGCGAGTCCCAGGTCAGCGAGAGCCTCAGGGAGCTGGTCAAGCCGCTCTGGCGCAGGTTGGCGAGTGGTAGGTCCGGGACCAGCTGTCGGCCGCTGCCTGAGCCAGTGAAGGCGCCGCCAGTGAGCGCCGAGACCTTGATGAATTCCGCTCGGTAGCCGGCGGCCAAGCGAAGACGCTCATCGAAGATCGGGTGGCCAAAGGTGAGCCCACCACCTGTGGAGTCGCGGTTGAAGCTCTGGTACTGGCGGATGGTCTTGAACACGTCGACGGAGGAGGACCACTCGGTGCCTAGGAAGTAGGGTTCCGTGAAGCGCAGGGTGATCAGCTGGCGGATGCCCGAGAGCTGCAGCTGGAGCGCCAGAGACTGACCGTTGCCGAAGAGGTTCTGCTGCTGAATCTGCGCGGTGAGGATGAAGCTCTCGATCGACGAGAAGCCCGCGCCGACCTGGAAGGTGCCGGTGGCCCGCTCCGTGACCTCGAAGTTCAGCACGATCTGGTCGTCCGCGGAGCCGTCCTCTTCCGAGACGTCCACGCTCTCGAAGTAGCCCAGGGCGGTGATCCGTCCCTTGGACTCCTCCACCAAGGACTGGCTGTAGAGATCGCCTTCCATGATGCGGATCTCGCGCCGGATGACGCTGTCGCGGGTCTTGCTGTTGCCGTGGATCGTGATGCGCTCGATGGTCACCAGCGGGCCGCGGTGGATGGACACCACGATGTCCACGACGTGGTCGTCGGCGTGCAGGTTGGTCTCGGGTGTGACCTCCACGCGGGCGTAGCCGCGGTCGCGATATTCGCGCGTCACCTCCATCAGGCTGCGTGCGATGCGGCTGCGGCTGAACCAGTCGTTGCGTTGGGCATCGATGCCGCTCTGGAGCGCCGCTCGGCCGATCAACGGATCCACCTCTTCCCCGCTCGTGTCGACCTCCGCGATGCTGAGCTCACCGATGCGGTAGCGGGGACCTTCTGTGATCGGCACGGTCAGGTCGATGTAGCTGCGATCCGGCGTGAGCTCGATGCGTGGCGTGCCCACCTGCATCTGCAGGTAGCCCTTGTCGTAGTAGTAGGCCTGCAGGCGGACCGTGTCTTCCTCGAACTTGTCCTTGTCGAAGGCGTCGTCCGAGGAGAGGAAGGAGAAGAACCCCGACTCGCTCGTCTGCATGATGCCGCGCAGCTCGTCGTCGTCGATGGCGTGGTTGCCCGCGAAGCGGATGCGCCGCACGGCCACCTCGGAGCCCTCCTCGATGTGGAAGCGCACCTCCACCTCGTTGCGGTCGCCGGGCAGGCGCACCAGCTCGTAGTTCACGCGCGCGAGGAAGTAGCCCTTCTCCGCGTAGAGGTCGCGGATCTTGGTGACGTTGCGGCGAACGTCGCGCATGGAGAGCACGCCGCCCTCCTCGAGGGTGACCTTCTCTTGGATGTCGTCTTCGCTGATCTCGTCGTTTCCTTCGAAGACGATGCTCGCGATGGCGGGCCGCTCCGTGACGCGGATGGTCAGGATGACCTCGTGGTCTACGGCCTCCGCCTCGACCACGATGTCGTCGAAGAATCCCTCGTCCCACAGGGCGCGGGCGTCCCGGGCCACCTCGGCGTCGGTGCACGGCAGACCACGGCGCAGTCGCAAGGTCGCGCGAACGTCGTCGGCCTCCACCCGGTGGGTGCCCTCCACGTCGATGCGGCGGATCATGCGCCCGTGGCATAGGGTCCTCAGGGCTGGCGCTGTGGGCTGGGTGGCGGGCTCGTAGGGCTCCTCTACGCGACGCAGAAATTCGGGTATGCCGTCGTCCGCGTCCTCTGCGTCATCGCCATCCTGCGCCCGCACGTGGCTGATGGCGGGCGTGAGCGCGACGCTGAGGAGGAGCAGAAATCGAAGAATTTGCCGCATTTCTTGGGGCTCGCGGGTATGCGAGAGCCCGGCGGCTATAGCGGCGCGTGGGGGACCGGTCAAGCGTCGGCCCCTGGCTCGAGCGCCTCGGGCGCGGGCCCATCTCGCGGCTCATCAGAGGGCTCTGCGAGCGGCTCTGCGGGCCCGTCGTCGGGCGAGATTGGCCGCGCGCCGTCCTGACCTTGGACAGCTGTTGGGAGATCCCGGCGCTCGTCTCGCTCCACCCGGCCGTCGCGCATGGTGACCACGCGGGGCATCTTGGCGGCCAGCTCGCGGTTGTGGGTGACGACCAAGAAGGTGGTGCCGCGGGTCTCGTTGATCTGAAAGAGCAGGGAGTGCACCGCGTCGCTGGTGGCGCTGTCGAGGTTGCCCGTGGGCTCGTCGGCCAGGATCAGCTTGGGCTCCATGGACAGAGCTCGGGCGAGGGCCACCCGCTGCTGCTCTCCGCCCGAGAGCTCGCCCGGTCGGTGGTCGAGGCGGGCGCCGAGTCCCACCTCTTCGAGCAAGGCGCGAGCCCGGGGTTCGAGCTTGCGGCGCGGGACGCCGCGCACGAGGCCGGGCATCATCACGTTCTCCACCGCGTCGAATTCGGGCATGAGGTGATGGAACTGGAAGACGAAGCCGAGCTTCTCGTTGCGGAAGCGCGCGAGCTCACGTGGAGAGAAGGCCGTGACGTCGACGCCTTCGTAGAGGATCTGCCCGCGCGTGGGTAGATCGAGCGTGCCCAAGAGGTTCAGGAGCGTGCTCTTACCGGCGCCCGAGGGTCCCATGACGCAGACCATCTCGCCCGCGTCGACCTCAAGGTCGACACCCTTCAGCACGTCGAGGGGCACGTCGTCGAGGAGGTAGCGCTTGTGCACGTCGCGCAGGCTGACCAGAGGAGTGCTCATGGCGTTCTTCTACTCGTCTCTCAGGGCGTCCACGGGACGCACGCGGCTGGCAAGGGTGGCGGGCACGATGGTTGCGAGCAGGCAGACGGCGACCGCGGCCAGGCCGACGAGGCCGAATTCCAGCCCGTCCACGTGAACGGGCAGGCGATCGATATAGTAGACCTCAGGGTTCAGTTTCACGCCGAAATGCTCCGCGCCGAAGGAGAGCAAGAATCCCAGTCCCAGGCCCCCCAAGGCCCCCAACAGGCCAATCAACAACCCTTCATACAAGAAGATTCCAACAATGTGTCTGCGACTCGCACCCATGGCGCCGAGTACGCCCACTTCCTTGCTCTTCTCCTGCACCATCAGCGTCAGCGTGCCGAAGACGCAGAAGCCCGCGATCAGGATCGCGATGCCCAGGGTGACGAACATGGCGAGCTTCTCCAGGGCCAGAGCGCCGAAGAGCTGGCTGTTGCGCTGTTGCCAGGCCTCGGCGTGGAGTTCGGGCCGGCCGATCGCCGCTTCGAGGCGCGTGGCGATCTGTGGGGCCGCGTCCACGTCATCTACTCGCACGTCGATGCCGCTGATGGCGTCGCCCGTGTTCAAGAAGCGCTGGGCTGCCTCGAGGGTGACGTAGACCACCTTCATGTCGAACTCGTACATGCCGCTGTAGAAAATGCCGGCGACGCGGAAGGGGCGCGATTTGGGCATGGGCCCCGCGGGACCTAGCTCACCGAGGGGAGAGACGAAGTCGATCTCGTCGCCCACATAGAGCCTGAGCGTGCGCGCCAGCTCCTGACCGACGATCACGCCCGGCAGGACCTCGCGATCGGTGTCGGGGCCGCCATGCTCTTCGAGGGCGCGGATGGCGTCGTCTAGCTCCGTCGGTGTCTTTTGGCCTGGCGTGGGGACGTCGAGGCCCGTGGCCACGCCCGTCCCGGTCTCCGTCTCCCCTTCGCCGCTCGGTCGTATGAAGCGCGGGCGCGGCCCCGGGTCACCGGGGGAATCCAGCAGATCGTCGAGGGCGGGCTCGGTGTCCGGATCCGGCATGATGCGCAGCGGCAGGATCGTGCGGCGCTCCTCCGGCGGCAGATCGAGCAGCCGCTCGGGGTGATCGAGGTAGTCGAGGCGGCCATGGGTGAGGTTGTGGACCAGGTCCGTGACCTGCCGCGCCGCCGTGGTGTCCACGCCTCGCACCACGGCGCCGGCGATGTTGGACGTGCTCGAGACCATCACCTCACCACGCACGAAGGGCCCCGCCGCTTCCACGCCGGGCGTCTGGCGGACCCGGAGCAGGGTCGGCTCCCAGCCCTCGAAGGTGCCGTGCTCGCGTTCGACCACCACGTGGGCGTCGTTGCCGAGGATCTTCTGCTTCAGGTCCATACGGAAGCCGCCCATCACGCTCAACACGGTGGTCAGCATGGCGGTGGAGACGGCGACGGCGAGGATCGAGAGGGAGCTGATGGTGGCCAAGAACCCACTCTTCTTCGACACCAGGTGGCGGGCGGCGATCAGCAGGCCGAAGCTGCCGCGCTCCGCCAGGGCGAGCAGCGGCTTGATCAGCACGATGGCGAGGCGAATGCAGAAAGCGGCGGTCACGCCCAGGCGCGCGGCGACCGCGGGAGTGAGCTCGGGGTGGCCCTCGGGGACGCTGGCGGGGAGCTTCCACGTGACCCAGGCGGCGGCGAGCAGGAGTCCCACGTCGAGCGTCCACCAGACGGCTCGCCGAGCGCCGCGAGGCAGGAGCTTCCAGGCGCTGATGTCTGCGCTCAGCGTGATCAGGGCCGTGAGCGCGGTCAGCGCGGCCAGCACCATCAGCCCGTCGTTGACGCGCGAGGGGAGGGCCATCAGCACCTCGTCCAGCTCGAAGGTCAGCGCCAAGCCCCCCTCGGTCGCTCGCACGGCCGCCCAGCCGAGGGCGAGCAGCAAGACCGGGAGCAGCGCGCCGAGGGTGGCGCCTCCGACGCCCAGCACGATCAGGCGGCCACGGCCGCGAGCGCCCCGAGGTTGCGCCGCGCCCAGCCGGCCCACGTAGACGCCGAGCACTAGCGTGAGCAGGCCCACGACGCCTACGGCGACACCGGCCCAGAGCGCCAGCGGTTCGGAGCGACCCACCGCGGCCAGGATACGGCTCGCCATGGCGGCGGCGCTGCCCGTGGCGGCGAGCGAGAGCGGGATCAGCACGCCCAACGTCAGCGTGAGTGGCACGCGCAGCCGGGATCGCCCCCAGTCGATCCCGATCTCCACGTCAGGTCTCCGGCCTCAGCAGCGGGAAGAGCAGCACGTCGCGAATGGAGGGCTGACCCGTGAGCAACATGACCAGACGATCCACGCCCATGCCGAAGCCCGCTGCGGGCGGCATGCCGTGGGACAGGGCGCGGATGTAGTCGGCGTCGAAGTCCATCGTCTCTTCGGCGCCGCGCGCGCGGGCGTCGAGTTGCGCTCGGAAGCGCTCCGCTTGGTCCTCGGGATCGTTCAACTCGCTGAAGGCGTTCGCGAGCTCGCGGCCGTCGATGAAGAGTTCGAAGCGGTCTACCCACTCGGGGTCGAGGTCGTTCTTGCGCGCGAGGGGCGAGATCGAGGCCGGGTAGTCGACGATGAAGACGGGCAGCGAGAGTGAGCCGTCCGGGGTGCGGTACATGCGCGTGAGGTCGGGCTCGGCGAGGAGTTCGTAGAGCAGAAAGACGCGCTCGCCATGGTCTGCGCAGCCACGCAGCTGCTTGGCTGTGGTCGCGTCCGCGGTCTCGGCCTTCTCCGCGCACAGCACCTCGAGGCGCGCGGCGTCGTTCAGTGTGGCCTCGTCCAGAGCGTCCCACGCCGTGGTCGAGAAATCCTGCGTGCCGCTCTTGGCTAGCCGGTCGAGAATCGCTCGCCGCATGGGGACGCGTGGCCACTCACCCTCCAGGGTGAATGTGCGATCCTGGCAGAGATCGGGGAAGCGCTGTCGAATGTCGGCGTCGACGTCGCGCAGCATCTCTTCCGTCAAGTGGATCAGATCCTCGTAGGTCGCGTAGGCGCGATAGAGTTCGAGGATCGTGAACTCCGGGTTGTGGCGCGTGCTCAGACCTTCGTTACGGAAGGTGCGACCGAGCTCGTAGACGCGGTCGAAGCCGCCGACCAGCAGACGCTTGAGGTAGAGTTCCGGCGCGATGCGCAGCGTCAGGTCGAGGTCGAGGGCGTTGTGGTGGGTCGAGAAGGGCTTGGCGGCGGCGCCTCCGCGCAGCGAGTGCAGGAGCGGCGTCTCGACCTCGAGGTAGTCGCGGGCGTCGAGGAAGCGGCGCAGGCGGCTGACGATGCGCGTGCGGGCGCGGAAGACCTGGGCCACGTCCGGGTTGGCCCACAGGTCCACGTAGCGTTCGCGGTAGCGCTTCTCGACGTCCTTCAGGCCGTGCCACTTGGCGGGCGGAGGCGCGAGGGCCTTGCCCAGGTGGCGGTAGCGCTCGGCGCGCAGGGCGAGCTGCCCCGTGCGCGTGCGGATGGGCGTGCCTTCGACCAAGACGTGGTCGGCGAGATCCATCGCCGCGAGCTGACCGGCGTCCGCCTCCGGCAGCTCGTCCTTGCGCACCAAAGCCTGCACGTCGCCGTAGGGCGTGCGGATCACGAGGAAGGGGCCGCGCTTGGTCATGACTCTGCCGTAGAGGGAGAACGGCTCCTGATCGCCCGTGAGCCCGTCCTCCATGGGCAGTTCGGCGCAGCGTGCCTCGTCGCGAGCGAGCTCCGCCAGCTGTCGGCGCTTGGTCTCCATCGCGTCGTCCGCGCGCAGGTCGTTGGGGTAGGGCTGCGTCCCGAATTCTCTCAGACGCTCCGCCTTTTGGAGCCGTGTCTTGCGCATCTCGTCTTCCGTCGCCACGTCCTACTCCTGCTTCTTCTTGGCGTCTTCCTTCTCGGCGCGCTTGTCGGCGCTAGCGAGTAGGTAGGCCTCGATGAAGGCGTCGATGTCGCCGTCGAGCACGGCGTCGATGTTGGCCTCTTTGTGGTCGGTGCGCTCGTCCTTCACCATGGTGTAGGGCTGCATGGTGTAGGTGCGATCTTGGCGGCCGAATCCGATGTCCTGCTGCCCGCTGAGGAAGGCGTCCGCGAAGGCGGCCTCCTTGTCGCGGCGCGCCTTGTCGAAGAGGAAGCCGCGCAGCATCTTCCAGGCGTTGGCCCGGTTCTGATGCTGGCTGCGCTCGCCGTCGCAGCGCACGACGAAGCCCGTGGGCAGATGCTCGAGACGCACGGCGGACTCCGTGCGGTTGACGTGCTGACCGCCGGCGCCTCCCGAGCGCATGGTGGTGATCTTCACGTCGTCCGGCGAGACCTCGATCTCCGCCTCGGCCACCTCGTCGTCGTCGAGATCGGGTACGACCTTCACGGCGGCGAAGGAGGTCTCGCGGCGGCCCGAGAATTTGCTGATGCGGATCAGCCGGTGCACGCCGTGCTCGGCACGCAAGAAGCCGTAGGCGTAGGGACCCTTGACCGAGATGGCCGCAGAGGAGATGCCCGTCTCGGCGCCGGCTGTCTTCTCGATCAGCTCCGACTTGAAGCCGTGCCTGTCGGCGTAGCGCAGGTACATGCGCAGCAGGATGTCGGCCCAATCCTCCGCGTCCGTGCCGCCGGCCCCCGAGTTCACCGACAGGATCGCGTCCTTGTCGTCATCGTCCGTGAGCATGCGCTTCAGCTCGAGCTCACGCACGGACTGGGCGAGCGCCGGCGCCTGCTCCACGGCCTCGGCCAACATCTCCTCATCGCCGTCGGCCTGCGCCAGCTCGATCAGCTCGCCGAGATCGGTGATGTCGCTCTTCAACTTCTCGTAGAGGGCGAGCGTGTCGGCCGCGTTGGCGCGCTCACGCATGATCTTCTGCGCCGCCTTGGGGTCGTCCCAGAAGCCCTCGGCTTGGCTGAGGTTGTCGATGCGGTCGACGGTATGCTTCAGCCCCGCGGGGTCAAAGATACCTCCCCAGCGCTTCGATGCGCTGTGCGAGATCGGCCAGGAGGTCGCGGCATTCAGCCGGCGTGAGAGACATGGGAGAGGCTCCGTAGTGGGAACGAGTCAGCGGGCCATCAGCTAGCCCGGCGTCGCAGAGGTGTCAACGCGATCCGGGGGCTATCGGGGGCTGCTGTCGCTGCCTTCGAGCGGGACTCTGGCACCTGCGAAGCGTCGGGAAGAGAGCCTGCGTGTTCGGGTCGCGCCGCCGCCGGAAATCGTCCGCTTGCGTTCTCTCGAAGAAAATGCCCTATTTCGCGCCCGCGGCTCTGGCCACTTGCGGCGACGCAAAAACTAGCTAGCCACGTGCGGAAGAAATCGCACCTACAGCTTTCTACAGATGGATGACGCAAGGCTATGAAGGACCTCTCCAAGTACCGCAACATCGGCATCTTTGCCCACGTCGACGCCGGCAAGACGACCACCACCGAGCGGATCCTCAAGCTCACGGGCAAGATCCACAAGATCGGTGAGGTCCACGATGGCGCCGCGACCACCGACTTCATGGAGCAGGAGCAGGAGCGCGGCATCACGATCCAGTCCGCTGCGACCACCTGCTTTTGGAAGGACCATCAGCTCAACATCATCGACACGCCCGGACACGTGGACTTCACGATCGAGGTCTACCGCTCCCTCAAGGTGCTCGACGGCGGCGTCGGTGTCTTCTGTGGATCCGGCGGCGTGGAGCCCCAGTCCGAGACCAACTGGCGTTACGCCAACGAGTCGAAGGTCGCGCGCATCATCTTCGTCAACAAGCTCGATCGCCTCGGCGCTGACTTCTACCGCGTGGTCAAGCAGATCAAGAACGTGCTCGCGGCCAAGCCCTTGGTGATGGTGTTGCCCATCGGCACCGAGGCGGAGTTCGCCGGTGTCGTGGATCTGCTCGAGCGCAAGGCCTACGTCTGGGACGACTCGGGTGACCCCGCGAAGTTCGAGGTGCAGGACGTCCCCGAGGACATGAAGGAGCTGGTCGAGAAGTACCGCAACGAGCTTGTCGAGACGGCTGTCGAGCAGGACGATGAGGTGCTCGAGGCGTACCTCGAGGGCAACGAGCCCGACATCGCCACGATCAAGCACTGCATCCGGCTGGGCACCATCAATCTCACATTCTTCCCGACCTTCTGCGGCTCGGCCTTCAAGAACAAGGGCGTGCAGCAGATCCTCAACGCCGTCGTGGACTACCTCCCCAACCCCATGGAGGTGCCGCCCCAGGCCGAGATCGACCTCGAGGGCAATCCCACGGGCGAGTTCGCCAAGGCCGATCCGGAGGGTCCCGTGCGCGCCCTCGCGTTCAAGATCATGGACGACCGCTTCGGCGCTCTGACCTTCCTGCGCATCTACTCGGGCACCCTCAACAAGGGCGACACGCTCGTGAACACCTTCACGGGCAAGAACGAGCGCATCGGCCGCATGGTGCTCATGCACGCGAACGACCGGGCCATGCTCGACACGGCGCAGGCGGGCGACATCATCGCCGCCGTCGGTCTGAAGGCCGTGCGCACGGGTCACACGCTCGCCGACGTGAAGAACCCGGCGACCCTCGAGCCGATGGTCTTCCCCGAACCGGTCATCTCCGTGGCCCTCACGCCTCGTGACAAGGCGAATGGCGAGAAGCTGGGCGTGGCTCTCGGCAAGATGGTCGCGGAGGATCCGTCCTTCTGCGTCGAGATCGACCGTGAGTCGGGCGAGACGATCATCAAGGGCATGGGTGAGCTTCACCTCGACATCAAGGTCGACATCCTGCGCCGCACGCATGGCGTGGAGGCCGATGTGGGCAAGCCTCAGGTGGCCTACCGCGAGACCATCACGCGGGTCTGCGAAGACGTCTACACCCACAAGAAGCAGACGGGCGGTTCGGGTCAGTTCGCGAAGATCGAGTACACCATCGAGCCCGCTGAGCCTGGTGAGGGATTCATCTTCGAGTCGAAGGTCACGGGCGGCTCTGTGCCCAAGGAATTCATCCCGTCGGTCGAGAAGGGATTCAAGTCCCTGCTCGAGAAGGGGCCGCTCTGCGGCTTCCCCGTGCTCGACCTCAAGGTCACGCTCACGGATGGCGGCTTCCACGCCGTCGACTCCTCGCAGATGGCCTTCGAGGCGGCAGCTCGCGCCGCCTATCGCCAGTCCATGCCCAAGGCCGGCCCGCAGCTGCTCGAGCCCATCATGAAGGTCGACGTCTTCGTCCCGAGTGACAACGTTGGCGACGTGATCGGCGACCTCAACCGGAGGCGCGGCATGATCAAGAGCCAGGAGCCCGGGGTCACCAACGTGCAGGTCAAGGCCGACGTGCCCCTCGGCGAGATGTTCGGCTACATCGGTGACCTACGCTCCGCCACCTCCGGTCGTGGTCAGTTCACCATGGAATTCAGCCACTACGCCCCCGTGCCTCGCCAGATCCTCGAGAAGGTCAAGGAAGAGGTCGCGGAGCGCGAGAGCAACAAGAAGAAGAAGAAGTGACGCGCGGCGCCCTCGGCGCCTGACCGCAGCGAAGAGCCCGCCACCGTCAGGTGTGCGGGCTCTCTTGCATTCGGGCGTCCGAAGGGGAGAGGCATTCTCATGTGGTCAGCAGTTGACGTGACGTCAACAGCGATCTACCTTCTCAGGGGTTTTGCTGAACGATGAACCACTTTCGAAACCCGAGGCTCGAGCTCATCATCGTGACCGTATGGAGAGAGAGTCGATGAATTGTCTGATGTGTAACGGCCCTTTGGTGGCCACCACCGGATCGTATGAGTATGCATCGCTGCCGGACACGATGCTGACCAACGTAGAGATCCGTCGATGCGCGACATGTGACGAGGAGGAGGTGGTTCTCCCGCAGCTCGCTCAGCTCAACCGTGTGATTGCGGCGGAGCTCATCCGTCGTCCCCAAGCCTTGGTGCCCGCGCAGTTTCGATTCTTGCGCAAAGTCCTCGGTTGGTCGGGCGTGGATCTGGCGCGCCGCTTCGGCACAACCAAGGAGACGGTCTCTCGTTGGGAGAACGGCCATATTCCCATCAGCCCAATGGCGGATCGTTTCCTCAGGCTCGCGGTGGCATACGAGACGCCCGTGCAGGACTACCGCATCCACGATCTTGCGATGCTGACCCGGGACGCGGAAGCGCTGGTGGCCCCCATCACCGTTCGCCGATCAGGCGACGACTGGCGACCGCAGGCGGCCTGAAGCCGCTCCGTGGCCGCGAGGCTCTCGTCGGGAGGCCCGGCATGGGAGCGCCCCACCGTCGGCGCGATTTCGGGGCTTCTCACACTTGCGGGGCTTTGATAGCGTCCCGCACTCGATGGTCACTCTCCGCACCTTCACCTTCCTCGACAGCCTGCAGCCGCAGCTCGCTTCCTTCATCGGAAAGACGGCGAAGGGCTTTCTCCCCGTGCCTGGCCAAGCGTCCCTCTGGGTCGAGATCGCGCCCGGCATCGCCATCAACCGCGTCACCGACATCGCGCTGAAGGCGACGAGCGTCGCTCCCGCCGTGCAGGTGGTCGAGCGCGCCTACGGTCTGCTCGAGGTGCATGACGACGACAAGGGGCAGGTGCGCGACGCCGGCCACGCCATCCTCGGAGCCCTCGAGGTCAGCGAGGAAGACCGCATCGCCCCCGAGGTGATGACCCACCAGATCATCCGGGCCGTCGAGCCCTATCAGGCGCAGATCATCAACCGCAACAGCGCGGGCATGATGATCCTCCCGGGCCAATCCCTCTTCATCCTCGAGACGCGCCCCGCGGGCTACGTGGCCTTCGCCGCCAACGAGGCCGAGAAGGCCGCGCGCATCTTCTTGGTGGACATCCGACCCTACGGCGCCTTCGGGCGCCTCTACATGAGCGGCCCCGAGGCCGAGATCGACGCAGCGGCCGAAGCGGCTGAGGCGGCGATCCAATCCATCACCGGCAAGAAAGACGTGCAGCCCAAGCGCTGACACGAGGAGTGATACGACGCATGGCAGACGCTCTCGGAATGATCGAAACCCGCGGCTTCGTCGCGATGGTGGAAGCCTCGGACGCGATGGTGAAGGCCGCGCGGGTCGAGCTCATCGGCTACGAGAAGATCGGTGGCGGATACGTCACGGCTGTCGTGCGCGGTGACGTCGCTGCGGTGAAGGCCGCGACGGAAGCCGGGCAGCGCGCTGCAGAGCGCGTGGGTGAGCTCGTGAGCGTGCACATCATCCCGCGCCCGCACACCAACGTGGACTCGGCGCTGCCCCTGGGTCGCGGCGACTCCTCCGACGCCTAGCGCGGAGGGGCCGTGTATCTCGCGCGAGTCGTCGGCACCGTGGTGTCGACTCGTAAGGAGCCCACCACAGAGGGCCTACGCTTCATGCTGATCCGCCAATGTGGGCCGAACGGCGAGCCCGATGGCGCCACTCTGGTCGCCGCTGACGCGGTCGGCTCGGGTGTCGGCGAGGTTGTGCTCTACGCGTCCGGTTCCGCCGCCCGTCAGACGACGCTGACCGATGGACGCCCCGTCGACGCGGTGATCATGGGTATCGTCGACGAGGTCGAGCTCGGCGGCGACGCGAAGTACTGCAAGGGAGACGCTGAATGAACCGTGGTCGTGGCGCCTCCTCCTTCGACGAGGCCACCCTCGATGCCATCGTCGAGGCCGTGGTCGGTCGCGTCAAAGACAAGCTGGGTCAGAATCGGCTCGGACCCTCCGCGCACGAGCCCGCGTGTTCGCGCAAGAACACTCCCCGGCCCGCGCCCGCGCCGAGCTTCGCCATCCACTCCGGCGCCATGCCTGGGGTCCATGACGACATCGACAGCGCCGTAGCGGCGGCGCGCACTGCTTTCGACGAACTGAACGCCATGAGCCTCGAGCGGCGTTACGAGATCGTCGCCGCCATGCGCAAGGTGGCCTTGGCGCACGTCGACGAGATGAGTCGGCGCGCCGTCGAGGAGACCAGCCTCGGGCGCTATGAAGACAAGCGCATCAAGAACACGGTGGCTATCACCAAGACGCCGGGACCCGAGTTCCTCGAGCCCATCGCGCGCAGCGGTGACAACGGCCTGATGCTGGTCGAGCGAGCACCCTTCGGGGTGATCACCTCGATCACGCCGTGCACCAACCCGACCGAGACCATCATCTGCAACGGCATCGGCATGATCGCCGCCGGCAACGCCGTGGTCTTCAACGTCCACCCCCTCGCGAAGGGCACGAGCGCCTGGTACATCGCGCTGCTCAATCAGGCCATCCACTCCGTGGGTGGACCGGCGACGCTGCTGAACTGCATTGCGAACCCTACGATCGCCAGCGCCCAGGCGGCCATGCGCCACCCCGGCGTGCGCTTGGTCGTCGTCACGGGCGGCGGCGCCGTCGTGGCGGAGGCGTTCAAGAGTGGCAAGCGCGCCATCTGCGCGGGTCCCGGCAACCCGCCGGTGGTGGTCGACGAGACGGCCCACCTCGACGTCGCCGGGCGCGGCATCGTCGCCGGCGCCTCCTTCGACAACAACGTCATCTGCACCTGCGAGAAGGTGATCGTCGCCGTCGCAGATATCGCCGACAGGCTGATGAAAGAGATGGAGAGGAACGCCGCGCGCAAGCTCAGTCAGAGCGAGGTGCGGCAGCTCGAGCGCACGCTGCTCGACTCCGAGGGGCACATCAACCGCGACTTCGTTGGGCGCGATGCGGCCGTCCTGCTGCGCAGCATCGGGAAGCAGACCAGCGCCGACACGCGCCTGCTCTTCGCGGACCTGCCCGAGGAGCACCCCTTCGTGCAGACCGAGATGCTGATGCCCATCATCGGCCTGGTGCGTCAGCCTGACGCCGAGTCGGCCATCCAATGTGCGCGTCGAGTCGAGCACGACTACCGGCACACGGCCGTGATGTACTCGACCAACATCGAGAACCTCTCGCGCATGGCCCGCGTCGCCGACTGCTCCATCTTCGTCAAGAACGCGCCCAACTTTGCCGGCATCGGCTGTGGAGGCGAGGGCTGGACGAGCTGGACCATCGCCTCACCCACGGGTGAGGGGCTGACCACCTGCCGCTCCTTCTCGCGCGAGCGTCGCTGCACGTTGAAGGATCACTTCCGCATCGTATGAGTTCTTGGCCCTCCGAGAGCGCGTCCGCCTCAGAGCCTGCCTTGGGCATGCTCGAGGTCGACTCGATCGCGCGCGGTGTGTTCGTGGTGGACGCGCTCACGAAGCGCGCCGAGGTGCGCATGCTGCGCGCGGATCCCGTGACGCCGGGCAAGCTGCTCTTGCTCTTCGCCGGTGGTGTGGCGGAGGTCGAGGAGTCCTTCGATGCGGCTCTCGAGGCCGCGGGGCAGAGCGTCGTCGGCAAGCTGCTCCTGCCTCAGGTCCACCACGCCATCGTGCCCGCGCTCGACGGTGTGGCCTCGCCTGTTCTGAGCGGCTCGGTCGGCGTGCTCGAGTTCTCCACGGCCTGCGCGACCCTGGGCGCGGCCGACGCGGCGCTGAAGGAGGCCGACGTGACGCTGATGGCCCTTCACCTCTGTCGCGGCGTCGGCGGCAAGGGCTACTTCGCCTTCTGCGGGTCGCAGGACGCCGTGGAGGCCAGCCTCGACGCGGGCGATCTGTCCGCGGCGCCCGAGGAGCGTGTGGGCTCCGAGCTGATCGCGCGGCCTGATGCGAGCGTGGATTGGGTGCTCGAGCGCCTCTAGGGTCAGCCTCACGAGCGCCTGAAACGACAGGCTTGGTGTACTTCGTTTGCGCTGCTCAGCGGGGGGCGCGCTTCATCAACTTCTCGAAGATCACTCCCCCGAGGCTGTTGACCATCAGCGTGTCGACGATGCGCTCGACCCGCTCGCGCTCGGCCTCGGAGCCATAGACGAAGCCGATGCCCATGCCGGCGTCGGTGTCGTCCTGAGCGGCCGCCTCCTGCTCGCTCACCGTCCACTGCACCTTGCCCTGGATGCGCAGGGCGTCCTCGAGCTTCGGCACGCGCAGCTCGAAGATGAAGGACGTGCCGATGGGCAGAGGGTTCTGCGTGCGAATGAAGGTGCCGCCTCGGCTGATGTTACGAGTGTAGTCGGCAAAGAACGAGTTCAAGCGCTTGTATTCGACCTTGAGAGAGATCGGCGCGCGGGGCTCGATGCGGCGGTTGTCGGACGCTTCGGTCATGCGGCGCCATCATGGCATGCCCGGCGGCCGGACTCCAAGATGCAGACAATCATCAAGACAGGGTAGGCTGCGGTGTGCGAGACGGGCGGCGCTTCGGATCCTATGAGCTGATCGACCGGATCGGCCGTGGCGGCATGGCCGAGGTGTGGCGCGCGCGCTCGCGGGGCGCCGCGGGCTTCGAGAAGGAGGTAGTGCTGAAGCGCGTGCTGCCCAGCCTGATGGCGGGCAGCGACTTCGCCGAATTGTTGATCCGCGAGGCGAAGATCGCGGCGCGTCTACACCACCCGAATGTCGTGCAGATCTTCGATCTCGGTGAGCAGGACGGCGCTTACTTCATCGCCATGGAGTACGTCGCGGGCTGTGATCTCGCGACCGCGGTCAGGCGTCACCCTTCGCCTTGGATCGAGCAGGGCGAGCAGGGGCTCTCGCTGCCCCTGCGGCTCTTCATCGTCACCGAGGCGGCGCGGGCTCTGGACTACGCGCACCGTCGTCAGGACGATGAGGGGCGGCCGCTGCACATCGTGCATCGGGACATCTCTCCCCAGAACATTTTGTTGGGCTTCGAGGGCGAGGTGAAGGTCGCGGACTTTGGCATCGCCCGCGCCGACGCCATCGGGCTCGGCGCCGAAGAGGACCCGGGGATCTTGCGTGGCAAGTACGCCTACATGTCGCCCGAGCAGGCGCGCTCCGAGAGCCTCGATGGGCGCAGCGACCTCTTCGCCTTGGGCATCGTGCTCTGGGAGTTGGTGACCGGGCGCCGACTCTTCAAGACCGCGAGCACGGAAGAGACGCTGGAGCGAGTCCGCCGCGCGGAGATCCCCGAGGTCTCCACCGAGGCCTGGCCGCCAGGTCTCCCGGAGTTGATCACCCTGGCCTTGGCTCCGGCTCGCGAACAACGCTTCGCCACCGCGGGCGAGTTCGGTGACGCTCTGACCGACGTCCTGCACCGCTCCTATGACGCGGTCGACAACGCCGACCTGGCGCGCGTGCTGGTGGAGCTCTTGCCCAACGCGGCGGAGCGTCGGGTCAACAAGCTACGTGTCGATCTCGATCAACGCATCGGCGGAGACGTCGCCCAGACCATGACCGCGCTCACGGCCGCGGCTCCGAGCGAGGAGACCCGCGCCTTTCCGGCCTCGCGGCGCCTCAGCGTGCTCGTGCGACCTGTGCCCTCGCTGGTGGTGCGTCCCGAGTCCGGGTCGGCCATGGCCCTCGAGGAGATCGCCTTGGCCCACGCCGCGCTGGTCGGGGCGGCGCCCGGTGCCGAGGTGGTGTGGACGTTTGCCGACGGGGACATGGCGGGCTTGGCGACGGCACTGCGGGTCGTCCACGAGTGGCGCTGCGCTGGCGGAGTGGGACCGGCGCTGGTGGTCGAGGGAGACGCTCGCGTGTGGGAAGGCGGGCGCGCCGCGGAGGTGGAGCCTGCGGTGCTGGCCGAGGCACGTGAGCGTCTCGAGCAGACGCCTCGGGAACAGACCCGCTGCGCGCCGAACGTGGCCCGCCGCATGGAGAGCCGCTACCGCTTCGGCGACGGCGAGTGGCCTGCGCTCCTGGGATACCGGTTGCGTGCCGAGCGCGACTTCGCTGCGCACCTACGTCTGCCTTTGATGGGCCGCCGCGAGGAGATCACCCGGCTCCTCGAGACCTTTCAAGAGAGCGCGAGCGAGGGGCGCAGCCTGTGGATCGTCGGGGAGGCGGGGAGCGGGAAGTCGCGCCTGCTCGCGGAGCTGCACGCGCGCGCGGAGTCGGCGCTGCTCTTGACCGGGCGGCCGGCGGGATCGAGCCCCTTTGGGCTCCTAGCCGATCTCTTCGCCGACCTGACGGGAGTGAACGAGGCGGACGAGCCGGCCACGCGGGCCGAGAAGGTGAAGCGACTGAGGGTGCTGGGTCTGGGGGAGCACCTGCTGGCGCGAGTGGGAGAGCTGCTGTTGACCGGGGACGCTCCGGCTGAGCGGGCCGGGCGACCGCGAGGCCTGGATCTCTGCGCCGCCCTCGGTCGGGCTGTGGCAGCCCTCGCCCATGACGGGCCGGTGGTGGTGGTCCTCGAAGATCTGCAAGAGGCCGACGAGGCCAGCCTTCAGCTGCTGCCCCTGCTGCGCGCCTCCCTCCTGCGTCCGCGGGTGCTGACCGTTTTCACCTCCCGGCCTCCGGCTCCCTCGGCTCCCCTGGCCGAACCCGAGCTTCGGCTCGAGCCGCTGGCTGCCGGTGCCGGTGGTCGGCTCTTCGCGCGAGCCGCGGGTGGACGCTCCGTGGAGGCGGAGCTCGAGCAGCTGCTGGCGTCGGAGCTCGACGGAACTCCGGGCGCACTGGTCGACGTGGCGCGTCTCTTGGTGAGCGAGGGTCGGCTGGGCGAAGAGAGGGGCGTGTTTCGTCTGCTCGGAGGAGATCCCCTGCCCATCCCGGCCCGCTGGCGCTCCGACCGCATGCGCGGGCTGGCGGACCTCTCCTCGAAGGATCGAGGCGTGCTCGCCGCTCTGGCGGTGCTGCGTGAGCCCTGCGACACGTCCACCCTGGCGGCGGTCTGCGCCCAACCGGCGCTGCGCGTGGAGCTGTGTCTGCGGCGCCTGTTGGATCTGGGGTTGGTCGCTGGCGCGCAGGGAGAGCGGCACAGGCTCGAGGGGCGTTGGGGAGGAGAGGGTGGCGACGTACGCCTGCCCGCCGAGCTGCACCTGCGCGGAGGAGTCATGGCGCGGCGCGCCCTGCTGTCGGCCTTGGGGGAGGAGCGTGTGCAGGACTTGCACGGCCGCGTCTCACGGCTCTTGGGCTCCGCTGGCGCCGCGGCCGACGAACGGGTCGAGCGCCTAGCCTACCACGCGGCGCGAGCGCGTGATCGACGAGAGGCGCCGCGCTGGCTCGCCCTGTCGGCGGCGCGGGCGCGTGGGCGTGGTGAGCTGAGCCTGGCCGCG
>JAADHO010000229.1 GCA_013151775.1 Deltaproteobacteria bacterium | reverse complement strand
CGCCGCCAGCGGTGCCGCCCGCTCGAGCACGCTGCGAGTCGCGGCCGAGTCGGCATCCATGCAGCTCAGCAGCGCCGAGCTGCCGTCCGTGGCGTCGCCTGCGTCCGCGGCGCCCCCGCCTGCGTCACCGGCGCTCGCGTCGTCCGAGGTGCATCCGGGCGTCAGCAGAAGCCCCAGCATGCATAGTCCAATCCAGTATTTCATCACAGTACCTCCAAGCACGACTCATGTTAGCACCTTCGCGTGTCGAAGACGCGCACGCCTCGGCACGCCTCGTGACAAGCCCCCTTGGCGTTCTCCGCTCAATTCGCCGATGATGCTGCGGTGCGCGTCTGCCCCCGCTGCAATCTCCGCTACCAAGACGGAACCGAGTCGTGCTTCGTCGACGGAGCAGAGCTCGAGGACGTGCAGGACGCGCGCATCGGCACGGTGGTCGCCGGGCGCTACCTGCTCGAGTCCGTGCTCGGCTCGGGCGGCATGGCGACGGTCTATCGGGCGCGCCATCAGCTCGTGGATCGCCTGCTCGCCGTCAAGATCCTGCACGAGAATTTCGCGGACGACGGCAAGCTGAAGGAGCGCCTCTCGCGCGAGGCCAAGTCCACGGCGTCCATCGCCCATCCCAACATCGTCGAGATCTACGACTTCGGGACGACCGAGGACGGCGTGCCTTACTTGGTGATGGAGGGCGACCCCCTCGGAGGCCTGCTCGATCGCCGCACGCTCGCCATCACCGAGGTCGTCGCGCTCGGCGTGCAGATCGCCCGCGGCCTCGCCCGCGCCCACGACCTCGGCGTCGTTCACCGGGACATCAAGCCCGAGAACATCTTCGTCTGTCACAGCGACGACGGGCACCCCGTGGTGAAGTTGGTCGACTTCGGCATCGCGGTCGCGTCCACGGACGAGCGCCTGACGGCCACGGGGCAGCTGATCGGCAGCCCCGAGTTCATGTCGCCCGAGCGGCTCTTGCACGGCGACTCGGCGCCCACGAGCGATCTCTACTCCCTCGGCTGCGTGCTCTACCGCATGGTCACGGGGCGCTTGCCCTTCGTCTCCAACAACGTGGCGGGCTTCCTGATCGCCCACATCGAGGAGACGCCCGAGGATCCGCGTGAGTCGCGGGCCGAGTGTCCCGAAGAGCTCGCGTGCTTGATCTCGGAGCTGCTCGCGAAGGCGCCTGAGGATCGGCCCGTGGACGCTCACGAGGTGGTGACTCGGCTCTCGCGCTTGGCCTCACCGGACGTCGCCCGCGTGCGCAAGGTGAGCACGCTGGTGCGCCGCGGGAACCACTTCGACGAGGCGACGCATCTCGACGCGTGGGTCGAGCGCGTGCAGACCTTCGACGAGATGTTGCTGATGGCGTGGCCCGCCGATGACGCGCCAAACGTGCTCGAGGAGCGCCTGGCCGAGCTGCGCGCTGGAGTCGGGCGCCTGATGGCTCTGCGCAGGCAGGCTGTGAAGATCAACGCCGCGCTGAGCCGGCGTGAGGAGGAGCTGCAGGTGGATCGCGAGCGTCTCGGGCGCGCGGTCCACGGCGTCGCGGAGGAGCTCTCGAGGTCGCGCTCGGCGCAGCGCGCATCCGTCTCGGGGGAACCGGTCGAGGGAGCGCAGGCGGTCGTGGAGGCGGCCCTCGCGAACGTGGAGCGCCTGGTCGGCGCGGCGCCCCGCAAACCCTCGCAGGCGGGGCTCGACGCCATCGACGCATTGCGGGACGAATACGCGGGCTGGTTGGCGGCCCATCACCCGGGCGGCGCCGAGGACCTGGAGTTTCAGCTCGAGGCGCTGCGCGCTCAGCTCGCGCAGCGCGAGGAGGCCGTGGCCAAGCAGCGAGCGCAGGAGGAGTCGCGTCTCACAGCCAACGGCCACGAGCGACAGGAGCTGCTCGAGCGGCTGGTCACCTTGGGCACGGAACTCTACGGCCGGCTGCGACCGCTGCCCATCTTGAGCGGCCTCTTCGAGCGCCTCGACCGGACGGGTTGAGGCCGCGCCCTGTGTCGAATGTGTGTCACGGGCATAGATCTGATAGATTGCAACACGTTGTGATCTCTCTCTCTCGCCACCGCGCACTCCTCGTCGTCGGCCTGCTGGGCGGCGGGCTCTTGGGCTGCAACGCCTTCGACGGCTCCCTCTTGCCACGCGACGGAGGCGTCACCGACACCGGGCCCGCTGGGCCCTCGCGTCGACCTCCCGAGCGTCCGACCATCGACGACGGACCGGACATGTTCGAGACCTTGGACTTCGTGCTCAAGGACATCGTCATGAAGCAGGAGGGCGACGACTGGAAGAGCATCGGCTTCGATCTCGACGGTCTCGACTCCCGCGGGGACGGCGCGCCCGTGGAGTGCGTGCCGCCCAAGCGCACGGCGAGGCCCGAGATCGACGGCGATGACGGCATCGACAACTCCTTCGGTCACGTGCTCTTCCCCTTGGTCAACCTGGTGGTCCCCGGCATCGACGAGACCGCGCGCATGAGCGAAGAGGAGGGCCTCGGCGCCGTGGTCTTCCGCATTCGGGGCTACAACGGCGAAGCCAACGATCCGCGGGTCGACGTCACAGTCGTGCAGACCGTGTTCGGTACCCCGGGCGGACCCGACGACACGGCGCCGCCGAGCCTCGAGGTCCGTGACTTCGCTGGATATCTACCGGACGGGTCGCTCGCACCGTTCCCCGCGTGGGATGGCAACGACTGGTTCTGGGTGCGCGCCGAGAGCTTCGCCGCTGGCGACGAGACACGACCGCGCATCCGCGACAACAACGCCTACATAACCGACTATCAGCTTGTGGTGCACCTGCCCGACGGCGTCGAGCTCGTGTTCCCCGGTCCCGATCAGGGTGTGGCGGTGGTGCTGACCAACGGCATCGCCGTGGGGCGCATCGCCGAGGACTTCAACTCCTTCGGTCCCGTGGTCGTGGGCGGGCGCTGGCCCGTCACCGCCTTGCTCGAGACCGCACAGGCGCTCGGCGTCTGCGTGGGCGACACCCAATTCGGGCTGCTCACCGGTCAGCTCGACACCATCGCCGACATCCGCGCCACGCCTGGCACGGGAGGTCCCGGCGTCGAGTGCGACGCGCTGAGCATCGGCGTGACCTTCATGGGCTACCGCGGGCGCTGGGCGGGGCTGACTCCGGGACAGCCGCTGCCGAACCAATGCGAGCTGCGCATGATGGACGCGGGCGTCGCCGATGGCGGCGCGGACGCGGGAGTGCCCGCGGACGGCGGCTGACGTTTCGGGCGATTGGCAGGATTTCGGATGAGGCGAGCGCGAAAGGTGCTATAGACGCTGCCTCTTCGGGGTGTGGCACAGTCTGGTAGTGCACAAGCTTTGGGAGCTTGGAGTCGTGGGTTCGAATCCCACCACCCCGACCACGCGACACTCGTCGCTCCAGATGCTCCGCTTCGCCGGAGCAGGCGCCCGTAGCTCAGCCGGATAGAGCAGCGGCCTTCTAAGCCGACGGTCGAGGGTTCGAATCCTTCCGGGCGCGCCAATGATTCCGAGGCTTTGGGTGGGCCGCCCTCCTGCCCAAACGGCGGCGAGGCCCAGCCCAGCGAGGTTCGCGTGCGCGGGGGGAGGTGCATGGGGCACGTCCATGGCGTAGTGTCTCGAGAGAAGAGGAAGCCCATGTCGAACGGCCGCACCGGAGCGCTCGAGCTCGCCGAGTGGATCGTCGAGAACGAATCACACATCAGCCATCTGAAGCTGCAGAAGCTCGTCTTCTACTGCTATGGGGCCGCTTGTGCGTTCGACTTCGTCGATGAGTTGCGCGGTCCTGTGCCGTTCGCAGCCTGGAAGCACGGGCCGGTTTCGCGGGACGTGTATGACCACTACAGGGCCTGGGGGCGGGAGGAGATCCTGCCGAGTGGCACCGCGCCAGATTTCTCGGAGCAGGCCACGAGCCACCTCCAAGATGTCACCGCCATCTACGGACGGCTGAGTCCGTGGCAGCTCCGAAGCCAATCACACTTGGAGCAGCCTTGGGTCGACGCCTATCCAGGGCCAGCGGGCGTCAGCGCAGCGATCCCCGACTCGGCCATTCGCCGGCACTTCAAGCGCATCTATGTCGATGACGTAACCGTCCCGGAGTTCCTGGGCCGTGGGTCCAGCTTTGCCCTCGACGGAATGCCGATCGCTCGGTTCAGCAGTCTGGCTGAGCTCGCGGCGTCACTGCCACCCGCTTCCGCGTGAGCCGAGGCTGGGCTTGCTCTAGCTGCCAAGGTGCTCGCGCCTCGCTCGGAGTCGCCAGCTGCAAGGGTCCGATCGACCGCCGCCTCTGCCGCCGGTTCGACACTCGGTCTAGACGAGGTCTTCGGCGACGATGATGACATGCCGTAGGTGCCGCCGGCGACAAGGCTGACGCGCAGCGAGCGTGCTACTCCGCCGGCGCGCGGCGTCGGCGTGGCTCAGGCGTACCCCGCAGGGCGGCCGTCCCGGCCCGTCTTCTCGTCCCAGTCGGGGCATGGACGAGGCGTGCGCTTGCACGGATCCATTCCGCGCGCTCTCCTCCTCACATGCGCACCACAGCTCGCAGCTTCACTTGGCTTCT
>JAADHO010000258.1 GCA_013151775.1 Deltaproteobacteria bacterium | reverse complement strand
TCTCCGCCTGCATCGCACGCGTGGGCGGCCGCACGGACCCGCGCACACCCATGGATCAGGGCTACGTGCTCACGACCTTCGGCGGCGGCGCCGACACGCAGCCCGTGGCCTGCGCGGGAGCCGCGGATGCGGACGGCAGCTGGTACTATCTGGCCGACGCGCAACGCCTGAGCTGCGGCCTGCGTATGCGCTTAGTCGATCCCTCTCGCACGCGCTGCGTGATCGCCGAGGTCGCCGACGTCGGGCCCAACGCCTGCGTCGAGGAGGCCGCCGGCCGCCCCGTGATGGACGCCTCTCCCTTGGTCGCGCAGGCGCTCTTCTCCGTGTCGAGCGCCGGCTACTCCGAGGGCCGCGAGCTCCTGGCGGCGCCCGTGGGCTCGGCGAATCCTCTGGGCCCCTGCGACCTGGGCGCGGAGGTGGACAGGTTGCGTGGCTTCGTCGGCGGCAGCTGCGACGTGGACTCGGACTGCGCCTTCCCGGGCGGCCGCTGCTTGAGACCGGGCGCGGGCTACCCTGGCGGACTCTGCACCAAGGACTGCACGTCGAGCTGCCCCGACCAGGCCGGCGCCAACGCCTACACGGGCTGCGTCGCCGTGGGGACCGAGACCCTCTGCCTCGCCCGCTGCGACTTCACGCTCTTCGCCAGCGGCTGTCGACCCGGCTACGGCTGTGAGACGCATGCTTCGCCCTCCGGCGCTGCAGACCGCGACGTCTGCCTGCCCCTGAGCTGTCGCTAACTCACTCTTCGCGCAGCGCCTCGGTCACGACTTCGCTGGTGAAGTAGTCGAGGCTTTCGGGGTTCGCCAAGGCGTCGCGGTTCTGGATGCTGCGTCCGTGGATCAGCCGAGTGACGGCGATCTCGACCTTCTTGCCGGAGAGCGTGCGCGGCACGCCGGGGCAGGTGAGGATCTTCGCGGGCACGTGGCGAGGGGTCGCGCCCTGGCGGATGGCCGACTTCAGGGCCTTCACGCGTTCGGCGTCGAGGGTCGCGCCCTCGGCGAGCTGGACGAAGAGCACGACGCGCACGTCGTCCCGCCACTCTTGGCCGACCACCACGCACTCGAGCACGCCGTCCATGGCCTCGACGATGCGGTCGATCTCGGCCGTGCCGATGCGCACGCCGCCCGGGTTGAGCGTGGCGTCGGAGCGCCCGTAGACCACGACGCCGCCGCGCTCCGTGACCTCGATGTAGTCGCCGTGGCGCCAGACGCCGGGGAAGTCGGCGAAGTAGGCCGCGTGGTAGCGGCGGCCCTCAGCGTCGTTCCAGAAGCTCACCGGCTGCGAAGGGAAGCTCTTCACGCACACGAGTTCCCCCTTCTCGCCCACCACGGGCTCGCCGGCGTCGTTCCAGGCCTCCACCGCCATGCCGAGTCCGCGCTTCTGAATCTCGCCCGCATACACGGGGCTGATGGGCGAGCCGAGCATGAAGCAGGAGACGATGTCCGTGCCGCCGGAGATGGACGCGAGCAAGAGGCGCTCCTTCACGTCCGAGTAGACCCAGCGGAAGAGCGCGGCGGAGAGCGGCGCGCCCGTCGATAGCATCACCCTCAGGGGTGATAGGTCGAAGTCTCTCTTGGGCTGGAGGCCCGCCTTCTGCACGCTCGAGAGGAACTTCGGGCTCGTGCCGAAGTGGGTCACGCCCTCGCGCTCGGCGAGGCGGAAGAGCACGCCGAGATCCGGCTGGGCGGGGCTGCCGTCGAAGAGCACGAGGCGCGCCCCGGCGTAGAGTCCGCTGACCAGCCAGTTCCACATCATCCAGCCACAGGTGGTGAAGTAGAAGAGGGCGTCGCCTTCGCGCAGGTCGCCGTGCAGCAGGTGCTCCTTGGCGTGCTGGATCAGCGTGCCGCCGTGGCCGTGCACGATGCACTTGGGCACGCCCGTCGTGCCCGACGAGTACATGATGTAGAGGGGGTGATCGAAGTCGACCTGGGCGAAGTGGGGCTCCTCGGCGTCTCCCTCGAGGGCCGCGGCGAAGGGCACGGCGCCGGGGATGCTGCCGATGTCTTCTCCGAGGATGGACACGACGACCACGCGCTCGAGGCTGGGGATGCGCTTGGCCACGTCGCGCACACGCTGAAGCGTGGAGAAGCGCTTGCCGCCGTAGACGTAGCCGTCGCAGGCGAAGAGCACCTTGGGCGCGATCTGCCCGAACCTGTCCATCACCCCCTTCTCGCCGAAGTCCGGGCTGCTGCTCGACCAGATGGCGCCGAGGGCGGTGGTCGCGAGCATGGCGATCACGGCCTCCTCGCGGTTGGGCAAGAAGCCCGCCACGCGATCTCCCTCGACGACGCCGAGGTCCGCGAGATAGGTCTGCAAGCGTGCGACCGTCTGGCGCAATTCATCGCGACTCACCTGCACGCGGCGCCCGCCCTCGTCCACGGCCACGAGCGCCGTCTGCTCACCCCTTCGGCGCAGCATGTGCTCGGCGTAGTTCAGCCTGGCGCCCGGGAAGAAGCGCCGGTCCTCCATCGACTCGCCTTCGAGGGTGGCGCTGGGAGACGTGGACGCGTGGATCTCCGCCTCGTCCCAGACCTCACGCCAAAACAGCTCGGGCTGGCTCACGGAGAAGCGGTGCAGCGCGTCGTAGCCGTCGATCTCGGCGTCGTGTCGCTCGCGCATGCGCTCGAGGAAGGCGAAGAGTCGAGTACGGCGGATCTCCTCGTCGGAGGGCGTGTAGAGGGGCTGAGCATCCATGTCCGTGGCGTCGCATCCAGGCCGGAAAAACTCAAGCCATGACGTGCACACGCGAGGCACGAGCGATGCTGCGCGATCACATCGACAGCCTCACGCAGAAGGACTGACCCGGCGCGGCGGCGTCAGACGGCTTCGGCGCGGACGCCACCAGGATGCTGCGGCGGCTGGAGCGGAAGACCGCTCACGGGCATGCGTGGCGGAAACGAACGCTGCCCGAGCTTCCAGAGAGGACGAAACTGCCGTCGCTCGACGCGAGGTCCGCATCGAGTGGAAAGAACGCGACCGTATCGGCGTCATCAGCCAGGCTGCGGTTTGGCGTGAAGGCGCTCAGGTAACGTCGACCGCGGCTGAGGCGCAGATTGTCCACATCGCCGTCGAACCCCGCCCCGGGACCAAGCACTGGGTCGCCGCTCACGAGGACGCTGCGGAGAACCGCCGTCGGTTCCGAAGCGTTGTCCCGGCGCGAATTACCCACCTCACGACCGTCCAGGAAGATGCTAGCCACCACCATGTTGAAACCAGAATCGTCGACGGCCGCACACAGGGCTAGGTGGTGCCATTCACCGTCGTCACATGTCACACCTGTGATCAAGGTAGGCGCGGCGTCGCCGTTCCGGAGTTCCACAGTCGCGCCACATTGCGCGCGAAGCAGCTGTGAGCCGATGGAGAACCCCAGGAGCGCGGCGTCACGATCGGTGCGGATCCACGCCTCCAGGCATGCGCCGACCGTCCCGGTGGGTCCGCCCGCAATGCTCGTCTCGCGTACAGCTCCGGCCGAGAACTCGGCCCAGCCGAGCTCGTCGCCCGGGCAAGGCGAGGCGGCGTCTGTGCGACCCGCGTCAGGCGATGCCGTGGCGTCTTCCGCCGCGTCAGCAGGCTGCGCATCGCGGGTGCCGGCATCGGACGTGGGTACCCGGCCCGCGCGGTCACCACCGCAGCCGCAGATCAGGCCAGACGCGAGGGCGACGAGACCAAGAACTCTCATGGGGGATTCATAGCAGGCTGCCAGTGGCCTGCAACGACGTGACTTCGCGCCGCGCCACCACGAGCGTTCGCTCGGACGGGGAGGATCATGCTCTACCGCTCGCTCTCCCGTGGCGGGACGCCCTTGGGCGTCCCTGAGCCCGTTGGGGACGGATACGAGCACGACGCACGCTGCGCGGGACGAGTCCCGCGCGCC
>JAADHO010000136.1 GCA_013151775.1 Deltaproteobacteria bacterium | reverse complement strand
GGTCGCGCCGGCACCCACGCCCGCGTTCGCACCCGAGGTCGCGCCGGCACCCACGCCTGAGGTCGCGTTCGCACCCGAGGTCGCGCCGGCACCCACGCCCGAGGTCGCGCCCGCCCCTTCGGCGCCTGCTCCGCTGTCTGCAGCCGAGGCGGCCAACGCGCCTGGCCTCTCGACCACCACGAACATGGTCGACACCGCGGCGGGCGTGTCGGCCTCGTTTGGCGCCGCGAGCAGCGTGGAATTCCATCCCCTCGCGGAGCCTCCGGACGATCAGCTGCTCGACGCTCTGTCTGCGGTGCTGCGCGAGTATCCGGAGGTCGAGTGGGCGGTCTTCGCCAGCGCGGCGCGCGGACCTGTGGCTCCTCAGCCCACCATCGGGCTGCGCGTGGACACGAGCTTTCGCACGCGCGTCGGCGAGATCATCCCGAAGGTGAAGCAGAGCGCGGACGCACACGGCGCCACGGTCGATGTGCTGCTGCTCGACGATCCCAAGTTGATGCGCGCCGCTCGGGCGGATCAGCTCGTCTTCTTTCCCTGGCGCAGGCGCAGCAGCTGACGCCCCGGTCGCGGACGCGCACTTGACCGCCGAGGGCGACGACGACACAAGTCGCTAGATGTTGGGAGACCAGCCACCACTCGTTCGTTCGCCGCTGCCCGGTCCCGCCGGTCAGGTGTTGCTCGATCAGCTCGCGCAGGTGGAGTCACCCGCCTTCACCGCACGTCGCGCGCGTCGTCAGGAGCGGAGCGGCGCCGCACAGGATCCCATCGTCTGGACCGAGGCGCGCGGCGCGAACGTGATCGACGCGGACGGAAATCGCTACGTCGACCTCACGAGTGGCTTCGGCGTGGCCAGCGTCGGACACGCTCATCCGCGAGTCGTCGGGGCGATCTGCGCGCAGGCTGCTCGCCTGCTCCACGCCCTGGGTGACCTTCACCCGTCCACGTTGAAGATCGAGCTGCTCTCGCGCCTGTGTGCGCTCGCCCCGATCGCGGACGCGCGCGCCGTGCTCTCGCTGAGCGGCTCGGACGCGGTGGAGACGGCGCTCAAGACGGCCACGCTCGCCACCGGCAAGCCCGGCGTGCTGGCCTTCGAAGGCGCCTACCACGGACTCTCCCACGGACCTCTGGCGGCATGCGGTTACGCCGAGTCTTTTCGCGCGCCCTTCGCCGCACAGCTCAACCCTCACGTCGTCTTCGCGCCTTGGCCTGCCCACGACGCCTCGCTCCGAGCTGCACTCGCGGACGTGGCGGGTCGCCTCGACGCAGACGTGGGCGCCATCTTGGTCGAGCCGATCCAAGGTCGCGGCGGCGTGCGCATGCCTCCTGCAGGCTTCCTGGCAGGCCTCGCGGACCTGGCTCACGAACACGGCGGCTTGCTGATCGTCGACGAGATCTTCACGGGCTTCGGGCGCTGCGGCGCCATGTTCCTCTCCGCCGAGGCGGGCGTGGAGCCCGATCTGCTCTGCCTCGGAAAGTCCTTGGGCGGTGGCCTGCCCGTCAGCGCGTGCGTGGGGCGCGCCGAGGTGATGGCCGCTTGGGGCGATCCCGTGGGAGAGGCCATTCATACGGGGACTTTCTTTGGACACCCTCTGGGGTGTGCGGCGGCCTTGGCGACGCTCGACGTGATCGAGGACGAGGCGCTGGCCGCGAGGACCCTGGAGCTGGGCGAGGGCTGGTCACGCGGGCTGGCCGCCCTGGACGGAGTGAGGGTCGTGCGCGGGCGCGGGTTGATGCTCGGCCTCGAACTCGAAGCCGACGTGCTGGTGGTCGTACGCAAGCTGCTCGAGCGTGGCTACCTGACGCTGCCGGCAGGCGCTGGCGCCGACGTCCTGCAGCTCGTGCCGCCGCTGAACATCAGCCGCGCGCTGCTCGACGGCTTCGTCGAGACCCTGGGCGAGGTGCTGACATGAGCGCACGGGCGGAGCTCTGGGCACGGGCGCGAGCGCTGATCCTGCGACTCTCCACGGGCGATCGCGATGACGAGGCGCGCGACGAGCTCCTGCGCGATCTGGCTCGCTACCAAGCGCAGCACGTCGAGTGCTACGGGCGGGTGGTCGCGGCTCGGGGAGAGGAGGCGGCGCTGCCCACGGACGTCTTCCGCTACGCGCGCGTCTGCTCGAGGCCCGAGGCCGAGATCGTCGCCACGTTTCGCACCTCGGGCACGACCTATGGCGTACGTGGAGAGCACGCCTTCGCCGATCTCGAGCTGTATGAGTTGGCGGCGCACGCGAGCGCACGCCGAGCGCTCTTCCCCGATGTGGAGCGCATGCCCCTCGTGATGCTCGCGCCGCGCGCCGAGGAGGCGCCCGACTCCTCCCTGACCCATATGCTCGAGCGCTTCGCCGTCGACTTCGGTAGCCGCACGAGCTGGCTCTTCGCGCAGGGGACGTTGGACCTCGCGGGGCTGCGCGAGGCGCTGCGAGACGCGGACGAGCCCGTGGCGATCTTGGGCACCTCCTTCGCCTTGATGCAGGCGATGGAGAGCCTCGGCGAGCGCTTCGAGCTCCCGGCGGGCAGCCGCATCATGCAGACGGGGGGCTTCAAGGGTCGTAGCCGTGCGCTCGATCCAGTGTCCATGCGTGAGCGGCTCTCGACCCTCTTCGGTGTCGCGGAGAGCCACATCGTCGCGGAGTATGGGATGACCGAGCTGAGTTCGCAGGCTTGGGAAATGACGCTGAGGCAGGCGCTCGCCGCGGAGGCGACCGTGACGCGGAGCCTGCGTTTCCCCGGCTGGGTGCGCGCGCGCGTGGTCGACGCGGTGAGCCTCGAGCCGACCACCGGCGTGGGCGTGCTGCGCGTGGACGACGTCGCGAACGTCGACTCGGTGTCCTGCATCTTGACCTCGGATCTAGCGCGAAGCGTGGGCGAGGGCTTCGAGCTCTTGGGGCGTGCGGCGGAGGCCGTACCGCGAGGGTGCTCCTTGTCCACCGAGGAAGCCCTCGACGCATGACGGGCGCGGAGAGCGAGCTGGGCACGCCCGAGGTCATCGCGCAGAGCGGCGCCGTGCTGCGTGGGTGCGCGGACGTGCTGCGGCGAGCCGATGACGCGGCGCTCGACGAGTTGGTGGCGGCGATGCAGCGGCTCACGGGTGACGCGGAGCGGGTGGAGGCGCTCGTCCAAAGTACCGGGCTCAGCGAGCCCGTCGTGCGGGTCGGGCTCTCGACGAGCTTCGAGACCTTCACGCGGGCGCGTCTGCGAGGGCTGCGAGAGCGAGCCACGGGCTGGCGGCAGAACGCTACCCGGCTGGCGGCCGTGGTGCTCGCGGGCAACGTCTTCACGGCGGGGGCGCGCGCCTTGCTCGTGCCTTTGGTGCTCGGCGTGCCCGTGGTGGCGAAGGCTTCGTCTCGCGACTCCGTGTTCCCACGGGCGCTGGCGGCGGCGCTCCCCGAGCCCTTCCGAGGCGCCCTCCGCGTCCACGTGTTCCCGGGTGGCGACGCCGCATGTGAGCGCGCCCTCTTCGCCCAGGCCGACGTGATCCACGCCTACGGCGCCGACGCCACGCTGCGAGCGCTGCGTGAGCGAGCCCCCGCGAGCGCGCTCTTCGTGCCCCACGGACACGGCCTCGGCCTCGCCTACGTGGACGGCTTCAGCTTGGAGGACGTCGAGGGCTTGGCTCGAGACATCGTCGCCTACGATCAGCGAGGATGCCTCTCACCCCTGGAGGTGTTGGTCAAGGGAGAGGGCGATGAAGCGGAGCGCTTCGCGGCGTCCCTGCACGCGGCGCTGAGCGAGCTCGACGCGAGCATGCCTCGCCAGCCCCTAGGGCCCGCGGAGGCAGCCGCCCACGCGCAGTGGCGAGGCGTGGCCGTGGCGACCGGGAGGCTGCTCGAGGGAGCGGGGCACGCCCTCGCCGTGGAGGGGTACGCGCGCATGCC
>JAADHO010000130.1 GCA_013151775.1 Deltaproteobacteria bacterium | reverse complement strand
GATCGGAGGCCCCCGGGCTCGGCTCGCTGCTGGCCCGTCTGCCGGGCGTGGGCGCCGCGCGGCGGGTGCATGAGGGTGTGGCCACCTGGATCGCGGCGCGCCTGGTGGACCGCCACCTCGCAGCCACGGACCACGACCTCGTGCTGGACGTGGACGAGGCCCGGCGGCTGCGACTCGCCCTCGATCGCTGCTTCGAGCATGGCCTCGGCGCCGAGCTCCTGCGACTCGTGGGGGAGCTGACGCGGCTCTCGGGTCGAACGCTCGGTGCGCCTTTTCGGGATGACTTGGAGGGGCGTCCGCCGCATCTTCGGGCCGTGGACACGCTGCTCGACGGACTCGCGGACCTGCCGGCGGAGCTCTTCGCCGACTTCGAACGTCGCTTCGACGCAGCCCTCGGCTCGCCCGCGCAGAGCGAGGCGCAGATCGCGAGTCGCCCGTGAGCGTCGAGATTCGAGCGGCGCTGAAGCAGGCGCGGCGCGTGGTGGTGAAGGTCGGCAGTCGCGCCTTGACCGAAGGGGACGGACGCTTCGCCGCCTTGGCCACGCAGCTGGCGCAGCAGAGGGCCGCGGATCGTCAGCTGCTGCTCGTCTCCTCCGGCGCCATCGCCCTCGGCCGCGAGCGCCTTGGATTGGAGCAGCGTCCGCGAACGATCGCGCGGCTTCAGGCGTCGGCCGCCGCCGGTCAGTCGCTGCTGATGCACGCCTGGGAGCAGGCCCTCGAGCCCTTCGGCGTGGGCGCCGCGCAGGTGCTCTTGACCCACGCGGACCTGGCGAATCGCGAGCGCTTCCTGCGCGCCCGGGCGGCCTTCGACGCGCTGCTCGAGCTCGGGGCGCTGCCCATCGTGAACGAGAACGACACGGTGGCGGTGGACGAGATCCGCTTTGGCGACAACGATCAGCTCGCCGCCATGGTGGCCACGCTGGTCGGCGCAGATCTGCTGATCCTGCTGAGCGACGTGCCGGGGCTGATGGACGCCGATGGCGCGGTGGTGGCCTCGGTGCACGATCCCGATCAGGTGCTCGACCTGGTGCGCCCATCCGAGGGCGACCTGGGCCGCGGGGGCATGGCGTCGAAGCTCGAGGCGGCGCGGCGCGCTAGCATGCGCGGCGTGCCCGTGGTGCTGGCCGGAGCCGCGGAGCAGGACGTGTTGGCCCGTGTGCTCGAGGGTGAGCCGCTCGGCACGCTCTTCTTGCCCGCGGGCGCCAAGCTCCCGAGCCGCAAGCATTGGATCGCCTACACCCTCGAGCCGCGCGGCGCGCTCTTGGTGGACACGGGGGCCGCCGCGGCCCTGAAGCTCGGCGGCAAGAGCCTGCTGCCTGCGGGCGTGGTCGGCGTGCGCGGTGACTTCGAGGCGGGGGACGCGGTGAGCGTGCTCGATCTCTCCGGCGCGGAGCTCGCGCGTGGGCTCTCGCGCTACGCGACGCCCGAGGTGGCGCGCTTCGCCGGGCAGCAGACCCGGGAGGGGGACGCGCGCACGGGGCAGCTGGCGATCGGGGAGATCATCCATCGAGATGACCTGGTGCTGATTTGACCTCGGGGCGCTGGTAGCCCATGCCGTGCCATCGCGCGTGATCCAACGGGTCACTCGCGTCGAGTCCAACATGCTAGATTGAGTGCGCGTGACCGAATCGAGTTCGTTAGATCAGGAGGTGGCCGCCCTCGCCCGCGAGGCGAAGGCCGCCGCTCGACTCATGGCCACGGCGGGCACGGCCGTGAAGGACGCCGTGCTCCGGCGCGTCGCTCATGCCCTCGTCGGCAGCGCCCGCGCGGTCGTCCTCGAGGCCAACGCCCGCGACATGCGCGCCGGGGAGGAGGCCGGTCTCTCGCCCGCCATGCTCGATCGCCTGCGCCTCGACGGCGCGCGCCTGGACGCCATCTCCGCCGGGCTACGCGAGATCATGGCGCTGCCCGATCCCGTGGGCCGCGAGCGCGAGCGCAGGACGCTGCCCAACGGCATCGAGCTGTCGCGCATGGGCGTGCCTCTGGGCCTGGTGGCGATGATCTACGAGTCTCGGCCGAACGTCACCATCGACGCGGGCGCGCTCACCTTGAAGAGCGGCAACGCCGTGATCTTGCGCGGCGGCAAGGAGGCCTTCGAGAGCAACCGCACCTTGGCGGCCGTCTTCTCCACGGCCCTGGAGTCCGAGGGCCTGCCCGCGGCGGCCGTCACGCTACTGCCCACCACCGACCGGCGCGCCACGCTCGCGTTGATCCAACAGGCGGGCGTGGTGGATCTGGTGATCCCGCGCGGCGGCGAGGGGCTCATCCGCTTCGTCAGCGACAACGCTCGGGTGCCCGTGCTGCAGCACTTCAAGGGCGTGTGCCACGTGTACGTCGACGCCTCGGCGGATCTCGAGATGGCGACGCGCGTCGTGCTCAACTCAAAGGCGCAGCGCCCCGGCGTGTGCAACGCACTCGAGACGCTGCTGGTGGACGCGCGCGTGGCCGACGCGTTCTTGCCTCGGGTCGCCCGCGAGCTGTCGGCCGCCGGGGTCGCGCTGCGCGGGGACGAGGCGGTGCGCGCGCGCGTGCCCGAAGCCGAGCCGGCGACCGAGGCGGACTGGGACACGGAGTATCTCGACCTGGTGCTCTCCATCGCCGTGGTCGCGGATCTCGACGGCGCCTTGAGCCACATCTCGCGGCACGGCTCCGGCCACACGGAGTGCATCGTCACCGAGGACGCGGCGCGCGCGGAGCGCTTCCTGCGTGAGGCGGACGCGAGCCTGGTGTTGGTGAACGCCAGCACACGCTTCAACGATGGGTCCCAGCTCGGCCTCGGGGCCGAGATCGGCATCTCCACCACCAAACTTCACGCCTACGGGCCCATGGGTCTGGAGCAGCTCTGCTCTTCGAAGTGGGTCGGGCGTGGCGCAGGACAGATCCGCGGCTGAGGCTGCGCGACGCGAGGCAGAATGAGCGAAGTGACCAAGAACACGGACCCAGGGACCACCAGCACGGAGGGCGGGAGCGGCGAGCTGCAAGACAGCTCGCGCCAGCTCGCGCTATCCGTCGTGGAGGGCGCCATGGACAAGAAGGCGCTCTCCATCGAGATCATCGATGTGCGCGAGAAGGTGGACTACACCGACTACGTCGTGGTCATGAGCGGCCGCTCCGACAGGCAGGTGGGCGCCATCGCCAAGGGCGTGCAGCAGCACGTGAAGCAGGCCCTCGGCGTGCACTGTCTCGGTGTCGAGGGGCTGCCCCAAGGCCAGTGGGCGCTGCTCGATTTCGGTGACGTGGTCGTGCACATCTTCCATGAGGACACGCGCGGCTACTACGACATCGAGTCTCTGTGGATGGACGCGGCGCGGCTGCCCTCGCCGGCGGATGAGCCCGGCTACAGTTGAGCGGGTGAAGATCCTGCTGATCGCCGTGGGCCGGGTGAAGGAGCGCGGGCTGCGTGACGCCGTCAGCGACTACATCGCTCGCATCGGTCGCTACGGTCCGGTGGAGGAGATCGAGCTGAAGGACGCGCCGGAGGCGGAGCTGACGCAGCGCTTCGAGCGGCGCATCCCCGCGCGCAGCCGCGTGGTGGCCATGGAGGTCGAGGGGCGCATGCTCAGCTCGAAGGGGCTCGCGAGCTACGTGGGGCGCGCTCGCGACGACGGCGTCCCGAGCCTGGTCTTTCTGATCGGCGGCGCCTACGGCTTGCCCCGCGCCGTGCGCGCTCGCGCGGATCTGGAGCTCTCCCTCTCCAAGATGACCCTGCCCCATCGCTTGGCGCGTCTGTTCCTGGCGGAGCAGGTCTACCGCGCCTTCAGCATCCTGCGTGGCGAGCCCTATTCGCACTAGGGGACGATCTGCGTCATTGCGTCATTCGGCAACCGAATGACGCAATGACGCAGATCGTCCCCTAGTGCGAATAGGGTTCGCCGCGCAGGATGCTGAAGGCGC
>JAADHO010000247.1 GCA_013151775.1 Deltaproteobacteria bacterium | reverse complement strand
TCCCGCGCCCGATCGCCCACGCCCGGAGCCCGATCCCAGCGCCAGAAGTTGGCGGGCCAGCCGACACGCCCGAGGCCGACCCGCCTGCTCCCGCGCCGTCGCGAGTCGACATCAACGCCGCTCCTTGGGCGCGCGTCTTCCTCGACGGGCGAGAGCTCGGCACGACTCCGCTCTTCGACCTCGAGATACCGGCCGGTGCCCACCTGCTGCGGCTCTCGAATCCACCGCTAGGACGCGACCGCACCATCCGTCTCGAGCTCGCGGCCGCGAGCCATCGCCGCGTGGTGGTCGACATGCTGGACGATTCATCGCCCTGACTCGAGGCAGGAGGCAGCTTGACGGTCATGGCGCCCGCACTACATTGCTGAGTCGACCTGACGCAGCGCGCCATCCCTTGGGATCCTCGAGCCGAGGTCGATTGGAGCCACCGTTGACTGTGTCCTCACTCGCCCGGCCTGAGCCACCCCTGGAGCGCTACGCGGAAGCCAAGCTGCCCACGCCCCACGGGCTGTTTCAGCTGCGGGTGTATCGCGAGCCCGCCACGGGGCTCGAACACGTCGCCCTCTTCCACGGCACGCTGACCGGGGCGGAGGACGTGCTGGTTCGCGTGCACAGCGAGTGTCTGACGGGTGAGGTGCTGCACTCACTGCGCTGCGACTGCCGAGAACAGCTCGAGCTGGCCTTGGAGCGCGTCGGAGCGGCTGAATGCGGTGTGGTCCTCTATCTGAGGCAGGAGGGTCGCGGGATCGGCCTGGGCAACAAGGTTCGGGCCTACGCGCTGCAGGACGAGGGCATGGACACGGTCGACGCAAATCGCGCCCTCGGCTTCCCAGATGACGCGCGCGACTACGCCATCGCCGCCCACATGCTGCGCGATCTCGGCGTTCAGTCCGTGCGCCTGCTGACGAACAACCCCGACAAGGTCACCGGGCTCCAACGCCTCGGCGTGCGCGTCAACGAACGCCTGCCTCACACGGTGCCGTCCCACGAGCTGAACCGCGGCTACATGGACGCCAAGCGAGTGCGCATGGGTCACGACTTCCCGACGGATCTCTAGCTCAGCGTCTGGCGGCTCAGCGCCAGAGCACGTCCACCGCGCGCGAGGGACCGGGGCCGTCCACGATCTCACAGCGCTGACAACGCTGCGGAAAATCCTTGGGCGAGCAGTTCTCGCAGTCGGCGATCGTCGAGACCATGTCGGAGAGCTCGCTGCGCAAACGCTCGAGCTTGGTGATCTTGCGATCCAGATCGCCCACCTGCCCCTGCAACATCTGCGTCATGCCTTGGGTCGCCGCCTTGGGCGAGGCGCTCTCCGTCTTCAAGCCGAAGAGCTGCTTGATGTCGGCGATGGAGAGCCCCGCCTCGCGCAGATGCAGGGCGAGCTCGAGCTTGCGCAGCTCACGCACACGAAAGTGACGATGACCACCTTCGGGCCGCGCCACGGGCTGAATCAGCCCCTCTTCTTCGTAGAAGCGCACCGTGCGCAGCGTACTCTCGCTCAGGCGCGCCATGTCGCCCGTCGTCAGCAGCTCGTCGCCGCCCACGGCACCCGAGTCGGCCGAGCTGTGCTCTTGTGTTCGCATGAGGTCTTGAAATCACGAGGGATTCGCGAGGCTCTAGATATAGGGACCCGAATTTGCGGGGTCAACCCCGGCGCCCTCTCGGACCCGCGGGAGATTTTCTTCGAGAATCCACGCAACCGGAGAGCGCGGTGGCCGAAAAGCCCCACGTAGAGACCCCAATGTCTGGGGTTCAGGAGGTTTCCCATGACGATTCATCCCGTGAGCGCGCCCTTGACCGGCGCCACCATCGAGCTCGAGTCCACCCAGCCTCGGGTGACATCCCGTCCCGCGTCCACGCGCTTCCGCGACAGCCTCGAGAACGGCGCGAACGTCGTGCTCTCCGGCGTGGAGTCCGCCGCGGGCTTCATCCCCGGGGGCAGCAGCGTCAGCGCGGCCATCCGCAGCGCCCGCCAATCGACCGGAGGCGGCGGCGAGGCAGAGGCGCCCGGCTCCGCCGCCGCGGGGCTCAGCCAGTCCGGCTCCGGCCTCGATCTGACGAGCCAAGTCCGCAACGACACCATGGAGTTGCTTCAGCTTCAGCAGAACATCGCCATGGAGCAGCGGCGCTACATGATCACGTCCAACGTGATGAAGGCGCGCCACGACACCGCGAAGCAGGTCGTCAACAACGTGCGCTGACTTGCGGCAGCCCACGGCTTCTGGATACGCTCACCAAGGATCAACCGATGACCTCACCGATCAAGCCCCCCGGCGGACCTCCGCCTCCCATCACAGCGACTCCGGAGACCGGCGTCGAGGGCCTGAAGGCTCCAGACGTTGGGCAAGCGAGGGAGGCCTTTCGACAGGCGCTCGACGAGACCCCCGAGGCGCAGGCCGTCGAGGGTCCCGGCGCCCTCGCTCCCACGGAGCAGCTGGGCGCGGACCTCGCCGCGGGGCGGGTGGACCGGGCCACGGCCATCGACACCTTGGTCGCCCAGAGCCTCGCCAAGCCCGAGGTCGCACTTCTGAGCCCTGCGGGGCGGGTCGAGCTCGAGACTCACCTGCGCGAGGCGCTCGCCAACGACCCTGGGCTCAGCGGGCTCTTGGACGACCTGGAGCGCAGTGCGTAGTCGCCTAGGAACGCAACGGCGTCGAAAAGCTGGTTCGCTCTTGCGAGCCGTGCGACTACACTCGCGTCCCTTGGAACCGGCGCAGACTGGAATCGGGGAGCTAGTTGGAATCGCAGTGCCTGATTGGAATCGCAGTGGCTGAACTAACCTTCGCATCTCTCCTTCGCGTCCTCCGCCTGGGTCGTCCCGCGGCGCTCGGCCTGTGCGCCGCGATCGGCTTGTTCGTCTTCACCCAATCGGTCGCTGCTCAAGAGGCCAGCGAGGACGCTCCGGCCGCCGAAGATGAGAACCCCGTCGCTCCGCAGCGCGTCTACATCCTGTCCACGACGTCGGATGCTGCCCTCGAGGGCGTGTCGGCCCGCGTCGGCGCCGCCGCCCGAGCAGCGCTCCGCGGTGTTCAGGGGGCGCTCTGGGAGGAGGCGGATCGCCGCTACCTCGGCTACGACGAGGCGACCTTGGCGAGCGCCAACGCAGCCCGCGCGCACCTCGCGGAGGGGCGTCAGGCCTACCTCAACCTCGAGCTCGAGACCGCCATCGATCTCCTCGGCCAATCGGTGCAGGAGTTCGACCGGGCCGCGGCGGCGCTCGAAGACCCGAGCGATCTCGGCTCGGCGCTGCTCTTCTTGGGGGCGGCCCAGACCTTCGCCGATCAGAGCCGGGCCGCACGCCGGGTGTTCGTGCGCGTCCACCGTCAGTTTCCCCACCTGGCGCCAGACCCCAACATCTTCCCGCCCGATGTGATCGAGCGCTTCAACGCCGCGAGGCCACGCCACGCGGACACAGCCAACGGTCAGGTTCACATCGAGAGCGCGCCCACGGGGGCGCTGATCTACGTCGACTACGTCGCCCGAGGGTACGCACCGATCGACGTGGGTGGCCTGCTCGACGGCGAGCACGTCGTGCGAGTGCTGCGTCCGGGCGCCACACCCTTCGTGCAGACCATCGAGGTGAACCGAGGGCGGGCGGAGGACGTCAACGCGTTCCTCGATGACGATCCCGACGTGGCGGGCTTGGCGGACGCGGTCGCGGGCGTGCGCGATGCGTCCCTCGACAGCATCGGCGCTGGCAGCGTGCTCGGCGAGCTCGCGACCCTGCTCGACCTCGACGAGCTCGGCGTCATCCGCGTGTCCGCGGGCGAATCGGAGGACACGGTCGAGTTGGAGTTCATGGTCTTCGAGACCGAAGGCGGACAGCGCCTGCTGCGCGCCCACGGACAGGCCGCGGTGGCCGTCGGACGACTCGAGTCCGCCGTAGGGCAGCTCGTCGCGGGAACGATGCGGGTC
>JAADHO010000256.1 GCA_013151775.1 Deltaproteobacteria bacterium | reverse complement strand
CCACCGGCACTGCCGCCGCCGCCGTACTCACCGCCGCCGCCGCCGCCGCCGCCGTACTCACCGCCGCCGCCGCCGTCACGTCGACCACCGAGCAGGATCACGTTCATGGCGTTGATGCTGGTGGAGATGCGCTTGCTGCCGTTCTTGTCCTCCCACGAGTTGTACTCGATGCGCCCCTCGACGCAGATCGAGCGGCCCTTGCCGAGGATCTTGTTCAGGGCCTCAGCGCGCTTTCCCCAGATGATCACGGAGTGCCATTCCGTGCGCTCTTGACGCTCTCCCGAGCGGTTCATGTAGCGCTCGGTCGTCGCCAGACGAAGCTTCAAGAAGGGGCGCTGCCCTCCGTTCGTGTACTTCAACTCGGGATCTTGTCCCAGGTTGCCGATCAGGATGACCTTGTTGAGCCCTTCCGCCATGTCCGCCGCTCCTTGTCTCGCGCGCTCGCGCGGACCCGCACCTTACGCGCGGACTCGGGGCGCGCCAAGCTGGATCCTGACTCGTGCCCGCATTCGCCGTCGACGCCTCAGGTCGAGAGCGTCGACCCGCCTGCGACCGCGCTTTCGGTCAAGATCTCGAAGGCCGCCCGATGTGTCGTGGTGAGGACGACGCTCGGCAGCCCGCGTCGCCTGAGGCTGATGCGGGCGCGCGCGAGCTTGGAGTTGAGGCAGGTCTTCATGCCGCCCGGCGGGTTCGCGTAGGGCAGGGAGACGAACGCCTCTTCGGGTGCCTCGATCACGCCCTTGACGCCGACGTCGGGAAGCTGCGAGGAGAAGTGCCAGCGGTAGAGCCCGTTCTCCGGGCGCTTGGTGTAGTGGGCGTGGGCGCGAAGCGTGCGCCCGATGGCGTTCAGGCGGTATTCGTGGCCTTCGTGGCGCAGCACGATGGGCGTCATCCAGGGCGTCTTCAGCGGGCCGAGGTCGACCTGCGCCGTGGACAATTCGAGGAAGGAGTCGGGCGCGTCGTCAAAGCCCGCCACCTGACCCCAGGCGTAGCGATCCGTGTGCTTCACGCCCCAATTGTGGTTCTGGCTGCCGACCCAATCCGCGATCTCGATCGGCTCACCGTCCACCACGAGCGAGCCGTCGAAGTGCGCGAGGGGCGCAGCGACCAGCGCCTTGGCCTTGGGGAAGGGCGCGTCGTAGAGCTTCTCGGGCAGCAGCAAGAGCGGCTGCTCGCTGCTGGCGTAGCGCAGATCCCACGAGATCGCGTGACTCGAGGATTCGGCGCTGCCGCGCAACACCCCATCGCTCAGCACGCTCTCGCCGATCTCCACGTCGAGGCCCGCGCGTGAGAAGCGGCAGGTGTTGAGGGCGTGCTGCCGATGGATGGCCGCGATGCGCCCCGATTCGCCGTCGAAGTAGATCGCCCACAGCTCGCCCACGGCGTCTTGGGGCCGACCTTTGGGCGCGAAGAGCGTGTAGCGAATCCAAAACGCCAGCGCTCGCGTCGGGTGATTCGCGCGCTGAAAGTAGCTCTCGTAGTGGCCTCGCGCCGATTTATCCCAGCGAAAGGCGTTGGCAGCTTGGGTCAACATCGGCGCCAAGCTACCACGCTGGTTCGATAAAATGACGTCGCGGTCATGATCACCCTTGACCCGGACCTCCGGATCACAAAGAATGACCAAGCAGTCACTTTTCTAGAGCCCACTCAGGAGGGCACATGGATTCATCGTCTTCGAAGCTCAGCGCCGGCGAGCGGCGACTTCTGCTCGCGCTCGCCGAGGCCGCCACGCCCGCGGGGCAGGTCGTGCCGAGCCCCGACGGCGAGACCGTCGCGCGGGTGGAGGCGCTGCTCGCGAGCCTCAGCCCCAAGGCCGTGCGCGCCTACGGTCACGCCTTGCGCGCGGTGGATCTCGCGGCCCTGCCCTTGACAGGCAGGCGTCTCAGCAAGCTCAGCCTCGAGCGGCGTCAGGCGCTGATCATGCGCTTGATCTCCGCGCCGCCGACCCATTGGGCGATGCGCGCGGCGACCGCGCCGATCAAGGTGGCGCAGGTGAGACGTCCGGGTGTTCATGAGAAACTCCATGCACCCCACGGGGTGAAACTTCCGCGCGCTGAGGCCCAGCCTCGCTGGTACGAACGCGTGATGAGCGCGGACGATCTCTCGGGTCAGGAGGAGATCGAGGTAGATGTCGTCGTCGTGGGCACGGGCGCAGGAGGCGCGCCCATGGCCAACGCCTTGGCGGCGCGTGGGCACGCCGTGCTGATGCTCGAGGAGGGTGACTACTTCGGTCGTCAGGACTTCACGGGTCGCGCCATCGAGATGCAGCTGAAGCTCTTCCGCCCGGAGCTGACCATCGCCTGGGGAGCGGCGCTCTCTGGCGTGGGCGCCATCCCCGTGCCCATCGGCATGACCGTGGGCGGCACGACGACGATCAACTCGGGCACATGCTACCGGCCCACGCCGGAGCTCTTTCGGCGCTGGCGCTTCGAGCACGGCTTGGTGGATCTCGATCCCGAGAGCTTCGCGCCCTACATGGAGAAGGTCGAGGCCATGCTGCAGGTGGCGCCGGCCCAAGACGATGTGCTCGGAGGTTGCGGTCGCGTGGTCGCGCGCGGCGCCGAGCGCCTCGGGTGGGCCCACGGTCCGCTGCCGCGCAACGCGCCCGACTGCGACGGACAGGGCGTGTGCTGCTTCGGCTGTCCCACGGACGCCAAGCGCTCCACCAACGTCTCCTACGTGCCCGCAGCCCTCGAGCATGGCGCCTTCCTCTATACGGGCGTGCACGTCGAAGAGGTGTTGGTGGAGGGCGGTCGCGCCGTGGGCGTCGTGGCGCGTCCGCGGGACGGAGGCGACGCTCGCCTGCGCGTGCGCGCCAAGGCGGTGGTGCTCTCCTGCGGCACTCTGCACACGCCTGCGCTGCTGATGAAGAACGATCTGCTCGGCGGTTCGGGTCAGCTCGGGCGGAACCTCACGCTGCACCCCGCGAGCCACGCCTGGGCGCGCTTCGACGAGCGCATCGAAGGCTACAACGCCATCCCGCAGGGCTACGGCGTGGACCAATTCGTGGACGAAGGCATCCGCTTCGAGGGCGCCTTCGTGCCCCTGGAGCTGGCCGCGGCGGCGCTGGCGCGAGTGGGCCCGTCGTGGACGCAAATCATGGATCACTTCGACGAGATGGCCTGCTTCGGCTTCATGATCGCGGACACCTCTCGCGGTCACATCACGCTCGCGAAGGACGGCACGCCGCGCATGCACTACGTCCTCGACGACACGGATCGGCGCAAGACCATTCGCGGCCACGGGCTGCTCGCGCGCCTCTTCCTCGCCGCGGGTGCACGCGCTGTGTATCCGGGCCTGATGAAATACGACGTCATCCGCGATCAGGCGGACGTCGAGCGCTTGGAGCGCGAAGGCCCGCGCACGCTCGCGGCGCGCCACCTCGACCTCACGGCCTACCATCCCCTCGGCACCTGCCGCATGGGCGCCGATCCGCGCCGCTCGGTCGTGGGTCCTACGCAGGAAGCACACGAGCTCCGAAACCTCTTCATCGCGGATGGCTCGGTGGTGAACGGGCCCCTGGGTGTGAACCCTCAGATCACCATCATGAGCTTGTCGGAGCGCGCGAGCGCCTTCGTGGAGCAGCGCGTCGAGAGCAGCACGCGGGCGACGCACACGACGGGCGGCCTCGGGGCGGGTGATCTGCGCGAGCAGCCTGCGCAGCTCGAGTTCACCGAGACGATGGCCGGCGAGCTGCGCCCGGTCGATGGCGGTCGTCCGATCAGCGCGAGCTTCACAGTGCGCGTTTTCACGCCGGATTTGATCGAAGCCACGCGCGCCATGCGAGGCGAGGGCGGCGTCTTCGAGCTGCGCGGTGAGGCGACCCTCGAGGGCGTCGGCGAGTCCATGCCCACGACGGGCACGCTCACCATGCGACCCAAGGCGAGGCGCGGCAGCTTGATCTACGACCTCACCTTCAGGGGTGAAGACGGAAGAGATCTGCGCCTCTACGGGCAGAAGCACGTCGGGCTGAGCACGATCCTCGGCGGCATGACCACTCTGCACAGCGAGCTGAGCCGCACCGACGACGAGCAGCCCTTCGCCCGCGGCATCCTGCGCTTCGACCTCGCAGACGTCCTGCCCTGGCTCGCGACCTTTCGGCTGCGGCGAAAGCCGGCTGCGATCCAGAGCCTCAGCTCGCCTTCAGATAGCCCTTAGCGATCTCCATGGCGTCGCGCTCGCTCGTCTCCTCGCTGTAGCAGCGCATGAAGTCGTCGCCCGCGGCCTGCATACGGGCGAGCCATGGCTCACCGCGCTCGGCGTCCACGAGACCGTCGGCGATGAAGCGGCGCAGCGCCTCGACCAGGTGCTCGAAGAAGATCGGCACGGAGCCGTGGATTCCGACCGTGCCTCCGCTCCACAGCTCCTGAAACAGGAAGCGGTCGACGTCGAAGTAGTCCCAGCTCTCGCCGAGATCGTCGTCGGTGCGGCAGCTCAGCAGGCAGAAGGCGGCGTGCGCGGCCGAGGGCCACCACTCGTCGCCGGCCTCTTCCATCTCCGTGAGCCAGCGGTCGACCGTGGGCGTGTGGCGCGCCCACCACTCGGCCTCCTCGGGCGTGTACGGGTTTCTCGGACCAAGACACCAATCTTCACTTCGCTTTTGCACGAGTACCTCCAAGTTGTACCTCTGGCCCGGGTATCGGCTCGAAGCGTCCTCGGTTGCGTACGAAGTGTCTACAGCGTGATTCAGGAGAGGCGCCATCGCATCGCGCCCCACCTGGATCATGCTCTACACGCCGCAGGTGTCTTCGTAACCCTGCTCGAGATCGCAGCCGAGCAAGAGCACGAGTCGGTTCACGAAGTTGAAGTAGCCGATGGTCAGCGTCCCATCGAGGATCGCGCGATCGTCGAAGCCGAGCTCGCGCAAGCGCGCGACGTGCGCCTCCTCGGCGTCCGCTGGGCGCAGCGTCATGTCTCGCGCCCAACGCAGCAGCGTCGCGTCGGCTTCCGAGAGCGCGGCCGGAAATTCGCCGCGACTCAGCGCTTCGACCACCTCGGGTTCGTCGTGAAGGTTGCGCAGCGCTTGGCCGTGGTGATTCACGCAGTAGCGACAGGCGTTGGCCGCGGAGACGGTCACGGCGATGCGCTCGCGTTGAATACGCGACAGCGAAGAGCGCGCGAAGACCACGGACTTGTACAGCTCGAGGTGGGCCTTCATGGCGCGCGGGTTGAGAGACTGCACTTGGTGAACCTCTGCGACGCCGCCGCGGCTGCCGCCGATCGCGCGGTAGAAGTCGGCTAGCTCACCATCAGCCCCCTCAGGGGTGATCTTCTTGATCCAGGACATGAAGAAAGCTCTACCACCTCTTCGAATTTTCTTCAGCTAGCCGTATCTTGGGATATGCACTCGAGGCTCTACCGAGAGCGTCCGCTGGTTTCGCGATTGCCAAGTCATTCCGTACAGATGGTCATGCTCCGCGCTCCGGATCCACGGGAGACGGCCGAGTACTACATCGCCTCCTTGGGCTTCTCCATGCACCACGAGCTCGACGACGAAGTGGTGCTCGAGGGCTACGGCTTTCAGCTGGTCTTCTCGCCGGGCCCCGGCGCGCAACGTGGTGCGCCGCCCTCGGCGGACGACGCGGAGCTGTCGATCCTCGTGCCCATGGCCGTGATGGAGGCCGTGTGGGAGCGCGATCGCGAGCGCCTCGCCGAGGTGCGAGGGCCGCTCTTGGGTGACACGGGGACCTTCGTCTACGTCTCCCTCGACCCGGCGGGCAACGCGGTCGCGCTGCTCAGCCCGTTGCCGGGCAGCGGCTTCGGAGGTCGCAGGCCCACCACCCAGCGCCTGCGCCGCGTGGACTGAATTGGCGCCTCGGGCTGCGTCCGACACACGCATGGGCTGACAGCGAGGCGACAGCGAGTATGCTCCCGCTATGCCGAGCCTGAAATGGGTCGTGAAGCAGGGTCGCCCCCGAGTCTTCCCGATCTACAAGAAGATCACCACCGTCGGACGCGGGGCCAGCAACGATGTGCGCATCGAGGACGCCTCGGTCGCCGATTTCCACGCGCAGATCGTGTTCGACGGACGAGACTTCAACCTCGCCGAGGGCGCCAAGGGCGCCAACGTCGTGGTCAACGGCAAGAAGCGACGCCGCTCGAAGATCTACCACAACGATCGCCTCGAGCTGGGCGAGGCGGAGCTCGTCTTCTCCGTCTACGACGAGGTCGGTCCGGGCATGGAGGGCGAGCACCCCGACGTCTCCGCCGAACTCGCGGGCATGCACAAGCTCAGCGAGTTCAACCGCCACCTGCTCGAGATCCGTCGCATCCCGAAGCAGCTCGAGGCGTTGCTCGACGCGGTCATCGAGCTCACGCAGGCGTCCAAGGGCTTCGTGCTGATGCTCGATGGCGACGAGCCCAGAGTCACGGTGGCGCGTGGAATGGATGGCCAGAGCCTGCCCACCAGTGTGCACTCGCTGTCGGACTCGATCCTGAGCCGAGTGGTCGAGACGAAGAAGCCCGTGATCGTGTCGGACGCTCTGAACGACACGCAGTTCAGCACCGCCGAGAGCGTGATGGATCTGAAGCTCTGCAGCGTGATGTGCGCACCTCTGATGGCGCAGGGTCAGCTGCTCGGGCTGATCTACGTGGGCAACGACAACGTGGTCAGCCTGTTCGAAGAGTCGAGCCTCGACGTGCTCACGATCTTCGCGGGGCAGGCGTCGTTGATCCTGCAGAACGCCATCCTGCTCGATGAGCTTCGGAGTGACCGCGATCGGCTCGCGGATCAACTCGAGGAGCAGCGCTTCGGCGACATCATCGGAAGCTGTCCGAGCTTGCTCGAGGTCTTCCGCAAGGTGGAGAAGGTTGCCGCGACGGATATCGGCGTCTTGATCACGGGTGAGACGGGCACGGGCAAGGAGCTGATCGCCCGTGAGGTCCATCGTCGATCGTCGCGCGCGAAGAAGCCCTTCATAGTGGTGAATTGCGGAGCGATCCCCGAGAACCTGATGGAGTCGGAGCTCTTCGGTCACGTGCGCGGCGCCTTCACCGGAGCCGTCGCGACGCGCCCCGGACGCTTTCAGCTCGCCGACACGGGCACGCTATTTCTCGACGAGATCGGCGAGATGCCCCTCACGCTGCAGGTGAAGCTGCTGCGCGCGCTGCAGGAGCGCGAGGTGATGAAGGTGGGCGACGCCAAGCCCGAGAAGGTCGACATTCGCGTCGTGGCGGCGACCAACCGCGACCTCGAGTTGGAGGTCAAGGAGGGTCGCTTCCGCGAGGATCTCTTCTACCGCCTCAACGTGATCAACCTGCACCTGCCGCCCCTGCGCGATCGAGGCGACGACGTGCTCGTGCTCGCGCGCTTCCTGCTCAAGAACTACGCCGCCGAGTTCGGCGTGAAGGTGAAGGGGTTCACGCCCGGGGCGCTCGCGGGCCTGCGCCGCTACTCGTGGCCGGGCAACGTGCGGCAGCTGCAGAACAGGATCAAGAAGGCCCTGGTGCTCGCCGACAAGACCATGGTCGGCGCCGAGGATCTCGAGCTGGCCGAGGGAGCCTTCGAGTCCATCGTGCCGCTCACGGAGGCGCGCGAAGATTTCACACGCAAGTACATCCTGGAGATCCTCGATCGTAACGGCGGCAACCGCACGAAGACGGCGCGCGACCTCGGGGTCGATCCACGCACCATCTTCCGCTACCTCGAGCGTGAGCCGGATGCGTAGGAGCGAGCGCCGTGGCCGGACATTCGTGTCGCGATCGTCGGTCATGGCCAGGGTGAATTCACAATGATTTCAGCCAAAAAGAAGGTTGGAACGACGCTTGCTCAGAGCATGGTCATGGCTCGTGACCGTTCCGCGCGCCAGCTCATCCTCATGCTCGCCTCCATGCTCGTCTCCACATCCACGCTCTCGGGCTGCCTCGTCACCGAGCCCATCGACGTCCCGCGTGAGGAGAACCTGCCGCCGTCGATCGTCTCGGCGCCTTCGGCCGCGACGCTCACGATTCCCACGGATCTCGGCTCCATCGTCTCCATCGATCTCGATCGGGACACGCCCGTGGACGGGCCCGGTGAGGCGCTCTTCCCGGTGGAGGTTCGCGATCCCAACCTGGACCAAGCGCTCTTCTATCGGCTCTTCGTCGACTTCGATCCCGAGCTGAACCGCTCGCCGGCGATCGACAACAACCGCATCGAACCGAATTCTGGGTTGACGCGTGAGCTCGACCTCACCGTCCCCTTCACCGCCCTCGGCGCGACGGGCCGCTGCCACAAGCTCGAGCTGCGGGTCTCCTCCGCCTTCGTAGATTCGTTCCCCCAATACGATGCGGTGGATCCACAGGATCTCGCGGTGGCCATCTGGTGGATCCGTCTGACGGACGAAGTGCGTCCCACCGTCGACCTGAGCACCTGCCCATGAGCCCGGCACGCACGTTCATGGGGCTCGCCTCGCTGATTCTGTTCGCAGGCTGCGGCCTGGCGCTTCAGCAGGCCTCGACGCCCGAGAACCGCTGCGGATCGGACGCGGACTGCCCTGGGGCGAGCTGCGATTCGGATCGCAACTTCTGCGTTGGCACGCCCGCGTCATCGTTGTTGATCGGCTTCAGCGTGCTGCCGGCGGAGGATCCCCTCGGTGGCGCCCCGATCCAATCCGTGTTCGCGCCGGGGCCGATCACCACGACCGCCGCCCGCGACCTGACCCTCTCGCCGCGCATGACGGTCGTGGGAGAGGTGCGCTTTCAAGGTCAACCCGTGCTCGCCGAGGTGAGCTTCTCGCGCCCGAGCCCGATCCCCGGCGCGAGCGCGCTCACGGTGGCGACGCAGACCTTGGCCGACCCCTCCACGGCCCCCGACGGGGAGCTCGCCGACTACTCTCTGCGTGTGGCCGGCGGTGAGTCCTACGAGGTCGTAGTGCGGCCCACGGGTCAGGCCACGCGAGCGCTGCCGCCCATGCGCTTCACGGTGACCACGCCTCAGGCGGACTTGGGCCGCGCGGACTTCGTCTACCCCGACGCTCTGCTCGAGCCCTGCGGCGAGGCGCGCTTCGAGGGCTGCTCTTTCACTGGTGAGGTGTATGGCCTAGGCGCCGACGCGGCGCTCCCCGAGGACGGCCTCTTGGTGCGCGCCATCAACCCGGAGACGGGTGAGGTGGTCTCCTCGGTGGCTTCGAGCGGCGCCGATCCAGCCAACCCAGATGCGCCCGGTGAGCCCGGAGTGTTCACCTTGCGCATCGCTCCCGGCGCAGGGAGCTGGGTGTTGAAGATCACCGGCGGCGAGGAGCGCGCGCTCTTCCCCACGGTGATCGCGGATCCCGCGCTCTTCTTCCCGGGAACGGCCCGCCCTCGGGTCTTGGTGCCGCGCCTGAGGAGCGTGCACTACGTGGGCTTCATCGAGTCGAGCGCGGGGCGACGGCTCGGCAACGCCAGCGTGACGTTCCGCGCGGTGGACGTCTTCGACAGCGCCACGCAGCTCTTGGGCTCGTTTCGGACGACCGTCAGCAGCGAGATGGTGGGCCCCGACGGGGACGTCAGCCGTGCGGGTCGCTTCGAGGTAGATCTGCTCCCCGGAACGTATCAGGTGGCGGTCACCCCACAAGGTGACGATCGCCTTGGCGTCCTGGTGCGCGAGCTGAGGATCATGCCTCGACCCGATGGCAGCGCGATCATGGGTCAGGTCTTCAACGTCCCCGACCGCGCGCAGGTCGGTGGCTTGCTGCTCACAGACACGGGTGAGCCCATGTCCGGTGTCTCTTTGAGCGCAGTCGCTCGTGGTCGGGTCACGGCGGATCCCGCGGCCGCCTACAATCGCTCCAACGACACTCTGACCGACGGCCTCGGCCAATTCGCACTCTCCCTCGACGTGGGCGTCTACGACTTCGTCGCCAAGCCTCCGAGGGAGACCCACTTCCCGTGGGTCTTCCGCAGCAGCTTCGAGCTCCGCGCCACGGGCGAAGTGTTCTCGGAGGATCTGCGCGTCTCGGCGCCCGTGCCGGTCGTCGGCGTGGTGCGGTCGGCCGACGGCGCCGCCATGGTGGACGCACGCGTCACGGCCATCGCTGTGCTCCCCGACGCAGACGGCCGAGAGCGCACCGTAGCCGTGGGTGAAGCCACCACAGACGCGGACGGACGCTATGAGCTGCTCTTGCCCTCGTCCTTGCGCTGACCCCTCGAGCGACGTCTCCAGAAGAGTAGCGCAGGCAGCGCCAAGAGCCCGAGGTAGCCGGGCCAACTCCCGAGGCGCTCGAAGAGCGTGCGGCCCTCGAGGCGAGCCACGTCTGCGACCAGCGTCTCCTGCGTGAAGATGCCCGAGCGCGTCATGATGTGGCCCACGGGATCGATGATGGCGCTGATGCCGCTGTTGGTCGCACGCACCAAGTAACGGTGCTGCTCGACGGCGCGAAAGCGCGCCAAGGAGAGGTGAATCCACGGCTCCTGCGAGCGCCCGAACCAGGCGTCGTTGGTGATGTTCACCAGCAGATTGGCGTCTCCCTCGCGCACCGCGTTGCGGGTGAACCCCGGGATCACGTCCTCGTAGCAGATCAGCGTGGCCATCTTCCAGGCTCCGAGCACGAGCGCGCGCTGATGCTCCCCGGGCGTGAAGTGCCCGCTGTTGGGCGACAGCTCGTACAGCCAGGGGAAGGTCTGGCCCATGGGCAGATACTCTCCGAAGGCGAGCAGGTGGATCTTGTCGTAGGTGCTGAGGATCGCGCCGTGATCATCCAACAGGAACGCCGTGTTGTAGCTGTGCCCGTCGCGTCGTGAGAGACCGCCGAAGAGGATCGGAGTGCGCAGCGAGCCCGTGATGTAGGGGCCGAGCTCCGTCACGCCCTCAGGTAGGAAGGACGCCACGGCCGACTCGGGCCAGACGATCAGATCGGGGTGCTGCGTGCGCTCGAGCTCGAGGCTGGCGTCGAGATGTCGACGCAGGCCCTCCATGGGGTTCTCGCGCTTGTCCATCAGGCCCATATTCGCCTGCACGGTCGCGACCCTCATATGCTCCGAGGCCGCGGCGCGGGTCTCGACCTCGTTCACGCGGTAGACGCCATACACGAGCGTCAGAGCCACGAGCCCGGCGACGACAGCCAGGCTCCGCGTCGGTTTCGGGCCATGCGTGCGCACGCTCACCCACAGCTCGTAGAGCACCACATTGACGCTGAGCGCGAGCAGGCTGAGCAGGATCGGGCCGCCGAGATCGATGATCTGGAGCAGCCACGTCTGGTCGACGAAGGAGTTGGCGAGGAAGGTCGGGAAGAGCGCGGGGAAGAGCAGCTCCAGAGGCGCGAGGGCGGCCGAGGCGGCGACCATACGCGAGAATTTTCGGCGCCGGAGCAGCACGTAGAAGAGCGCGAAGAGGGCGGCCTCGAGGGCTTGGAAGATCCACAAGGCCGAGGCGAAGAAGACGTTGGCGAAGAAGCCGTAGCCCGAGAAGCGCTCGAGCATGGGCACCAGCCAGTGGTAGCCGCCCGCCTGCTGCACGTAGCCGAAGAGCAGCCCGAGCAACAGGGCGCGGCGGGCGCTCGGCGCGGGCTCCATGTCCAGCGCGAAGAAGAGCGGGATGAAGCAGACGAAGGCCAAGGGCCAGACGCCGAAGCCGACGAAGCCCAGAAAGTACAGCCCTCCACCGAGGGCGGCGAGCAGCCAGGGCAGCAGGCGTCGGGGCAGCGATGCGCGTGGCTCGGCCGCCGGACGCTCGTGCTCGCCGGAGCTCTTGCCCGAGCGTGCCTTGACGCGGCCCGCCGCGGGCTTCTTGGAGCGACGCTTCTTGCCCATGGGGCTAGCAGATCCCGAGGGCGTGACGGACCTTCTCGAGCAGCTCGTGCTGCTTGAACGGCTTGGTCAGGTAGTGCTTGGCGCCGGCGTTGATACCCGCGATGACGTCGCGTGGCTGATGCTTGGCCGTGAGTATGAGGACGGGGATGCGCGCGAGATCCTTGTCTTGTTTCATGCGCCGCACGAGCGAGATTCCGTCCATGCGAGGCATCATCACGTCCGTGATCAGCAGATCGGGCAGGAAACCACCGCGCATCTGTCCGTAGGCGTCCATGCCGTCTTCCGCCGTGCGCACGTCGCCCATGGACTTGAGCAGCATCTTGAGCATACGCGCGAGGTCCGCGTCGTCTTCGGCGATCAGGATGCGATGGGTGTGGCTTTCGGTCATCGGTCGGCTGAATCCTAGGCCCGCTTCAGGCTTGGGACAACGCGGAAGCGACGGAATCGTGCGTGGCTCGAAGGAGCGACGCGAGCTCGCCGCGTTGGATGTTCAAGGGTGGCACGACATACACCGTGTCCCCCAGAGGTCGCAGCTGAACGCCGCGGGCGCGCGCCTCACGCTGCACACGCCAGCCCGCCTCTCCGAGGTAGCCGTCTTCGCCCAAATCTAGCGCCGCGACCATGCCGAGGCTGCGGGCGCGTCGCACGCCGGGGATCTCGGCCATCTCGGCGAAACCGGCGGCGAGTTCTCGGGCGCGCTCGGCGGCGTGCTCCAGGATCTTCTCCTCGCGATAGATGGCGAGCACCTCGCGTGCGATGGCGGCGCCGAGGGGGTTGCCGAAGAAGGTGTGTCCATGCATCAGCGCGCGCTGCTTGCCTCCGCGGAAGCCGTCGAACACACGCTCGGTGGCCAACGTCGCCGCGAAGGGCAGGACCCCGCCGGAGAGGCCCTTGGCGCTGCACAGGATGTCGGGCGCGACGTTCGCGTGGTCCGAGGCCCACATCGGACCCGTGCGGCCGAAGCCCGTGAAGACCTCGTCCGCGATCAAGAAGGTGTCGGCTCTTCGTGTCGCCTCGTACAGACGGCGCAGCAGCTCGGCCGGCCACACGCGCATGCCCGCGGCGCCCTGAATCATCGGCTCCACGATCACGCCGGCGATCTCTCCTTCGGCGCGCTCGAGCTCTCGGCAGAGGGCGTCGATGACCGGCTCGAAGCTCTCGCCCGGTGCGGGTGATGGCGGCCGGAAGACCTCGAAGAAGAGCGACTCGAAGACGCCGTGAAAGGCCTCCACGCCGCCGACGCTCATCGCTCCGAAGGTGTCCCCATGGTAGGCGGCGGGCAGCGCCAGAAAACGCTTGCGCTCGGGTCGCCCGTTCTGCTGCCAGTACTGGAAGGCCATCTTCAGGCCGACCTCCACCGAGGTGGATCCGTCGTCCGAGTAGAAGACCCGCGTCAGACCCGCCGGCGCGACCTCGGAGAGCTCCTGCGCCAAGCGCGTCGCGGCCTCGTGCAGCGTGCCCGCCATGGAGCAGTGCATCAAGGTCTCGGCCTGCTGCACCAGCGCGCGCCGCAGGCGAGGGTGACCGTGGCCGAGGTTGTTGCACCACCAGGCGCCGCTGCCGTCGAGTACGCGCTCGCCCGTGTCGGTGATCAGGTAGGGGCCCTCGGCGCGCACCACGGTCAGCGGCTCCATGGACTCGTGATCGTCGCTCGAGGTGTAGGGCCGCCACAGGTGTCGCCTGTCCGCGGCGAGCAAGGCTTCGCGTTCGCTGGCATGCATGGCGGCGGAGGATAGCCGAAGCTGAGGGCCGCGGACGATTCGCGCCGAGGCTGGCAGAGGCGTGTGCTGTGCCGAGGCGCGTGGCGTGCTAACGCATCGCCGTGCCGTCCACCGGATCACGACGAGTTGGGCTCCTCTTGGCCGTGGCCCTCACCTTCGGTGCGCGTCTCGCCCTCGGGGCCGTGGTGTTCCTGGCCGCGCTGCTGCGATCGCACGCCAGCGGCGCCGATTTTCAAGACACGCTCGCTCGGGTCAGCGCAGATCCCTTCAATCTCGGTCTCGCCCAGGCGGCTGGGTTCGGGCTCGTGCTGATGCTCGGCCTGAGCGTCGCCAAAGGTTCGGGTTCTGCGCGCGAGGATCTGGCTGTGGTCGCCGTTCCGCTGCCCGCCGTCGCGCTGCTGCTGCTCGCCGGAGCCGCTCTGCAGTTCCCGTTGACCGAGCTCGGGAACCTGCTCTCGGAGTTCTGGCCGACGCCTCTCGCGGAGCAGGTCGCACAGCGCGATCTGCTGAATCCCCACGGATACCTCGGCGGCGCAGCCTTGATCTTCGCCTTGGTCTTGGTGGCGCCGCTCAGCGAGGAGCTGCTCTTTCGCGGCTTGATCTTGCGCGGCCTGACGGCGCGTCATGGACCCTTGGCGGGGCTCTTCTTCAGCGCTCTGCTCTTCGGCGCGCTGCATCACGGTACGAGCATGTTCCCGGCCACGATCGCTGGCCTCATCTTGGGTCTCGTCGTGCTGCGGACGGGCTCGACCCTCGCGAGCGTCGTCGTGCACGCGGGCGTGAACGCCATGCCCGTCTTGCTCCCGGAGCGCGTCTACGCTCTGCGCGGCTTCAACGTGGTCGGCACGCAGGTGTACCATCTGCCCGTCGCCCTGTTCGTGGGCGCGACGCTGCTGGCATCGGCTGCGTTCTATCTACTCTTTCGCATGTCGGATTCGGAGGACCTATGAGTGAAGCGAGCGCACCTCGCATGGGGCTCTGCCTCGGAGGCGGTGGCATCACGGGCGCGATGTACGAGGTCGGCTGCTTGGCCGCTCTGGAGGACGCCTTCGACGGCTTCCGAGCCACGGACTTCGACGTCTACGTGGGCGCCTCCACGGGATCCGTGGTCGCGACGGCGCTGGCGGGCGGCCTGCCGGCTCAGCGCCTCTACCGCGCGCTGCTCGATCCCGCGGACGACTTCTTTCCTCTGCAGCGACAGCATCTCTTGCGTTTCGACGGACGTGAGCTGAGGCGTGTCTGGGGTTCGGCTTTGGGCGCGCTGCGGCGGCTCGTGGGTTCCGTCACCACGCGCCCGCTCGACCTCGACGTGTGGCACGAGCTCGAGCGCTTCACCGACTCCCTGCCCGCGGGGCTCTTCACCGTCGACGCCCTCGAGCGCTTCCTCGATTCGATCCTCACGCGCCGCGGTCTACCCAAGACCTTCGCGGAGCTGCGCCCTCGCCTGATGCTGGTGGCGAACGATCTCGATCGAGGTCAGCGCGCCATCTTCGGTATCGGCGCGATCGATGACGTGCCCATCGCGCGCGCCCTCGCCGCCTCCTGCGCCGTGCCGTTGCTCTACGCGCCCGTGCGCATCGGCGATCGCGACTTCGTGGCGGGTGGTCTCGGCGAGACCGGTCACGTGGACGTGGCGGTGGAGTTGGGATGCGACCTCGTGCTCATGCTCAACGCCATGGTGCCGGTGCGGGTCGACACGGGCGCGCGGGATGTGCCCACGGGTCACGGGCCGAGGCGTCGCGTTCGCGACAAGGGGCTGCTCTGGGTCTACAACCAGAGCACGCGCATGGTCAGTCAGGCGCGTCTCACCCACGGCCTCGCCGCCTATCGCGCCGACCACCCGGACGCGAGCGTGCTGCTGCTCGAGCCGGCGCCCGACGACGCTACGATGTTCATGCATTCGCCGATGAACTTCGCCGTGCGCAGGACGATCCTCGAGTACGGCTACACCTCGACCATGAAGCGTCTGCGACTAGAGCGCGCGCCGATTCGCGAGGCCTTCGAGGCGCGCGGCCTGCACATGCACGCAGAGCTGCTCGAGCGTGGCTGACACGCAGCAGCTGCGCCGGCTGCTCCTTGCTCACTTCGACGCCCACGCGCGCGACATGCCTTGGCGCAGGACGCGCGACGCCTACGCCATCTGGGTGTCGGAGATCATGCTGCAGCAGACCCGCGTCGAGACCGTGATCCCCTACTACGAGCGTTTCATCGAGCGCTTCCCCACGCCGCAGGCCTTGGCCGAAGCGCACGAAGACGAGGTGCTCGCGGCCTGGAGTGGGCTGGGCTACTACCGGCGCGCTCGGCTGCTTCACGCGGGCGTGCGCGAGGTCGTAGCGAGCTATGGCGGGAGCGTCCCGGAGGACGCGGAGGCGCGTCTCGCCTTGCCCGGGATCGGCCGCTACACGGCAGGCGCCATCGGCTCCATCGCCTTCGGCAAGCAAGAGCCCTTGGTCGATGGAAACGTCGCGCGCGTGCTCTCGCGGATCTTCCTGATCGACTCACCCCTCGGGCGCGCGGACACGCAGCGCGCGCTGTGGGCGAAGGCAGAGCAGCTCGTGCGAGGTGAGCGTCCGGGAGACCTGAACCAAGCGCTGATGGAGCATGGAGCCACGGTCTGCACGCCCAAATCAGCGCGCTGTGACGAGTGCCCTCTGCGCCAGGTCTGCGGTGCGCACGCCGAAGGCCGCGTGGAGGAGCTGCCCGTGCCTCGCGCCAAGAAGGCGCCGCGCGAGCAGCACCTCGTGGCCGTCGCGGCGACCTCGGGGCGTGGTGCGCAGAGGTGCATCTGGCTGGTGAAGAGTCAGCAGGCTCTCTTCGGTGGCCTCTTCGGTTTGCCGACCCTCGACGCCGCGGGCGACCTTCGCGACGACGCTCGGTGCGCGCTGAAGCTGGCGGGCATCTCGGCGCGTCTGGGCCCACGACGGGCGAAGCTCACGCATCTGCTCAGCCACCGAAAGCTGCGGCTGCAGCTCGCCACGGCGACCGGGGCTAGCGCCGAGGCGACGGGAGATCTGCGGCTCTTCGCCCTGAAGGAGCTCGCGGACGTCGGCGTCTCCAGCTTGACTCGACGCTCCCTCGAGGCGCTGCAGCTGATCTGATCTGGCGAGTCAGCCGCCCCGGAGTCCCAGACGCTCGGCCAGATGGTGCAGGTTGCTGCGGTGCATGCCCAGCGCCCGCGCGGCGGCGGCCCAGTTGCCGTCGTGTGCAGACACGGCGCGCCGGATCTGGTCTCGCTTGAACTCCTCCACCGCCTCGCGCAGCGGCCTGAAGGAAGCTGGTGAGCCCGTGTCCTCCGTCGTGAGGGGTGAACCCGGCCGACAATCGGTGGCGTCGACGACCACGGGCGCTCGTGGAGTGGAGCGCGCGCTCGAGCGCAAGATCGCCTGACCCAGCGTGTGGTCCAGCTCGCGCACGTTGCCCTTCCACTCCAGCGACGTCAGCAGCTCCCTCGCGCTCTCGGCGAAACGCACGGGGCCGATGCCCAGTCGGCGCTGGTGACGCTCGGCGAAGAGACCCATCAAGACAGGCACGTCTTCGCGGCGCTCGCGCAGAGGCGGCACGAAGATGCGGTACTCCGTCAGCCGGTGGAAGAGGTCCGCTCGGAAGCGACCCTCCTCGACCTCCTTCTCGACGTCGCGGTTCGTGGCGGCGATCACGCGCACGTCGACCTCATGCATCTCGTCCGATCCGACGCGCTGGATTTCTCCGGACTGCAGCGCTCGGAGAAGTTTCGGCTGCACCAAGAGCGGGAGCTCGCAGATCTCGTCGAGGAAGAGAGTCCCGCCGTGGGCCAGCTCGAACTTCCCTCGTCGATCCACCTCGGCGCCTGTGAACGCGCCTCGAACATGTCCGAAGAGCTCGCTCTCGGCGAGATGCAGAGGCAGGGCTGCGCAGTTGACGTAGACGAGAGGCCCCGCCGCGCGTTTGGACTTGCGGTGCAGGCTGCGGCAGACCAACTCCTTGCCGACCCCTGTCTCGCCCGTGACGATCACGGTGTAGTCGGAGCGCGCCACCAGCTCGATCTCCGCCCGTACGCGCTGCATGGCGGGACCGTTGCCGTGCAGTCGCCCGCTCTCAAGGGGCTGATCGGAGGCCGCCTCGATCAGCGTCGGCGGCCGTTCGAAGCATCGGTTCAACGACTGACGCAGGTCGTGGGTCTCGAGCGCCATGGCCGCCAGCGAGGTGACCAACGACAGGCTCGCCTCATCCAAGGAGTCGAGTGCCTCGGGATCTAGGGCGTCCAAGGTCAACGCGCCCACAGGTCGTCCCCCCACGATCAGCGGACAGACCACGCAGGCGTGAATCGGCAGCTCCGCGCCCGGATCCCGCTCGAGCAAGCCGTCGAAGGGGTCCGGGTCGTCGTCCGTGCGCACAGACGGCTCGCCATCGCTCATGCCATGGGCGAGGCGAGGGTGCTCCGCGAGGGGAAAGCTGCGCCCCATGCAGTCTGGCGCCAGGCCGTAGGTCGCCACCGGGAAGAGCACGTCGTCGAGCAAGCGCAGCAGGGCGACGGCGTCCGCGCCCACGGCTCGAGCGACCTCGCGAACGAATTCCGTGAGAGGTGCACCCGTCGAGGGTGCGCTGGCCAGGCTGGCCGTCAGGTCGAGCAGCGTTCGCATGGGCGTTGCCGTACCTACAACGCGGATATGCAAACGACAACAGGGCGGGTTGTGTCGGGCACAACGTAACCCCCGTGGTCACAGAGATTGGCTTATGGCTCGCTCTTTGCTACAGCGCCCCCCGAGTGGGCGGACCCCCCCCCATCTGCATTACCGAGAGGACGGCTAATCCATGAGCGACGAGAACCACGACGAGACGACTCCCGAGGCGCCCAGCAAGCCTGGTCGCCGGGGCTTCATTGCCAAGACAGGCCTGGCTATCGGCGGTGGCGTGGTCGCCGCGCAGATGATCGGCTGCGGCAACGAGAGTCCGGCCACGGACACCAACCAGGCGGCCACGCCTGGCGCTGGCTCCGACGAGACCCCCGGCGCCGAGGGAGAGGGACACCTCTCCACCGATGTCGAGCCGGGACAGCTCGACGACTACTACGGCATCTGGAGCGGCGGTCAGTCCGGCGAGGTCCGCATCCTGGGCGTCCCCTCCATGCGTGAGCTGAAGCGCATCCCCGTCTTCAACCGCGACGCGGCCACGGGCTGGGGCGCGACCGACTGGTCCAAGGAGCTGCTCAAGGGTCGCTCCAGCGGCGACACGCACCACGTTCACCTCTCCTACACGGACGGCACCTACGACGGTCGCTACGCCTACGTGAACGACAAGGCCCAGGGCCGCTTGGCGCGCATCCGTCTCGACCTGATGGAGGTCGACTCCATCGTCGACATCCCCAACAGCTTCGGCACCCACGGCATCTTCCCCCAGCGTCATCGCACGGGGCTGGTCTTCTGCAACAGCGAGTTCCGCGCGCCCTTGCCGAACAACGGCACGGACATGGACGACAAGACCAAGTACTCCGCGCTTCACACGGCCATCGACGGAGAGTCCATGGAGGTGAAGTGGCAGGTGCAGATCGAGGGCAACCTCGACCTCGCGGCCGCCGACTACGAGGGCAAGTACTCCTTCGCGTGTTGCTACAACTCCGAGGGCGGCGTCACGCTCGAGGAGATGATGGCCGCGGACCGCGACTACCTCTACGTCTTCAACCTCGAGAACATCGAGAACGCCGTGTCCGGTGGCAACACCACCACCATCGGCGACTCGCCCGTGCCCGTGGTCGACGCGCGCGGTGACAACGGACCCTTCGTACTGCGCATTCCCGTGCCCAAGAGCCCCCACGGCGTGAACATCTCGCCGGATGGCCGCTACGCCATCTGCTCCGGCAAGCTCTCGCCCACCTGCACCGTGGTCGACATCCAGAAGATCGCCCAGGCCTTCGCTGGCGACATCGAGCCGCGCGACTGCGTCGTGGCAGAGCCCGAGGTCGGACTCGGTCCGCTTCACACCGCCTTCGACGGTCGAGGAAACGCCTACACCTCGATCTTCATCGACTCGGTCGTGACCAAGTGGAACATCGAGAAGGCGATCCAGAAGTTCGGCGGACAGGACGTCGATCCGATCATCCAAAAGCTCGATGTCAACTATCAGATCGGCCACGTCAACGCCTCCATGAGCGAGACGAAGAACGCAGACGGAAAGTGGTGCGTCGCGCTGTGTAAGTTCTCGAAGGATCGCTTCCTGCCCGTGGGTCCGCTCCATCCCGAGAACGATCAGCTGATCGACATCAGCGGTGAGCGCATGCGCCTGGCTCATGACGGCGCGACCTACTCCGAGCCGCACGACGCCCTGATCGTCGACAAGTCGCTGATCCACCCCGTCAACGTCGATCCGCGCGATCTGCCTCGCTACACGCAGATCAACGCCTGGGCGGAGGAAGATGGCATCAACCTGATGCAGGACAACCGGGTCGTGCGCAAGGACGACAACCACGTGCGCGTCTACATGACCAGCCGCGCGCCCGCCTACGGCATGACGGAGTTCCGCGTCAAGCAGGGCGACATCGTCACCATCATCGACACCAACCAAGACGATGTCGAAGACCTCTCCCACGGCGTCTGCGTGACGAACCACGACGTCAACTTCGGCATCAACCCTCAGGGCACACAGAGCATGACCTTCACCGCCGATAAGGTGGGGCTGTTCTGGTACTACTGTCCGTGGTTCTGTCACGCACTGCACCTCGAGATGCGTGGCCGTATGATCGTCGAACCACGCTGATCGATTACCAGTTTCCAATCAACATGATAGTGGTGGGGGAGATCGATAGCATCCTTTGAGTTCGACTAGAAGTTCGGCGTTTCTCGCCCTCTCTACCTTCGTGATCATGTGCTGGGTCGTCGCTCCGGCGGCGGCCCAGTACCGACACGACGCAGCTCCGACGGCGCTCGACTGCGAGACCATGCCCTGCACCGAGGTGCTGCCAGGCGCGACTCGCTTCGAGCCGGTGGAAGGCGCGCCCTTCGTGCAGGGCTTCGACGCCACAGGTGCCGCGGTCGGTTGGGTGGTGCTCTCCAACACCGTGGTCGACGTCAAGGCCTACTCGGGCAAGCCTCTGGCCACCGTGATCGGCCTGACGCCGGACGGCGTGATCGCAGGCGCACGCGTGATCCACCACAGCGAGCCTGTGCTCTTGGTCGGCATCCCGGAGCGCAAGCTGCACGAGTTCGTGGCGCAATACCCTGGGCATCGTGCGATCGACACCATCGTGGTCGGCGAGTCCTCTGATCCCGACGACGTCTCCCTCGATGTGATCAGCGGCGCCACGGTCACGGCCTTGGCGCAAAACAAGACCATCCTCGACGCCAGCCGCGCGCTCGGAGTCGCCGTGGGTGTGATCGACGCTTCCGTCGTCTCTCCCGGACACTTCATCAACGAGCCGACAGCCTGGAGCTGGGCACGAATGATCGAGGAGGGCGTCTTCGGCCGACTGACCGTGACCCAGGCCCAGATGGAGGTGCCCAACCCTCGCGGCAACTTCGTCGACCTCTGGTTCACCATCGCCGACGCACCGCAGGTCGGTCGCGCCTTGCTCGGCGACAACGACTACGCCTTCGAGATGGGCCTGCTCGAGCCTGGGCAGCATCTGGTCGTGATCCTCGGCAACGGCTCGAGCTCCTACAAGGGATCCGCCTTCGTTCGAGGCGGAATCTTCGACCGTGTTCACATGGAACAAGGTTTCAACGATGTCGTGTTTCGCGATCTCGACTACCACAACCTCGGTCGACTCGCGGCCCCCGATGCACCACGTTTTCGCGAGGGTGGTGTGTTCATCACGCGTGGTGGGCCGCTCGATCCGGGACACCCCTTCGAGCTCGTCTTCTTGGGCAGCCGGTACAACGGTCAGGGCGGATTCACGCGCGACTTCCACGAGTTCCACGCCGAGCACGTCATGCCCACCTCGGTCTACGTGCTCGATCGCCCCGAGCTCTCCATCTGGCAGCAGGCGTGGCTGAACCATCGCTACGGAGCCCTCGCCCTCGGCCTCTACTTGCTCTTCGTCGTGAGCGTCTTCATCGGGCGCAGTTGGACCACGGCGGATCCGAAGCGCATCAAGCGACTGCACACCATCTCGATGTTGATCGGTGTCTTCGGGGTCGGCTTCGCGATGAAGGCGCAGCCTTCCGTCACGCAGTTGCTCACGCTCGTGGACTCGTTGCTCCACGAGTGGAGATGGGAGCTGTTCGCGAGCGAGCCCCTGATCTTTCTCCTGTGGATCTTCACCTTCATCGCCTCGCTGATCTGGGGCCGTGGCTTGTTCTGCGGTTGGGTCTGCCCCTACGGGACCATGACCGACCTGCTGCGACTCGTGGCGATCAAGCTGCATATCCCCGAGTTCGAGTTTCCGGAGCGCATCCACGAGAAGGCGCGATTCCTGCGCTACTTCATCCTGCTCGCGCTCATCCCCATCTTCCTCTGGGACTCCGTCTTGGGCGAGAAGCTCGCGGAGATCGAGCCCTTCAAGTCGACCTTCCTCGTGCCCTTCTGGACGCGGCAGTGGTACCTCGCCGGGTGGTGGATCCTGCTCTTCGTCTGGTCGATCTTCACCTTCCGGCCGTTCTGTCGCTACATCTGTCCACTCGGTGCGGGCCTTGCCATCTTCAACAGCTTTCGTTTTTCAGGGCCACGGCGCAGGAATTTCTGCGAGAGCTGCACGATCTGCACTCGGAACTGCGAGCCCAAGGCCATTCGGCCCGACGGCACCATCGATCCACGCGAGTGTCTCTCGTGCATGGACTGCGAGGCCAGCTACCGAAACGAGCAGCAGTGCCCTCCGCTGATCGGTATCGAGCGCTTGCTCACCAAGCAGGCCACGGCCAAGCTCTCGACGCATGATGAAGAGCGTCTCCTGCAGCTGCGAGACGACGCGAAGCCCAGATGAAGACCGTCCTCGCCAGCGCCTGTGTCCTGTTGCTCGCAGCTTCTTCCGCTCGAGCGGAGACCCTACGGGTGGGCGACGGCGGGCGCAGCCTCGCAGACACCATCGCCCTGGCCAACGACGGCGACGTGGTGGAGGTGCCCGCCGGCGAGTGGCCGGGCCGCATCCGCATCGAGAAGCGCATCACCCTGCGCGGCGAAGGCACCATCGACGGAGGTGGCGAGGGGCGGGTGATCGAGATCATCGCGCCCGGCGTGGTGGTCGAAGGGCTGACGATCGAGGGCAGCGGCTCGAACATCAGCGGGCCCGACGCCTGCATCTACATCGAGCCAAGCGCGGTGGGCGCCGTGGTGCGCGGCAACCTGGTTCGCGACTGCGCCTTCGGTATCTGGGTGCACACGACGCCACGCGTGGAGCTTCTCGACAACCACATCATCGGACGCGCCGACGTGCGAGTCGCGGATCGCGGCAACGGCATTCAGCTCTTCGACGCCAGCCATCTGGTCATTCGAGGCAACCGGATCGAGGGCGCGCGCGACGGCCTCTACGTCTCGGCCACGGAGGACAGCCTGATCGAAGGCAACCGCATGCACGGGATGCGTTACGGCGTCCACTACATGTACTCCTATCGCAACACCATCCGGGGCAACGTCGCGAATGGCAATGGCGGCGGCTTCGCGCTGATGGAGAGCCACGACCTGGTGGTCGAGGACAACACGGCGGACGACAACCAGAACGTCGGCCTGCTCTTCCGTGACGCCGAGCATTGTCAGATCCGCGACAACCACCTCGCGCGCAACGGCCAGGGCATGTTCTTCTTCTCCTCCGTGCACAACACTATCGAAGACAACCTGATGCTCCACAACGGCGTCGGCGCGAAGATCTGGGCGGGTAGCGTCGACAACCTCGTGCGCGGCAACCGCTTCGTCGGCAACCGACAGCAGGTCTTCTACGTCGGCAACCACGACCTCGTGTGGGGCGAGGCGGGGCGCGGCAACTACTACAGCGACTACATCGGCTGGGATCAGGATGGCGACGGTGTCGGCGACAGGCCCTACCGCGTCGACAGCTTCACCGCGAACCTGATGCATCGCTTTCCCGCCGCTGTGCTGCTGATGCGTAGCCCGGTGCTCGAGCTGCTCTCACGGCTCTCGGCTCGCATGCCGATCCTGCGGGTTCCCACGGTCGAGGATCGCGCTCCTCTCGTCGGCGACGTCGCGGGTGCGTCGTGAAGTCGGTCGTGCTCGAAGAGGTCGGCGTGAGCTTCGGGAAGCTGAAGGCGCTGATCGACGTCTCGATTCGTGCCAGCGCTGGCGAGGTGCTGATGCTCGCCGGGCCGAACGGCGCCGGGAAGTCCACGCTCATGCGCGTGCTCTTGGGCCTCGTGCGCCCGAGCTCGGGGCAGCTCTTGGTCGACGACGTGGCCACGCAGGTCAATCACCGCTTCAAGGCTCAGCTCGGCTATCTGCCCGAGGCGGTGGCCTTCAGCGAGAACCTCACCGGCTCTCAGGTGCTGCGCTTCTTTGCCCAAGCGCGTGGCGTCGATCGCAAGCGCGTGGACGCCGTGCTCGAGCGCGTGGGCTTGACCCAGGCATCCCGCCGCCGTGTGCGAGGCTACTCGCGCGGCATGCGCCAGCGTCTCGGCATCGCCGTAGCGATCCTGACCGAGCCCGCGCTCTTGGTCCTCGACGAGCCCACCGGTGGACTCGATCAAGAGGGTCTGGAGCTGCTCTGGAGCGTGTTGAGCGAGTGGCGCGAGTCCGAACGGGTCGTGATCATGGCGACCCATGATCTCACCTTGGTGGAGCGCCGCGTCGACTGCGTGTGTGTGCTGGACGCCGGCCGACGCGTCGCCTTCGACTCGCCCTCGGGGCTGCGTCGCAAGGTGGGCCTGCCGCTGACGGTCACCTTCGAGGTGGTCGACGATCGCATCGACGAGGTGGCCGAGCGCATCGAGCGCTGGGGACGCGCAGAGCTCGACCGCGAGGACGGCATCGTGCGCGTCTCGGTCTCCACCGAGGACCTGCTCGATCTGATGGATTTGCGCGCCAACTTGCCCGGCGCCGTGCGCTCCTTGCGCGTGGAGGAGCCCGGCATGGACGAGGTCTACGAGGCGCTCTTGCAGCGAGGCGCAGCGTGAGCCGGGTCGCCCGCGCCTTGATGTGGCATGAGCTGCTCGAGCGCACCCGCGACCGCTGGGTGTTGGTCGTCAGCGTGCTCTTCGCGGCCATGGCCTCGGCGGTCTCCGCCTACGGAAGCGCTGGAGGTCACGGGGAGGCAGCGGCCGGAGCTGCGCTGACGGGACCGAGCCTGGTCACCCTCGCCAGCCTCTTCGTTCCGCTGGTCGCCTTGGTGCTCAGTCACGACGCCATCGTCGGCGAGCGCGAGCGCAACACCTTGGGGCTGCTGCTCTCCATGCCCGTGAGCCGCACCGAGGTCGTGTTCGCCAAGTTCATCGGACGAGGCGCCGCCTTGGCGCTCTCGGTGGCCTTGGGCATGGGCACCGCCATCGCCTTCGCGGGCAGTGCTCAGCGCAGCGTGCTGATCTCTCTGATGCTGCCCACGCTGCTCCTCGGGCTCGCCTTCCTCGCCATCGGGCTGCTGCTCTCGACCCTGGCGCCGCGTCAATCCGTGGCCGCGAGCATGGTGGTCGTGGTCTGGTTCGGCCTGGTGTTTTTCTATGACCTAGGCTTGCTCGGGCTGCTGGTCGCCAGCGATGGCGGCGTCTCCGAGAACACCATCGCCCATCTGGTGGTCGCGAACCCCGCGGGGCTCTATCGTGTGGCCATGATGCAGTCCCTGCTCGGCGGTCAAGCGCTCTCCGATTTGGGCCTATCCGTCGAGCTACCGAGCGTCGCGCAGCGCGCCTTGATCTGGGCCGCCTGGGTCATTGGGCCGACGCTTCTGAGCGCGCTGATCTTGGCCAGGAAACGAGTCCTGCGATGACGCGAGGCATGCGAGACTTCCAGCGAGTCGCGGCGTGCTCGGCGCTCTTTCTGATCGCTGCGTGTGGCTCGAAGCAGGCTGATCAGGCGCCCGTGAACACCGAGAGCGTGCCCATCGCTGAGCACGAGTGTTCGACCTGCGGCATGATCTTGCGCGAGCAGCCCGCGCCCCGCGCCGAGCTCGTGCATCGCGACGGAGAGCGCGCGTTCTTCTGCTCCATCGCGGATCTCGTCACCTACCTCGAGGCGCCCAGCCCACATGGGCATCCCGTCGCCATCTATGTGGAGGTGATGGCAGACGACGCCACGCCGGACGATCTCAGCACTGACGCCAAGCCCATGCGTCCTGCCGATCAGGTCAGCTTCGTATATGGCGAGCTGCATCGACCGGTGATGGGAGAGCCCGTGCTCACCTTCGCCACAGGCGCCGCCGCGCAGCGCGCAGCCGAACGTCTTCACGCCCAAGTCACAGATTTCGAGGGTGTCAAAGCCGCCCTCTCCCGCGCCGAGTGACACGCTCGGCCCTGAACCCACAACCCGCTGCCCCGAACCGACCACAGGACAACAACATGCGTACACTACTCACCCTCGCTCTCTTCAGCACCCTCGCTCTCGCCTGTGGAGGCGAAGAAGCCTCGGGTGGCAACGCCGCCGGCGGAAGCGCGACCGAAGCGCCCGAAGCGCCAGCTGCCGACATCTCCTTGCCCGGCGACGCGGCCGCCGGTGAGGCCATCTACACGGCCAACTGCTTGGCCTGCCACGGCGCCGACGGCACGGGCAACGGCGGCATGACCGGCGGTAACTTCATCGGTGAGCCCGAGCGCTTGCAGAAGGGCAACGACGTGCTCTTGGGCGAGATCGCCAACGGCATCAACCGCAACGGCAAGGTGATGCCCGCCTGGAAGGACACCCTCACGGAGCAGGAGCGCAAGGACGCCCTCTCCTACATCCGCCACCACTTCGGCCACCAAGGCTGAGGCACCTGAATCATCAACGTTGGGCTGCGTCTGACGGGCATGACCTGGATGAAACGATCCTCCACATCGCTGCTGCTGGCAGCTTCCATCCTCCTGTCCTCGGCGCCACTCTCCGTTTCGGCGCAGCCCACGCTCTTGGTGCAGGTCCGGCACGACAGCGAGCCGCTCTACGACGGTCGCAGCAGGCTCCGCGCCGCGCGCTTCCCGAACGGCGAGGTCTTGACGACCCAGGTCGCCATCGCTCCGGGTCGCCACCGAGTCTCTCTGGTTCGCTACGGGGCTGACGGTCGTGAGATCAGCCGCATCGAGGCGGCCCCCGAGAGCGCTCGCGGCAGCGCGCCCTTCGTCGTCGGGGAACAGCTCGGCCAGGTCGTCGCGCTTCCGGACGGCAGCGCGCTCGTGGCGGGCATGTCCGGGACCGTGCTCGAGACCGACGAGATCGTCCTGCCCTTCGTGTTCCGCATCGACCGATCCGGCCGGGCCCTGTGGCGTCTGACCGGCCGCTCCACTGCCGACCCGCGTCGCTTCTTCGCCGGCTTCGGGATCACCTTGGGAGATCAGGGCGAGCTGTTCATCGCCGGCATGTTCACGGAAGGTTCCTTCGGCCTACCAGGCGCTCCCATGTGGCGACCGCGACGACAGAACAACCCCTTCATCGCGCGCGTCGACCTCGACACCGGGCGCGTGATCTGGGCGAAGCGCACGCCTCGCGACGGCTACCTCGTGGTGCAGGGCGGCGTCCTGCAATTGATCAGCTCGGATGTGCCCAGGACGCGACATGGAGACCGCGCGCCGGCATTCTCCACCCTGCGTGTGTGGCGCTACGACGTCTCTGGACGCAGGCTGGGTCGGTCGCGTGATCGCATCCCGGGCGCCTCGGCCCCCAGAGCAGGTGCCGCGCCTCTGCCCGGCGGTGGGTTCGCCGTTGTGACCGAGACCTGTCGGCGTCAGGACGCCGCCGGTCGCTGCCTCACGGAGGGCATCGTCTATGTCTACGATGCTCGCGGAAATCGCGTCGCCACCCACGCCGTACCCGCTTGGTCCGTGCTCGCGCACCCGACACCGGGCGCACCCCTGCGGGTCATTGGGCCTACCGCTCTGCGCCGCGTGTCCGTCGGAGGTAGCTCGCGCATCGTCACCGACGAGGTCGAGGTGCTCACCTTCACCGACCCCACGCAACCGCCGACGCGAGCCCGCATCGCGGTGCCCAACACACGCTTCACCTCGGTGGTCGATGCAGTGCGCTTCGGTGGCCAGAGCCTGCCCGGTGGCGTGCTCTTCCACAGTCCGTCCGCGCTGCTCGAGCCCGGCACGCAGGATCGAGGCGTGCCCGGAGACACGGTGATCTTCGTGCCAGACGCGAATTTCCGGCCGGTGCCTTCGCTGCCGAACGTGCCCTCCGATCCATATCCCCCGGCGCCGCCGCCGGCACCACGCGACGATAACCCTCGGGTGCTCAACCCCTTTGGTTGAGGTCTCCGTGTCAGGGCGCCGCAGAGCTCGGTCTACGCAGCAGAGCCACGTTGTGGAATGACGTGTGCTCCGAGCGAATGTCCACGGTCAGCTCCTGCGGAGGTCCGCCGCGTGCGGGGCGCAGGCTGAGCACGTGGCGCCCCGAGGGGAGCTCGACCTGCAGCGGTGTGGTGCCCAGGCGTCGCTCGCCTTCGTACACCGTGGCGGTGCCCGAGCGGGTGCGTAGGTCGAGGATTCCAGGCGGCCCGCCCGTCTCGGGTGGCGCCGTCGTCTGTGCTCGGTTCGCCTCTGGCCAGCGCGCGAAGCCCGTGGTCGCATCCGCCGGCAGCTCGCCGTGGGGCGCAGCCTGTGCGCTACCTGCGCCGATCGCGGCGTCGTCGCTGGGCGCGCTCGCGTCGTGGGCGTTCGTGGGAGTCGCTGCCGTCGCGCTCGCGGCGACGGGTCGTGGCTCCCAGGGTCGCAGCATCATCGCTGCTACGCCTAGTCCGCCCAGGGCGAGGATGAACGCCGCCGTGACGATGGCGCGGCCCACGCCAGTGGGCTTGGAGTCCGCTTCCGGTCGCGAGGCCTGTGCGGAGGCAGCCTGTTCGGGTGGACGCGCCCCCGGCTCGGTCGACTCACGCCCGCGCTCACGCGGCCTGACCTGTGTAGGGTCGGGCACGAGGTAGAGGCTGGTGGGCTCGTAGTCGATGCCAGCCTCTTCGGCCAACTGGATCGCAGCTTCACCCTTGCGGGTGAGGTCGATGAGCTTGCGGCGCTTCTCGGCTCCCGTGGGGAAGAGCTGGGCCATCCACTCGGCGACCTCCGCCTTGGGGACGCTGCGGCGCTCACTGCTGAGGTAGCGCTCGATCGCCAAGCTCAGCTCGCGGGCGCTCTGATAGCGCAGGTTCGGGTCGCGCTCGAGGGCCTTGTCGACGATGGCGTCGAGTCCGGGCGGCACGGCGTCGTTCAGCTCGGAGGCCGGGCGAATGGGCGCCTCGCTCACCGCCTTCATGGTGTCCATGGGCGCCTCGCGTCGGAACAGGCGCTGACCGGTCAAGAGCTCCCAGAAGACCGTCCCCAAGGCGAAGACGTCGCTGCGCGCGTCCAGATCCTGCATGGCGAGCTGCTCGGGTGACATGTAGGCGAACTTGCCCTTGAGCATGCCCGTCGCCGTGTGGTGCAGCCTGTCCTCGGCTGTGGCGATGCCGAAGTCGACCACGCGCACGGTGCCGTCGTAGCAGACGAAGAGGTTCGACGGAGACACGTCGCGATGCACGATGCCCATGGGCTCGCCGTCGATGGTCATGCTGTGGGCGCCGTGCAGACCCTCCGCCAAGTCGGCGATCACGCGGGCCACGAGCCGCGCTCGGCTCAGAGAGCCCGCGAGCTCCGGATCCTCCACCAGGCGATCGAAGACCTCGCTCAGCGCCTCGCCGTCCACGTACTCCATGGCGAGATACCAGCTCTCCTGCGCCTGACCGAAGTCGAGCACGCGCGCCACGTAGGGGTGCTCGATGTTGGCGGCGATCCGCGCCTCGTCGAGGAACATGTCGAGGAAGCGCTGCTCCTTGGCGAGGTGCTCGTGGATGGTCTTGACCGCCACCACCTTCTCGAAGTTCGCCGGCCCCTCGTAGAGCGCGAGGTAGACCGTGGCCATGCCGCCCGAGGCGATCTCGAAGCAGAGCCGATAGCTACCGGGCGCGAAGGCCATGGCGTGCTCGTCGTCCACGGTCGGAACGAGCTCACGCTCGTCGATCTCCATCGTCTTGTCGTCTCGCACGGCCGAATCATGCACCGAGGAGGCCCTCCACGTACAGGGGTCCTAGCACGGGAGCGCGAATCCACTCGGGCCACTGTGATGGCGTGAGCGGCTCCATGGTTACGTCGCCGAGGAGGCACCCAGCGCGTCAGTAGACGTAGGCGGCGCAAGCGAATTGGCGCTCCGAACCCCTATCGGCTCCAGAGCGGTGTGAGCGCTAGGCGGATGGCGTCGAAGGGTGGCGCCTCGATCACGTCGTCCCCACCGTAGGTCGCGAGCAGTCGGTAGCTCTCGCCATCGAGGCTGAGCAGCTCGAGAGTTCGCATCGCCGGATCGATCAACCAGACGTGGCCCACGCCGTGTTCCGCGTAGATGGGTACTTTCTTCCCGCGGTCGAGCTTCGCTGTGGAGGGCGAGAGGATCTCGCAGCAGAAGTCAGGGGCGACGGAGGTGTAGGGCTCGTCGGGCAGCTCGCTCATGCGCTCCCGACGCCAGCCCGCGATATCGGGCACGAGGACGTGGGGCCCCAAGTGCAGCTCCGGCTCGAAGAGAATGATCCATCCGCCGGGCCCGTCGACGCCGCCGTCGAAGGGTCCGAAGAGGCCGTAGTGGAGGGCAGAGCCCGAGCGCGCGTGCCGTAGGGCAGGACGCGGTTGCGTGATGAGTTCGCCATCGATCAGCTGCGCCACCAAATGCTCGGGGGCGCGGCGCACGTCGTCATAGGTTGCGAGCTTCTTGGCAGTGGAGGGCACGTTCTCAGCGTAGCACCTCGCGGGTTGCCATGGTCATGCGCGCAGTCTTCCGGTACCACTCGACGCGCTGCGCCCGAGGCGCGAGGAGGCACCATGTTCATTTCCGGGATGAGCGGTAACGAGATCTACTGTCTCGCGCAGAAGGGGCTGTACCCGGGCGAGATCACGCTGGGCAACAGCGTCTACTCGATGGGCGTGGGGGGATCCCTCGGCGCACTTGGGCGCTCCATCTCGGGCGGCGAGATCACGCAGATCACGCAGCTGATCAGCGACGGCAGACACGCCGCGATCAAGCGCATGGAGGAGGAGGCCAAGGCGCATCAGGCGACGGGCATCACGGGCGTCACCACCAGCCTCGGCACGCTCGCGGGTTTCACCGAATTCCTCGCCCAAGGCACCGCCGTACACGCGCAGCAGCCCACCGGCAGCTTCTTCTCGAGCGCGGCGAGCGGCATCGAACTCTATTGCCACCTCGACGCGGGCTACACACCTGTGCACTTCGTGATGGGCAACGTGGCGTATGCCATGGGCGTCGGGCGCGGTCTCGTCGGATCCTTCCGCACGCTCGCCAAGGGAGAGGTCCACGAGTTCAGCTCGATGTACAACGAGATCCGCCACACGGCGCTGAGGCGTCTGCGCGAAGAGGCCGCGGCGGTCGGTGCCAACGCCGTCGTCGACGTGAAGGTCCAGATGCTGCCTTACGGTCCGGGCACTGTGGAGTTCTTGCTCACGGGCACGGCGTCGCATCACCCGGTGCTCTCCCAGGGGCCGGTGTCTGCGGATCAGGTCGTCACCTCCGAGCTCAGCGGTGAGGAGCTGTGGAACCTCGCGAAGATCGGCCTCGTCCCGCATCAGCTGGTGATGGCCACCAGCGTCTACTCCTTGGGTGTGGCGGCAGGCATCGGCGCCTTGTTCCGCGGCATTCAGCGCGGTGAGCTGCCCGAGGTCACCAAGCTGATCTACCAAGCGCGGGAGAACTGCCTCGAGCTGATCCGCAAGGAGGCCGAGCAGCTCGGCGCCGAGCGGGTGATCGGCAATCGCCTGCAGATCCGTGAGATGGGCTCGGGCATGGTCGAGGTGATCGCCATCGGCACCTCCATGCGCCGCGCGCCTCAGGGCATGGAGCCTGCTACGCCAGCGCTGATCCCCCAGGCTGTGATCGTCGACAAGGCCTCGCGGGCGAACAGCTCGGGCGTGACCGGACTCAACGTCGGTGGGGCGGGTCCCATGGCGCGCGCGCGTGCGGGTGCAGGCTCGAGGCTCGTGGGCGTCGCCATCACCCTGTTCATACTCATCTTCATGTGCTGTCTCGGGGCGATCCCCGCGCTGCTGAAGAACATCTGAGTCGTCAGCCGCGTCGTCGTCGTAGCAGCCTGTGCACGACCCCGAGGGCGCAGAGCAGGATCAGCGCCTGCCCCGCTAGCCGCACGACGGCGAGCCAACCGGCGCCTGGGCTGGGATCGAAGACCTGCATCGCCATCCGGCCCTGTGCTGCGGCCCACGCCATGGCGCCGAGGCTGAGCAGGCTGCCCGAGGCGAAGAGCCCGAAGAGGATCCAGCGCTCGCGTTCGCTCGACAGCCTCGGTCCCAACCACGCCAAGACGCAGGCGAAGACGCTGAGCCACAGGGCCGAGCGTCTCAGCTGGGCGAAGGGCGCGGCGAGCACCCCAAAATGCAGCGGCGTGTAGGGCGCCTGACTCGCGGTCAGCTCCATTGCGCCTGCGGCCAACCCAACCAACAGGACCAACGCGCCCAGCCGTAGAAACCAGCGTGATGTCGGGCGTTCGTCCACGGGCCTCGTCTAACCCATCGCGTGAGCGCTGGCCATGCCCAGGCAGCGGACTATGCTCCGCTCGTGGTCGCATTGGCGTTCGAGGCGGTAGACAAGAGCTTCGGCACGACGCGCTCGCTGGTGGGCGTCAGCCTGGAGATTCAAGAGGGGCTGGTCACCGGGTTGCTCGGCCCGAATGGCGCCGGCAAGACCACGTTGATCCGCATCGGCATGGACATCATCCGTCCTGATGCGGGGCGTGTGCGCCTCTTCGGGTCAGCCTTGGCGCGCGAAGAGCTCGATCGCATCGGCTATCTGCCCGAAGAGCGCGGTCTCTACCGGAAGGTGCGCGTGATCGATCTGTTGACCTACTTCGGTGAGCTCAAGGGCTTGAGGCGCGCCGACGCCCGCGCGCGTGGCCTGGATTGGCTCGCACGCGTCGGTCTGCCCGATGTCGCGAAGCAACGCATCGACGCGCTCTCGAAGGGCATGAGCCAGAAGGTGCAGCTCGCCGTTACTCTGATGACGGAGCCGCGCTTGGCGATCTTGGACGAGCCCTTCAGTGGTCTCGATCCCGTGAACATCGAGCTGGTGAAGGGTCTGATCCAAGATCGGCGGGAGGCGGGCCACACCACCGTGCTCTCGACGCATATGATGGATCAGGTGGAGGTCCTCTGCGATCGTGTGGCCATGGTGCACGATGGCCACCTCGTACTCGACGGTGCGCTCGAGGAGGTGCGCCAGCGCTACTCCGTGCCTGAGCTCGTGATCGTGGCAGACGCGGCTCTGCCCGAGATCGAGGGCGCGCGTCTGCTCTCTTCGGAAGGAGACGAGTCGACGCTCGAGCTACTGAACGGTCTCGAGCCCGCCGACGCGGTCGCGCGTCTGGTAGAGGCTGGAGTCCGAGTCCGCCGTGTCGAACCACATCGCGCGAGCATGGAGGAGATCTTCCTGCGCGTGGTTCGGGAGGCGGCGTGATCCGAGTCGCCAAGGTGCGGGCCGTGGCTCGCTTCGAATTCCGAAACGTGGTGCAGCGCTGGAGCTGGGTGCTCAGCACCTTCGGGCTGCCGCTCTTCTTCGTCACCCTCTCGGGCACGATGGTCTCGATTCAGGGAAGCTTCCTGTCGGAGCGCATCAGCGGCACCGCGGTCTTCGGGATCGTCGACCACGCGGGGCTGCTGCCACGCTCCGCCGGGCTCTTTCATTCTGAAGCCGACCTCTCCCCGGCGTCCCGTCAGACCCTGGACACCTTGGGCTTGAGGGATGGGCTCTACCTCGATCTCGACTCGCTCTTGCTGCGTCGCTACGACAGCGAACACGAGGCGGCTCGAGCGGTCGCTCGCGGTGAGATAGGCGCCGCCTATGTGCTCCCTCGAGACTATCTCGAGCGTGGTCACGTGAGGGCTCTGATCCGTCACGGCGGTCCCGTGCTGAGCGTCCGAGCGTCCACGGTGGAGCCCGTGCTGCGTCAACTCTTGGTGCAGCGCCTGCTGTCAGGGCGCGTCCCGCCGGAGATCATCGATCGGGTGCGCGAACCCATGACCATCGACCGAATCGCGGTGACGCAGGACGCCGCCATTCACGCGTCGAAGAATCGCATGGTCGAGCAGCTCGTGCGCGCGGCGCTGCCTTTTCTGCTGGGTGTGCTGCTGTTGACGGCGCTGCTCAGCTCCTCCGCCTATCTCGTGCAGACGATCGTCAACGACAAGGAGAACAAGGTGGTGGAGGTGCTGCTCTCCTGTGCGGATCCGGACGAGCTGTTGACCGGCAAGCTGCTCGGCCTCGGTGCCGCTGGGCTGCTGCAGTTCGCGGTCTGGTCAGCCATGGTCGTCTCGGGCGCGCTGATGGCGGCATCCGTCTTGAGTCACTTCTCCATCTCCGTGCCTTGGGAGGCGCTCGGCTACGCGCCCATCTTCTTCGTGCTCGGCTACCTCTTCATCGGCAGCCTGATGTTGGCGACTGGATCCCTAGGCACCTCAGCGCCCGAGGCGCAGAAGATGACCATCGGCTGGGCCATGCTCTCGGTCTTGCCGCTGATGCTGATAGTCGTGCTGCTCGAAGAACCCAACGGTGCCTGGGGACAGCTGCTCTCGTTGATCCCCTTTAGCGCACCGCTGACCATGATCGTGCGCCTCAGCGTCGACCCCGCCGGAGTCGCGGGCTGGGAGATCGCGCTCTCCATGTCCATCCTGCTCGCCTCCACTTGGCTCGCCATTCGCCTCGGTGCGCGCCTCTTCCGTGTGGGCCTGCTGCTCGGTGGCTCGCGTCCGAGCCTGCGCGAGATCCTCCGGCAGGCTCGCCTGATGCGCTGACACTCCTCGTCGGTGCGGCCTCAGCTCAGTCTGGAGGCGCTTCCGCGGGGCGCGGCAGAGGCTCTGTGTGAGCGAGCCGCAGGCGGCCGCCGCTACACAGGTAGTGGGCGACCTCCTCGGCGACGAAGTCGACGACGCAGAAGCCTGGAGCGTAGCGGCGGTGCAGGGTGCCGGCGTTCACGACGGTGACGCCCACGAATTTTCTCACCATGCTCTGATGCGTGTGGCCACCGAGCATGTAGCTCACGTCCGGGTCGAGCATCAGCTCGCGTAGCTCGGGGATCGCACCCAACGCGTAGCCGCGAGTGTCAGGACGCAGCACCGCCATGTCGTCCTCGCCTACCCCGTGGCAGAGCAGGGCACCTCCTCGCGGAGTTGGCAGCAGGATGGTCTCCGGCAAGCTCGCGAGGAAAGCGCGCGCTTCGGGCCCCTCGTCGCGGGTCGCATCTCGGAGCGACGCTTGTTCGCCAGTCAGCAGCCAGCGGTCGTGGTTGCCGCTCACCGTCAGCACCTCGTGCTCGCGCAAGAGCGCACAGCTGCGGTCGATGTCTCCGCCCCCGTCAGAGATGTCGCCCGTGCAGGCGACGGCGTCGAGCGACTCGCCCTCGAGAAATCTCAATGTGGACTCCAACAGCGCGTCCTCCGTGTGGACATCGCCGATCAGCCCGAGCCTCCGAAGGGGCGCACCGTTCATCGCCCGAGGCTACCAGTCGAGCGTCAACCTCCCAACTCACATTGGGGACGGTCCTAAGCAATTCACTTATTGTGAAACATTGTTTCACAATAAGTGAATTGCTTAGGACCGTCCCCAGATATTCGAGCGTCAGCGCATCTCTGGGCGCGGTAGCGTTCATCTTGGCGCTGCGGTAAAGCTAGCGGCATGTTGGACTTGAGATTCGTCACGGAGCACCTCGAAGAGGTTCGCGCGGGTTTTGCGCGGCGCGGATTCGTCGACGAGGCGCTGCTCGATAAGCTCTCCGCTCTCGCCCAGAGGCGGCGCGAGGCGATCGTCACGGCGGAGACACGGCGCGCGGAGCAGAAGAAGGCCGGCCAGGAGATGGCTAAGGCCGACAAGAGTTCACCGGAGTTCACCGAGCGTCGCGAAGCACTGCGCGTCGTTGCGGCCGAGGTGAAGGCCCTCGAGGCGGCGCGCTCCGCGGTCGAGGCGGAGCTCTCGGAGCTGATGCTGCATCTGCCGAATCTGCCCGCCGACGATGCCCCCGACGGACTCGACGAGCGCTCCAACGTGGTTCAGCGCGTGTGGGGTGAGCGCCCGAGCTTCGACTTCAAGCCCAAGGATCACGTGGAGCTCGGTGTGGATCTCGACATCCTCGACTTCGAGCGCGCGACCAAGATCAGCGGTGCTCGTTTCGTCGTGCTCAAGGGGCTCGGCTCGCGTCTAGAGCGCGGCCTGATGCAGTTCATGCTCGACACGCACGTGGACGAGCACGGCTACACGGAGATCTGGCCGCCCGCGATCGTCAAGGACGACGCCATGCGCGGGACGAGTCAGCTGCCGAAGTTCGCCAAGGACGCCTTCCGCATCGCCAAGGACGCGGAGTGGGAGAAGGAGAACGAGGCAGCAGGCCACGACCTCTACCTCATCCCCACTGCCGAAGTGCCTGTCACCAACTTGCACGCAGACGAGATCCTCGAGCGTGAGCAGCTGCCCATCGCCTACGCGGCCTACACCGCTTGTTTCCGCAGCGAAGCGGGCAGCTATGGCAAGGACACGCGCGGCATGATTCGGCAGCATCAGTTCGACAAGGTCGAGATGGTGCGCTTCTGTGCGCCCGAAGACGCCGAAGCCCAACACGAGCTCCTGACGTCGCACGCAGAGGCGATCCTTCAGAAGCTCGGCCTCGCCTACCGCGTGGTGAAGCTCTGCGCGGGCGACATGGGCTTCGCCGCCAAGCGTTGCTACGACCTCGAGGTGTGGCTGCCCGGGCAGAACGCCTACCGCGAGATCTCGAGCTGCTCGTGGTTCGGCGACTTCCAAGCGCGCCGCATGAACGCGCGTTACCGCCCGAGCCCGAAGGAGAAGCCGCGTCTGCTTCACACCATCAACGGTTCGGGCTTGGCCATCGGCCGAACCCTCGTGGCGATCCTCGAACAGTACCAAGAGGCGGACGGGAGCGTCGGCGTGCCGGAAGCGTTGAGGCCCTATATGGGCGGACGAGATCGCATTACTCGCGACTGAATTCCCGAACTGATACTATCCACCAGTGAGTTCTATCGCGCAAGTGGGAGACGAGTCGCGTGAGGCGCGTGCGCTTCGAGTCGCCGCCCGTGCGCTGCGCGTCGCCGGCTCCGCACAACATGAGCGCGAGCTCCTCGAAGGTGTCTGTCAGCTCTTGGTGGCCAACGCGGGCTACGGTCTGGCGTGGGTCGGCTTCGCGCGGGACGACGTCGACAAGAGCGTGGAGCCCGTGGCTCTCGCGGGCGACCACGGGGCCTATGTGAAGTCGGCGAACATCACTTGGGCCGACTCTCCGCATGGTCAGGGGCCCACGGGTCGCGCCATCCGAACGGGGCAGCCTCACGTCTTGAATCGACTCGCTCACGATCCCGCCTACGAACCTTGGCTCCACAAGGCACGCACACACGGCTTCGCTTCCTCTGCCGCGTTTCCCATCATGGGTGAGGGGCGCGTCATCGGCGCGCTGAGCGTGTACTCCGGTCAGCCCGAGGCGTTCAACGTCGAAGAGCGTCGCCTGCTCGAGGACGTCGCGTCGGCGCTCACGCTGGGCATCATGCGCTCGCGTGAAGCAGAAGAACGCGAGCGCGCCGGCAAAGCACTGCGTCTCGCGCACGACGAGCTCGAGGCCATCCACAACGCCGTCCCCGACATGATCTTCGTGCATGCGGGAGATGGGCGCTTGCTGCACGTGAACGCCGCGACCGAGCGCTTCTACGGGTTCAGCAAAGAGGAGATGCGCGCCCTGGATCCTCAGCGTCTGATGGGAGGAGTCCACGGCTTCGAGGAGGCAGCGGCTCACATCCGCCACGCGCTCGAGCATGGCAGCGACGACTTCACCTGGGTGGGCCGCAAGGCGGACGGCACGACCTTCCCCTGCGAGGTTCGGCTGAGGCGCTTGCCTGGGACGCGGCAGTCCGTCGAGGAACCACACGTCGTCGCCGTCACCCGCGATCTCACGGAGCTGTCGCGTCTTCAGAACGAGTTGGTGCAGATGCAGCGGCTAGAGTCTCTGGCCGTGTTGGCAGGCGGCATCGCCCACGACTTCAACAACCTGCTCGCCGACATCCTCGGGAACATCGACTTGGCCAAGGCGGCCCCGGAGCTCCGGCACGAGACACGCGAGCTGCTCGATCAGGCGAAACAAGCCACCGAGCGGGCGCACAGCTCGAGTCAGAAGCTTTTGGCCTTCGCCCACGGTGGGAGCGCGCGCCCTTCACGTCAGGATCTGTGCGAGGTCGTGCCCGAGGTGGCGTCCTTGATCTTCGCCGGGGCCACAGCCCGGCACACGCTCGATCTCCCCGACGGGCCCGTGGAGGTCGAGTGCGCGCCCGATCGCCTCGCGCAGCTGCTCGGCAACCTGATGCAGAACGCCCTCGAGGCCTCTCCGCCGGGAGGTTCCGTTCGCGTCTCCCTGCGAGCCGGGCCAGATCGACACATCCTCGAGGTGAGTGACGACGGACCGGGCGTCGATCCTTCGGTGGCGTCGCAGATCTTCGAGCCCTTCTTCACGACCAAGCCAGGTGGAAGCGGCCTTGGGCTGTCGAGCGCTTTCGGCATCGCGCGCCGCCACGGAGGTCAGCTCGAGCTGCTCTCCACGGATGGACCCGGCGCCACCTTCCGGCTCAGCCTGCTCGCCCTCGAAGCGCGCAGAGCGTCGTCCGCGCCACCCACGCGCCCGAGCAGGACGAAGAAGAGGGCCCTCGTCATGGACGATCAGGAGGGGCTCAGGCGTCTCTTCGGGCGCATGCTGAAGCGCGCAGACTTCGAGGTGGTCCCGACGGCTGACGGCGACCAGGCACTTCAGTCTTGTCGACAGGCTCGAGAGGCGGGTGAGCCCTTCTGCTTGGCGTTGCTCGATTTGACCGTGCCGGGCGGTCGCGGTGGTCACGAGATCGTGCCCGAGCTGCGTGAGCTCGACCCGAATCTGGTTCTGGTCGCCGCCACGGGTTACGCAGACTCGGACGCGCGCGCGGCGGACTTCGACGGCTTCCTGGCCAAGCCCTTCTCGCTCCGCGATCTCGAGCAGGAGCTGGCTCGGCTCTTCCCCGAGGACTGAACCTCAACCGGCGGTCGCGGCTAGGTAGAGCAAGAGCCCGCCCAAGGCGACGAGCACGACTCCCGTCCAGGTGGCGGCGGCGCGCTCCGCAGCGGCCAACTCCGCGGGATCGTCTGCGCGCTTGGCGATGGAGAGGCGAGTCGTTTGGGCGGTCAAGAAGGTGCGCCCGCCGATCAGCGCGAAGACGCCGGAGAGCAGCAGAGAGGCGGCAGCCGCCAGGAAGGCCCAGCCGCTGCCATTGGCGCCGAGGCCGACTAGGCAGGCGGCGAGCACGAAGCAGAGGATGTGCGCGGCGAAGAAGAGCGTTCGCTGTCGAGGCGTCATCTCGAGTGCTCCTTCGTGCAGCAGCGACGGGCCACGATCAGCGTCGCGACGAGGATGGGCACGTTCTTTTGCAGCGGTCCAAAGGGATGCAGCCAGAGCAGGGGCTCGTTCATGATCACCCAGGCGGGCAACAGCACGAGCGCCGCCGCCTGGAGCAGCAGCAGGACGCGCCGAGGCCCCTTGGGTAAGAGCAACGAGAGCACCCCCGATGCGGCCTCGAGGACGCCTACGATCACGAGCACCAAGCCTGGATCCACGCCACCGGAGCCGTGCGCGGCGACGAAGTGTCGCTCCCAGCTGCTCTGGAAGAGGATCTTCGGGAAGACGCCCTCCGTGATCCACACGCTCGCGACGCCGAGGCGCAGCGCGTGTTCAGCGGCCGCGGGGCTGCCACGGTAGAGCAGATACGCGCCCAGAGCGACCGCGACGAAGGGGATGTTCTTGGTCAGCACTCCGAGCGGGTGCACCAGCAGGCGCGGCTCGACCACGGCGAGCGCCAGCGTGAAGAAGAGGACGAGCGCGATCTGGAGTGCGGTCACGGCTCGTCCGGGTGGGCGCAGCAGCACGAAGAGCCCGAGCAAGAGCTCGAAGCCGCAGGCAGCCCACATCAGCCAGTGGGGCGCGCCTAGCTCGTCGAGGGCGTGTCCACCGATGGCGCGGTAGTAGGGGTGCAGCACATGCACCGCGGTCGAGAGCCACACGAAGGCGAGCGACACACGCAGCCAGAGGGAGTCGGCGAGATCCTGTTCACGCGCAGCCATCATGCTCAACGCGCGCACGATACACGTTTCGGTCCACGTGCGCGCTGATGCCGCAGGCCGCCTACACTCAGAGGGGCGCCCGCTCGAAGCCCACCATGACCGGCTCGGGCAGCAACTCGACGCCGAAGCGCTCGCGCACCTTGGCCCGGACGTCTCGCGCCAAGGCGAGCAGATCCGCGGTGCGTCCACCTCCGTGGTGCACCAGAGCCAAGGCGTGATGAGCCGAGACGCCCACGGCGCCGCGGCGAGTTCCCTTGGCGACGCCCGCGCGCTCGATCAGCCAACCCGCGGCGAGCTTGATGCGTCCGTCGTCGAGCGCGTAGTGGGGCATCTCGTCGACGCTCTCGATTACGCCCGCCTCGACGGCGCGCCGGAGCACTTCGTTTAGCGTGGTCCGGTCCACGATCGGGTTGGTGAAGAAGGAGCCGGCGCTGCGGCTGTTGGGATCCGACGGGTCGAGCAGCATGGACTTGGCGCGCCTCAGACGCAGCACCTGCTCACGCACGCGGCTCAGGCTCGGCGTCTGGTCGGTGAAAGCGTCCCGGAGCGGAGCATAGCGCAGGCTCGGGGCGCCTCCCGGCGTCAGCGCGAAGGTCACACTGAGCACGACGAAGCGCTCTGGCTCCCGCTTGAAGAGGCTGTCTCGATAGCCGAATTCACACGCCTCGGGTGTCATGCAGCGCCGCTCGAGGTTCGCGCGATCGAGCACATCGACCTGCCTCAGACGCTGCGAGACCTCTTGCCCATAGGCGCCCACGTTCTGCACCGGCGTGGCGCCCGCGAGACCGGGGATCCCCGACAGACACTCGAGCCCGGCGAGCCCCTCGCCCACGCTGTACTCCACCACCGCGTCCCAGCTCTCGCCCGCGCGCGCAGTGAGCAGGGCGACATCGCCCTCGCGCTGAAGCTCGACGCCACGCATGCCCAGGGCGATCACCAGCCCCGCGAAGCCCCCGTCAGCCACCACCAGGTTGGAGCCTCCGCCGAGCAAGAGCACGGGCATCCCGCGTCGCTCCGCGTAGCGCAGCGCAGCCTTCAGCTCCGCGACTTCGCGCACCGTGATGTACGCCTCCGCCTCGCCACCGAGCCCCAAGCTCGTGTGCTCCGATAGCGAGACGCCGCGCACGATCTCCGGGAGGGCGTCCACCGGCTCTCAGTCCTCAGACGTCTTCGGCGGGAGCCGCTTCTTCTGCTGCGGCGGCTTCCTCATCATCGTCACCGTCACCGTCCCCGTACATCGCCTCGGCGATCTTGTAGGCGCTCAGCTCGAGCGTCTGCAGAGCCTCGCGAATGGAGATGGCGTCGCCCTCGGCCTCGAGCAGCCCGCGCAGGGCGTCCACGTCGTGCTGCACCTCGACCAGGATCTCCTCTGCGACGATCTCGACGCACTCGTCCACGGCGCGCTCCGAGGTGTAGAGCAACGCCTCGGCGCTGTTGCGCAGCTCTGCCAGCTCTCGACGCTTGGCGTCGCTCTCTTTGTATTCGCTCGCCTCTTCGACCAGCGCCTCGATCTGCGCTTCGTCGAGTCCGCTCGAGGCGACCACGCGGACGCTCTGCTCGAGCCCCGTGCCGAGATCCTTGGCGGCGACGTGGACGATGCCGTTGGCGTCGATCTCGAAGCTGACCTCGATCTCCGGCACTCCTCGCGGTGCAGGCGGGATGCCCGCGAGTTCGAAGCGCGCGAGGGATTTGTTGTCTGCGGCCATCTCGCGCTCGCCCTGCAGCACGTGCACAGGCACGAAGGGCTGATTGTCGATGCTGGTGGTGAAGATCTCGCTCTGGCGTGTCGGGATGGTCGTGTTGCGCCCGATCAGCGGAGTGAAGACACCACCTCCCGTCTCCACGCCCAAACTCAAGGGCGTGACGTCGAGCAGCAGGACCTCGTCCATCTCTCCGCTCAAGGCCGCGCCCTGAAGCGCCGCGCCGGTGGCCACTACTTCGTCGGGGTTGACGCCCTTGTAGGGCTCCTTGCCGAAGAAGTCGGTGACCGTCTTCAACACCAGCGGCATGCGCGTCTGGCCACCGACGAGCAGGACCTGATCGATATCCTTCGGCTCCAGCTTCGCGTCCGCGAGCGCCTGCTTGCAGGGCTCGAGCGTGCGGTCGATTAGCGGCTTCACCAAGATCTCGAGCTCGCTGCGCTTGAATGTGGTCTCGAGGTGCTTCGGCCCGCTCGCGTTCGACGCGATGAAGGGCAGGTTGATCTCCGTGTCCAAGGCGCTCGAGAGCTCGTGCTTGGCCTTCTCGGCTTGCTCCCGCAGACGCTGCAAGGCGATGCGATCTTCGCTGAGGTCGATGCCCGTCTCTTCTTGGAAGCGACGCGCGAGCTCCTCTACGATCAGGTTGTCGATGTCCTCGCCGCCGAGGTGGGTGTCGCCCGAGGTGGACTTGACGCTGAAGACGCCCTCGCTGATCTCGAGGATGGAGACGTCGAAGGTGCCGCCGCCGAGGTCGTAGACGACGATGCGCTGACCCTCCTTCTCGGAGAAGCCGTAGGCCAGCGCCGCTGCCGTGGGCTCGTTGATGATGCGTCGAATCGTCAGCCCGGCGATCTCGCCCGCGGCTTTGGTCGCCTGCCGCTGCGCGTCGTCGAAGTAGGCGGGCACAGTGACCACGGCCTCTTCGACGGTCTCGCCGAGATACGACTCGGCCACATCCTTCATCGCCGTGAGGATCATGGCGCTGATCTCGGGCGGCGAGTATTCCTTGCCGGCCACGGAGATCCAGGCGTCACCGTTGGTGTTTTGGATGATGCGGTAGGGCACGAGCTTGGCTTGGCGCGTGACGTCGTCCGACTCGAACTCGCGGCCCATCAGGCGCTTGATCGCGAAGACCGTGCTCTCGGGGTTGGTGACGGCTTGGCGCTTGGCGACCGTGCCGATGCGCCTGTCGCCATCCTTGGTGAACGAAACGACGGAGGGGGTCGTACGACTCCCCTCGGCGTTGGGAATCACCACCGGCTCCCCGTTGTCCACGAAGGACACGCACGAGTTCGTGGTGCCCAGGTCGATCCCTATGACCTTACCCATACCCACCCGACGATAACAAAAGCACGCTCGTACACCACCAATCTCGCACCAAGACTAGGAAGACGACGAAACTAGCCCAGATCGAGCGAACTCACCATGCCCATCAATCGTCGCGCTGGTCGGGCGCGTCGGACGCGGGCTCGCCGCTTGGCTCCCGCGCGACGACTACCATGGCGGGTCGCAGCAGGCGTTCCCCGACGCGGTAGCCCGGTACGAGCTCCGCGACGATGGTGCCGGGCTCGACGTCGTCCGTCTCGAGCTGCTGCAGAGCGTCGTGCACGTTCGGGTCGAAGCGCTCGCCTGCGGTGGCGATTCGCGTCAGGCCCATGCGCTCGCCCACGTCGTCGAAGAGCTTCAACACCATGCGCACGCCGTCCACCACGGTCTTCACGTCCTTGGCGTCTCCGGAGGTCGTGACCGCTCGTTCGAGGTTGTCGATCACGGGCAGAATCTCGCGCAGCGTGTCTTCGCGGGCGCGTTGGACCTTGTCGCGCATCTCGCGCAGCGTGCGCTTGCGGAAGTTGTCGTGGTCGGCGGCCGCACGCAGGAGCTTGTCGCGCAGGCGATCCCGCTCGGCGCGGGCCTGCGCCAACGGATCGAGGGCCACCTCGGCCTCGGCGGCTTCTACGGAGTGCTCTCCCGAGGGCGTCTCCTCGGGAGCATCGCTAGGCGTTTCGGTCTCTTGGTGATCTTCCACGGGTCTCTCCAGGGGACGAGTGTCTGGCGCAGGCGAACATAGTCACGCGAGCAGGGCTAGACAAATGAACGGCTCGATTCTTTGCCTGCTCACCATCGGGCGTCTTCAGCGCCGCTCATCGTCGGGGTCGTCCGCCGCGGTGTAGAGCTCGCCGACCACGCGCGCCGTGAAGTCCACCAAGGGGACGACCTTGGCGTAGTCCATGCGGGCGGGGCCGATCACGCCGAGCGTCCCCGGAGAGCTGCCTTCGCCGTAGTGCGACGTGATCACCGACACGTCCGTGATGTCTCCGAGGCTCGCCTCCGTGCCCACCAACACCTGCACGCCCGCGGAGCCCACGGTCTGTTCGATCAGCTCGAGGATGCGTTCCCGCTCCTCGAAGGCGCGCATATAGGTGCGAATCTTTCCCACATCACCGAACTCGGGTCGCTCGAAGAGTTTGCCCTGACCTTCGATCACGACCTCCGTGGCGGTCGTCGCGTCGGGGATGGCCTCGACCATCTTCGAGGCGCTGCGTCGCAGGCTGTCGTAGCGTCCGCGCTCGGTCTCCATCTCCACCGAGAGGCGATCGCGCAATTCCAGCAGCGTCGCCCCGGGGACGAGCTCGTCGAGCAGGTTGTTCAGGCGGTCGAGTTCCGCGCGCTCGACCTCGGGGTAGGGCACGACGCGGTTCTGGATGGCGCCGCTGCGCGTGACCATCACGGCCAGCAGTCGTCCGGCTCGCAGCGGCATGAAGTGCAGCTGATCGAGGTGCTCTTGGTCAGGCCTCGGCGCCGTCAGCACGGCCGCCGCGTCGGTCATGGACGCGAGCAGCTTGCCCGCCTCGCGCATCACGTCGTCTTGGCCCGGCCGCAGGTCGCGGAGGCGCGCGAGGATCAACGTCTTGTCCGTGTCCGGCACCTCGCGCATCTGCACCAAGGCGTCGATGAACACCCGGAAGCCTGCGTCCGTGGGGACTCGCCCGGCGCTGGTGTGGGGCTGCTGCAGGTAGCCCGCGTCTTCGAGATCCGAGAGCACGTTGCGGATCGTCGCCGGCGACAGGTTGATCCCGTAGCGTTTTGCGAGGCGCCGCGAGCCCACGGGTTCGCCCGTCGCGATGTATTCGGTCAAGGCCGCATACAGGATGCGTCGCTTTCGAAAGCTGAGTTCGCCGGACAAAAGGCTCCTTGTCGGAATGTCCCTGAAAAAAGCTATGTGTCGAGTGCCTCTCCGTCAAGCGGCGGGCCTGCCTGCTCGATCATCCGTCACGAAGTTGGCTCACGCCCCCGTCCGAAGCATCATGTGGGCGTGAACGGATTCTCGCGCACGGCTGGATGGCTGCTCCCCTTCGGGTTGCTCGTGTCCGCGGTGGTCACGGTGCCTCTGCACCTCTTCGATCCCCAAGGCATGCCCCGCTACCGAGTGCTGCGCGCCGAGCTGGCGGCGCTTCAGGAGCAGAACCGCAGCTACCGCGAAGAGGTGAGGCAGCTCGAGGTCCGCGTGCGAGCGCTGCGCACGGATCCCGAGGCCATCGAGCGTGTGGCGCGCGACGAACTCGGCATGATCCGCCAGGACGAGCTCGTGTTTCAATTCGACCGCTGAGTCCGCCGACCGGAGGCGCTTCGTCGGGCGTCCTCCCGTTGCCCTAGCGCATGACGCTGCTAGCACTTCGGCATGCGAATCGTCTTCGTGATGGATCCCGTCTCCAGCGTCCTCGTGCACGAGGACACCTCCTATGCGTTGATGCGTGAGGCGGAGAGGCGTGGGCATCGCGTCGATCATTGCCTGCCGCGGGACGTGAGCATGCGCGGCGCCGAGCCCTTCGCGCGCGTGCGTCGAGCGCGCTGTGACGACGGCGCGACGCCGCCCGTGTTGCTCGACGACTCCGAGAGCGTGGCCCTCGCGGACGTGGACGCCGTCTTCGTGCGCAAGGATCCACCCTTCGACGACGACTACCTCTGGCTCTCTCTGCTGCTCGAGAAGCTGCGCGGGCGCACGCTGGTGGTCAATGATCCGCGCGGTCTGCGCGAGGCCAACGAGAAGCTCTACGCCTGTCACTTCCCCGAGCTGATGCCCGAGACCTTGGTCTCCGCCGACGCCGAGACGATCCGCGCCTTCGTCGACGAGGTGGGCGGACGCGCCGTGATCAAGCCCGTGGACGGCCACGGCGGCGAGGGCATCTTCGCCATTCGTGTCGACGACTCCAACTACAACGCCCTGGTCGAGACCGTGACCCACAGCGGGCGGCGTCTGGCGATGGTGCAGGCCTTCATCCCCGAGGTGACGGAAGGCGACAAGCGCATCCTGTTGATGGACGGCGAGATCCTCGGCGCCATCCTGCGCGTGCCGCAGGGCGGCGACCTGCGCTCCAACATCCACGTCGGCGGCAAGGTCGTGCGAGGCGAGATCACGGACGTCGATCGCCAGATCGTCGAGCGCGTGACGCCGAGGCTGCGCGAAGACGGCTTGGTCTTCGTGGGGCTCGACGTGATCGGCGGCAAGCTCACCGAGGTGAACGTCACCAGCCCGACGGGCATTCAGCAGATGTCTCGCCTCGACGCCAAGAACTGCGAGGCGCCCGTGATCGACTGGATCGAGCGTCAGCTCGGCGGATCGGAGGAGGCATGAGCTCGACGCGCGAGCCCCTAAACGCGTTCGATGCTATGATTCGTGGATGGATCCGGACCGGCCAGGAGCGGGAGACGCCGCTCGTCGCGCTGAGCTACGGCGAGCTGCTTGGACCGGAGGTGTTGCGCACTCCTTCGATGAGCTCGAACCCGCACAGTCTAGCATGTCGCTAACTGCGGCGGAGCGTTTCGGCATGATTTGGTCCTTGGTAGCAGACACTCTAGCGCTGCGAGGCGAAGATGGACCTACACCCCGACTTCAGAGATCTGTTGGCGGAGTTCGCCCATTCGGAAGTTAACTACGCGCTCCTCGGAGGATATGCGGTAGGCTACTACGCCGTGCCTCGTGCCACCAAGGACCTCGACATCCTGGTCTCGCGTTCCGCGAACAACCTCGAGCGTCTGGCCGAGGCCCTCCAACGATTCGGCGCACCCTCGAAGGTGACTCGCGCCGCGCTGACGTTGGGTCCTTCCGAGATCCTCTATATGGGCGTCCCGCCAGTGCGAATCGACATCCTCGCATCGGCAGACGGGATCGACACGGATGCGACCCTGTCGCGCGCGCGGCGGGTTCATGTCGGTGAACTTCCGGTCTTCATCGTCGCGCTGGCAGACCTGATGGCGAACAAGGCTGCGGCAGGCCGACCGCAAGATCTGGCGGACGTGGCCGCTTTGAAGAAGCTCGGGCGCGACGACTCGGCTGCTGAGCGGGAGCAGTAGCCGCTTTGTCTCGGCGCGATGCGGCTCGGATTCAACGCCTGTGCACTGAGGCTCTCCTCAGCGTCGACAGCCGATGCGCTCGGTCGCGGCTACCACGTCGTCGTAGTAGATGATCTGCTCGTCGGACACGGTCAGGCCGCGATCTTCGAGCGCCTGACGTTTGCGCGCGGAGGAGTCGCGCTCGTAGTAGGCGTCGAGGTAGATGGCCTTGAAGCCCACGCTGGCGTCCGCGCGGAAGTCGAAGCCCTCGAAGGGCACGGGATCCGTGCAGGCGGAGAAGGTGCAGCCGTCGGTGTGGAACTGCGCGCGCAGCCAGGTGCCGTTGGGGTAGCCGGGGCGGTAGTCGCCGACCAGAGCGTCGTCGATGTAGAAGGAGAGCTCGCCGTCTTGGTTGCCGACGGTGTTGGCCTTGGCGTGGATCTCCACGCAGAACCAGGCGTCACGCGGGAAGGGCGTCTGCTCCGGCGGTCGGAAGACGTTGCCGTAGTAGTAGGTCGTGCCTTGGTCGCCGGCGCAGCCGGGAGTGGCGCTGCCGTCGTTGCAGCGTCCGGAGCGCATCTTGTACCAGTAGACATAGAAATCGAACTGGTCGTTGTTGTTGGCGTCGAAGTCGAACCAGAAGCCGTCGCCGCCGCCGGGGACGGTGTTGGCGAGGCCGCTGCGATCCCACGAGGCGTTGCCCGCGGCCATGCGGATCCAGTGGTGAGGGTTCGGCGCCACCACGGGGAAGCGTGCGTAGAAGCGCCACCAGATTTCGTCCACGCGCCTGTCGAAGGTCACGCGAGGCGAGGCGGAGATGTACATATTCTCCGCGAGATCCGCCGTGGTGACCTTGGACTGCAGGTATTGGGAGCCTGCGTTCGCCGTGGCGGCGTCGTTCAAGATCGTGAGGTAGCGCGTGTCTCCGGTCGGTCCGTCCCAGCGGCCCCACCCGCCCTCGAAGTCGTCGTGGAAGAGCACGGAGGGATCCGAGTCGATGCCCTCGTCGCCGGGGTAGCGATCGGAGAGCGTGCTGCCCGTGCCCGCGTCGCCACCGCCCGCGTCGCTTCCGCCTGCGTCGCCCGGAGGCGCTGCGTCGGGACGTGTCCCGGAGTCGATCGCAGAGTCGCGGGTCGAGGTGTCACGGCCGCCATCGGAGGCGGGGGCGTCCCGCCCGGCGTCGCTGGACGCTCCGTCGTCGCCGCAAGCGGTCACGAGGATCAACAAGCATAAGAGTGTGCGCATCCCGAGAGCATACCTCTGACCACGCAGCGCCGGAACTTCCCTCGTGGCGCACTCCGCATTGACACGCGGCGCGTGTCGGGGCTTCATCGCGCCGATGCTTCGTCACCTCCCCATCCTCGCGCTCTCGATCTCGTTGCTGCTCACGGGCTGTCCGCCGCGGGCGTTGAGCTTGCCCGCGACCACGCCCGAGCTCGCGCCCGGGCTGCCACAGGCGATCCGAGCCGTGCGTCGCTTCGAGGACATCGACGCGGTGCGAGACGTCGTCCGTTCCGCCGAGCACATCTACGTCGCGACCGACCGTGGTGTGCTCGTGTACCCCGTCGAGGGGCAAGCCGCGCCCGTGCGCCTCGGTCTAGCCGAAGGGCTGCCCGCGGAGTCCGTGCTCGCCTTGGCCGAGCTGACGCCGGGCACGCTGGTGGCGGCCACCGAGGGTGGTCTGGTCGAGCTCTCCGGCACGCAGGTGGGCGACGTGCTGGCCGACTCGCCCGTGGGATCGATCGCGGCGCTGCTCGGTCAGGACGACGGCACGCTCTGGGCCTGCGGCTCCCTGGGTGTGGCGCGGCGTCAGGCGGGCGGCGTCTTCGAGTTCTTCGGTGAGGAGGCCGAGTGCACGACCATGGCGCAGGCGCCGGAGGGCGATCTCTGGATAGGCACCTCACGGGGTCTGTGGCACGTCGAGGGCGACATCGTGCGCGAGCACACGGACAGCCACGGTCTGCCTTTGCCCTACGTGCGCTCTGTGCTGGCCCTCGGCGCCGGGCGCGCCTTGGCGTTGCTCGAAGGCCCTGGCGAGAGCCGCATCGGTTACTTCGACGGCGAGCGCTGGTACGGATACGCAGTGCCCGGCCTCGAGCGCCGGGCGATCGGCCTGGCGCGTCGCGGAGCGTCGCTCTTCCTGGTGACGCCGACGCGGCTCTTGCCTCTGTCGGTGGGCGGCGAGGGCGTGGCGTTGGTGGCTCTGTCGCGCTCGGATCGTTTCGGCGCGCTCAGCTATCGCGCTCGCCTGCGCAGCATCGACTCGGAGCACGGTCCGCTGCCCACGCCCGTGCTTCGCGAGCCACGACCGCTGGCCGCGATTCCGCCGAACCACCCCGACATCGCCGCGCCTGCGCTTCAGATTCAGCCCGGCGAGGTCTTGGGCGGACACTTCTATCTGGCGCGCAGCGCCGGCGGATTCGTGGCGGTCGCGGACGCCAACCGCGGCGTGCTGCTGGTGAGCGACGCGGGGACGCGCAGGCTCTCGAGTCAGAACCTCGTGGATCCCATCCAGCTCTCCATCGCGTCCGACTCCCTCGGTCGCACCTGGGTGATGAGTCGCGACCACCGGCTCGCGCGGCTGCGTGGCGGATACCTCCAGCCTGTCGAGGGCCCCGTGGGGCAGCGCATCCTGGCTCTGGCCAACGGACCCGGTGGAGCCTACCTGTTGACCGAGGCACCCCACGTCGCGGCCGCGCCGGTGGATCCCGAGACGGGAACCGCGCCAGAGAGCGCGGAGCCCGTGGTGCAAGCGGGCACTCGCCTGATCGTCTCCCGAATACTGCAAGACGCCTTCGAGACGCGCGTGGAGATCGCGATCCCGCCGGGCGAGGTCGTGGACTCCGTGCCGGTCTTCGGTGTGGCGGAGGACGAGGTCGCGTGGGTCTGCCCGCGCTTCGGCATCGAGGGTCAGACGCGCGCGGTCGGTTGCTTGGTGGCGCATCGCGAGGCGCCCGTCGTGACGCATCATCACCGCGGCGCGACGCGCGATGGCGAGGATGGTCCGGGAGCCCTCTCCATGCCCGACTCGGTGACCACCATCGATCTGAACGAGCGTGGCATGGCCTGGCTCTCCTCCGTGGAGGGTGCGGTCCGCGTGGGCGAGTCGCAGGCCGTGATCTTCGGCGAGGCGCGCGGCGTGCGCGGCGAGGTCGTCAGCGACATCGCCGCAGGTTCAGCCGGCCGCGTCTGGATCGCCGCCGCCGAGGGCCTCGGATACTTCGAAGATCACGAATTTGAGTTCCGCCTGCCCGGCGTCGTGCAGGCGGCGCACATCGCGCGCCTCGCCCTCGACGCCGAGGGCCACCTCTACGGCGCCGGCCACGGCGGCCTCGTCTTCTGGGACGGCAGCGCCTTCCGCGTCTACGGCGAACCAGAGGGCTTGCCTTTCAGCGCTCTGCGCGACGTCGAGGTCGACGCTGCCGGTCACGTCTGGATCCTGGGCGAGCACGACGTCGCCATGCTCGGGCAGAGCCAAGAGACTCGCGCGTCAACGCCCTGACACGATGGTTCTGAATCCACACCAACGAAAGAACGAAAAAATGCGAGAAGGTCGTCTCGAAGAGCTGCTGAACCAGCCGCCGAGTTCTAGAACATGGGTACACATCACTGACCTTCTCGATGATTGGCCTGATGCCGACGGTCTAGGCGAAGCTGTCACGAGGGCAGAGACAGTGCTGGACGAAGATTGGCCAGATGATCTTCGGATCGTCCCCGTTTCTTGGTTGAGCTTGCTCGTTGGCCGGAAGGGTCCAAGCAAGCGAGTGATCGAAAAGCGAGGCAAACGAGGGCACCCCGCCCTGTCCCTTTGCCGCTCCCTGAAGACCCCGTCTGGCTACCGGAACCTAGGGTCCACTGCAGGAAAGAAGATCGCGAAGGAGCCGCTTTTCTCCAACATCCTCCGGGTCGACCTTGCCGGTGAGGACCTCGATGACAAGGTGGCCCATGCTCTCCGCGAGTCACCGCTGCTTCAGAATATCGGCTATCTCGATATTTCGAGGAATAGCTTCACGGATGCGGGTCAAGCGGACATTCTGTCGGCTCCGTCTTTGAATCTCACGGAACTGAGAATCTCAGCGGGTGATTTGCCGCTGACAACCATCGCCCTCTCTGAAGCTTCATGGACACCGAATCTCATCAGTCTGGAGGTATGTTCTTGGTACAGCCCCGACGTGAATGGAGGCTTGCCTCTCGAGGCATTGCCGCTGCGCGACATCAAGGCGCTGAAGTACGATCGAGGCGATCTTCCTTCGCAAGCGGCGAGCGTGGCCGCCTGTCCCTGGTTTTCCCGTCTCACTCGTCTGGACCTCGGCAGGAACACGCACTTTGATCTTTCTGCGCTGAAGTCGTTGCTCGAGACGTCCCCCACAGGCCTCGAGTGGCTCAGCCTGAGTGAATGCCCAATCGGAGATGAGGGTGTTGCGCTTCTCCGTGCGCTCGAGCTTCCCGACCTCGCGCGGCTCGATTTGAGCACCACAGGGCTGACCGACGGCTGCGCTCGGGAGCTGCTAACGGGCGGGCCGTGGAAGGAGGGTTGTCACGTCATCATCACCGGCAATCAGGTCGAGGGCATGGACGCAGAGGACTGGCTCCGAAGGTTCAGGGCTATGGTTGACGAGTTGCGATCCGACCCGGAGATCAAGGTGTTGTGTTTCGAGGTCAACCCTCCCGCGCCAGAGTCGGATCTGGAGGATCTGAAGAAGTATTTCCACACGATCGATCCGGATATCAAAGCTCTTTATCGTGTATGCAACGGAATTCAACTGCGTTGGACGCGTCTCGACAAGGCTGCTGCAGCGGAGGGAGTGGAAGGTGTCGTCGCACCAATGACCTACGCGGAGACGGACCAAAAAAACGAAGATGGTGTGTTCCTCGTCGAGTCGATAGAGACCCTTTGGTCAAGCACGAAAGACCTGGTGTGGTTCGACTGGATGGATAACGACGAAATAGACGAAATTGGCGGATTTCCACACGGTCAGCTGAACTTCCACAGGTCACTCCGCACCTTCGAGCGGATCACCTACAGCACATGGGCTTTCCTCGCTACGTGCATACAACCCTATTGGACCGTCGTTGTCGCACAGGACGTCAACACGGACTTCGACTGCTGGCGCCCAACCACCGTTTCAAGTTGGCTAGAGATCGCCCTGCAGTCCCGCGCTGAGATCAAACTTAGACGAGAGAAGCTGTCGGAAAGACATGGGGCGCTGAAGAAGCCCTACATCTTGGCCACTCCCCCTACTCGATGACGGGGTGGGTCTCGCTCGACTTCGTGCGGTAGTTCTCGTCCATGTAGGTCATCAGGTCGAGCATGAAGGTCTCCATCTGCGCGCCGTTTGGTGTGCTCGCGGGCGCGTCCGTGTAGAAGGTGCCGCGGATGCACTCGTCACCTCGACAGCGACCGTCGGGGAAGACGAAGATCATCTTCTGCAAGCGCTGCTCTTCGGGGATCTGACGTGAGGTCATGAAGTTCCAGAGGATGATGCCGATGGCCACCAAGTCGCTCGGCTCCTGACCGTAGCCGTGACCGAAGTAGACCACGGGGTAGGTGAGGTCCTGGAATTCGTCCATGAAGTAGCCCGGGGGAAGCACCACAGAGACGGGCCCGACGCGACCTGTGCTCGGCGCCGTAAAGTCGAAGGTGAACTGATTGGGGTTGGTGCAGCCCGGGTTCATGGGCGTGCAGATGCGATCGATCAGGCGCGTGCGGTCGCCGCCGGGCCACTTGGCGCTGAACCAGGCGATGGTCGAGAGCACGCGGTTGACGATCTGCGCGGGAGTTCCCACGTGGCCTCCGTCGCCCTGCACCAGCTGGCCTTCGCTGGCGTCCACGTCGCCGTAGCGGATGTGGACGTACTTGCCGACCTCGGGCCAGTCGACCTCGGCGAACCTGAATTCATCGTCCGTGCCCACGCCGCCGAAGTTCAGTGAGGCGTGTGTGTCGTAGTAGTTCACGGGCATCCCGCGCGCCGAGAAGCCGCCCATCATGTTCTCGTGGATCCACGAGAAGTTGAACAGGTCGCGGATGCCTCCGTCGCTGAAGATGTCGAGATCCGCCAGCGTCGCGGCGTCGAAGCTAGCGATGCGGGTGCGCGCGCTGTGGTCGAACATGCGCTGAAAACCCGCCGCCATGTTCCAGCAGCCATCACCTTCGCCCGAATCGAAGCCGCCGTCTGCGAGCTGCGGCGTGCCCATGACGCCATCGAGGCCGGTGTCAGAGAAGGCCTCGCCGCTGCTCGGGTCGCAGCGGTCACCGTCGCGCATCCAGTTGCCCTCTTCGCCCGCGGGGTTGTACTGCGGGTCGTAGTCGTCGCCGTTGGGATCGGGGTTGGTGGTGCTGTAGCCCGGCTCGTCCACGTCGCAGAGGCGGTCGCTGCCACAGTCTTCGAAGTTCTCGCGACCCCAGTTGGCGAAGGGCTCGCCGGGATCGCGTACGCCGTTGTCGTTGAGATCGAAGGCCATGGCGACCTCGAGGGGGTAGTTGTTGTCGCCAGTGGGATCCCACACGCCCACGTCACGCTCGCCGTCTACCCGGACCTCGGCGCTGTCACAGATGGTGATCGCGGGATAGGCGCCCTCCGGGTTGAACTCGTCGTCGTAGAGACCTGTGCCCGGTGTTCCGTCCGTCGGAGCGATGCGGACAGGCGTCGCGCAGCGGTCGGCGTCGCTCATCATGCGGCGCGAGTCGGGAACACCCGGAGGGGTGACGTCGGGGATGGTCGGGTCGTAGCCCGCGTCACCGGGCGAGAGCGGATTCGTGTTGCTGTTCAGGCTGCCATACATCATCGAGAGATCGCGGAAGATCTGGATGTACTCGTGGCGGTCGAAGGTGCCGCCCTGACCGCCGTATTCGTCCACGTAGGTCCAATGCTCGAAGTCCTGCCGCACCTCGTAGACGCCCGTGGGATCGGGCGTGCGATCCGTGCGTGCGGGTCCAGCGCAGGCTGCGGAATCCGCCGTGCGCTCGGCGTCCGTGCAGAAACCGCCCATGTGATAGGTGCGGATGTAGTGGAGCATGCTGACCCAATCGACGGGGCCACCGAGGGGCGCCACGAAGTCGAAGCGGTCGGGGTTGTCGAAGCCGATGGTGGCCGCTCCGCCGGCGCCCATGGAGACGCCCGTGATGCCGCGGTAGGTGAAGGTGCGGTCGCGTCGCGTGGGACCGGCCGTGAGCGTCACCGCCTGATAGGTGCCGAGGCGAGGCACGAGGAAGCGCACCATGCCGGCGTCCGTGTCGCCCTCGAAGGCCGGCGACGCCACGGGCACGATGCGCGCGCTCGGAGCGCTCGGACCCGTGTACGCGAAGAGCACGGCGCCGCGACCGGCGTCCTCGGGTAGCAGCGCCAAGGACACGGGCACGTCGAGCTCGATCTCACGACGGAAGCGCAGGCTGCTCGGCCCGAAGGAGATGGCCGGGCCGAGGGCGCTGTAGCCCGTCGGCACCTGATCGGGAGCACAGGCCACGCCGACCATGAAGGGATCGACGTGGAACTGGTTGTCCGCTGCCGCGCCCGCGTTGAGCACCACACCTGTCCCAGCCGCCGTGCCGGTGGTGATCTTCACCTCACCGCCGGGAGTGACCATGCCGTTCGCGGTTCCCTCGCAGCCGGGGACGCTGCCGTCCGACACGAGCACCTCTACGCTCGACTCCCAGCGAACTTCGCCCGCCTCACCCGCGTTCAAGACCGCGCTCGCCGTCAACGTTGTGCGACCTGCGGCCACACCCAGGAGATCGACGAAGATGCGACTCCGGCCGGTGGCGAGCGTGAGGTCGGTCGGGAAGCTCACGACGCCGTCGCTCGAGGCCGTGATGGTGATCGGCAGGTCGACGCAGAGGTCGTTGCTCAGATCCAGCGCTGCGTGCCGCGTCACGCCGGCGGTCAGGCCGATCTGCGTGCGCCGGAAGGTGAGGTCCAGAGTCTCGAGGCGCACGCTCTCGTCCCCGCCGATGCAGAGCACTGGTCTCGGCGTCGTCGCGTCTCCGGCGTCGGGCGTGCCGCTGTCCGGTGGACTGGAGTCGTCACCGCAGGCGCTGATGCTCAGGCTGAGCAACAAGGCGAGGGCGTGGCGAAAAGCGAGACTGCGCATTCGGGCATCCTAACGTGACAATAGGTCGAGCGCCCGTACGGTACAGTGCATCCCCACCTGAGGGCGATGCGGGTGCTTACACGTCGTTCGCGGGCGGCTCCGGACAGGGCCAGGCTTCGACCTCGAAGTGCTCTCCGGCCAAGCGGTGGAGCAGCTTCACCATGCGCCGAAGTTCTTCGACGATCGGGTGCTCGAAGCCGTGCTCGAGAGCCGAGAGCACCGCCCGATAGTACCAGAGCGTCTGAGCGCGACTCGAGCTGAAGCGGGTGAACACGTCGTCCCCGACGCGCCGGTGATCCCGCACGATGGAGCTGGCGTTGTGCAGCTTGTCCGCGGCGCTGACTAGCTTCAGCTCCCCGGGCTCGTTCGCCAGCGTGGGCGAGCATGGCGGTGACGAAGACCAGATGATCGCGGGGCTGCTCCACGACTACCTCGAGGACATCGAGGGGGCGAGCGTC